>JAVEZE010000020.1:0-22024 GCA_034003145.1 Spirochaetia bacterium
TAGTTAAAAAAAACACTTTCGCCCCTTACACCAGGGAAAAACAGAGTGAAGAACCCGGCACCCTTTTACGGGAGAAAGCAGTAATTCTCGCTGCTGAGCTTGCAGAAAAGGACTGTGCGATTGTATCAACAACAGGAATGATATCAAGGGAACTTTATGAGTACAGGGAAAATAACGGACTGTCCCATGATCCGGATTTCCTTACAGTAGGCTCGATGGGCCATTCATCGCAGATTGCCTGCGGCATTGCCGCCTCAAATAAAGGGAGAAAAATATACTGTTTTGACGGCGACGGAGCTGTCATAATGCATATGGGAAGTCTTGCGGTTAACGGGATATCAGCCCTTTCCAATTTTATTCATATAGTTTTTAACAACGCGGCGCACGACAGCGTCGGGGGGCAGATGACTGCAGCCGGTAAAATTGACCTCTGCGCTATAGCCAGGGCATGCTGCTATAAAACCGTAATCAGCGCATCAGATGAAAACGAAATAAAAGAGGCGTTTAACACAATCAGAAAAACAGACGGCCCGGCATTTTTTGAAATAAGGGTCAAAAGAGGGGCAAGGAGAAACCTCGGCCGCCCGGCAGTGTCGCCGCAGACACAGAAAAATAATTTTATCAAGTATTTATCAGATGACAAAAAGGAGATTATATGAACGGTAAAAAGACTGTATATGTCGGGATGAGCGCCGACCTTGTACATCCCGGACACCTCAATATTATAAAAGAAGCGGCAAAACTCGGAGAAGTATATATCGGGCTTTTAACAGACAGGGCGATAGCAGGCTACAAAAGGCTGCCTTACCTTGAATTTGAGCAGAGAAGAATCATTATTGAGGAATTAAAGGGAGTCACAGGTGTGATTCCGCAGGAATCACTGGATTACAGGCCCAACCTGGAAAAGCTGAAGCCGGATTTTGTGGTGCACGGCGATGACTGGAAGGAGGGGGTGCAGAGAGAGACCAGGCAGCAGGTAATTGAAACACTTGATAAATGGGGGGGGACCCTTGTTGAAATACCGTATACACAGGGTATCTCATCGACAAAACTCAACAAGGCGCTGCGTGAAATAGGCACAACACCAGACCTCAGAAGGGCAAGGCTCCGCAGATTAATAAGCAGTAAACCCTTTGTCAGGATTATTGAAGCACACAACGGCCTTACAGGATGCATTGCTGAAAACCTTAAGGCGGAAGTAAACGGGGAAATCCGTGAATTCGACGGTATGTGGTCAAGCAGCCTTACCGATTCCACAGCAAAAGGCAAACCTGATATTGAAGCAGTTGATATTTCCTCAAGGATCGCGAATATCAACGACCTTCTTGAGGTCACCACAAAACCTGTTATTTTCGACGGGGACACAGGCGGCAAACCTGAGCATTTTGTTTATACAGTACGTACTCTTGAGCGGCTCGGCGTATCAGCGGTTATTATTGAAGACAAGATAGGACTAAAGAAGAACTCCCTGTTCGGAACAGAAGCCGAGCAGATGCAGGATACGGCTGAAAATTTCTGCGCAAAGATAAAAGCGGGAAAACAGGCTCTTGTTACAGACGATTTCATGATTATCGCGCGGATTGAAAGCCTTATTCTCTCCAAGGGGATGGATGACGCGGTAAAGCGCGCAAAAGCCTATATTAATGCTGGCGCGGACGGGATAATGATACATTCAAGGGAAAAAAAAGCTGATGAAATACTTGAATTCTGTTCAGAATACAGCAGGATAGAAGACCATCCTCCCCTTATAGCAGTTCCTACAAGCTACGATACTATTTATGAAAATGAACTTGCTGAAGCAGGGGTGAATGTAATTATCTACGCGAACCAGCTTATAAGAAGCGCGTACCCGGCAATGGTAAATACCGCAAGGAGCATCCTGGAAAACAGGCGCGCTTTTGAGGCACGGCCGAACTTGATGCCGATCAAGGATATAATTGAGCTTATTCCTGAGTTTAATATCTGAAAATTCATCATTCCAAACTGCATACAAGATATAAACCCCGGCATTTTCCGCCGGGGCAGATTTTTCTACATCCCCATATTACAGTCTGTAATATTCAGAAACCTGCTTCCAGTTGATGATTTTGAAAAAGTTAGCTATATAATCCGGCCTCCTGTTCTGATAGTTAAGATAATAGGCATGCTCCCATACATCCAGCCCCAGGATAGGGGTATCGCCTTTTGACAGGGGTGAATCCTGGTTCGGCGTTGAATATACGCTTAGGCTTCTGTCCGGCTTTGTAACAAGCCATGCCCATCCTGATCCGAACCTTGATGCCGCTGTACTGGAAAACAAAGCCTTGAAAGAATCAAATCCGCCAAGCTCTTTTCTGATAGCATCAGCAAGTTTTCCGTCCGGTTCGCCTCCCCCCCTGCTGTCAAGGATAGTCCAGAAAAGTGAGTGGTTTGCATGGCCGCCGCCGTTGTTTCTTACCGCTTCCCTGATTGATTCGGGAATGGTGCCGAGGTTTTTTAGCAGGAACTCTATACTTTTTCCAGCCCATTCTGTCCCTTTTACAGCATTGTTGAGGTTGTTAACATATCCTGCGTGATGTTTATCGTGATGAATCTCCATTGTCTTTGCGTCAATGACAGGTTCCAGTGAATCAAAGCTATAATTTAGTTTTGGTAATAAAAAATCCATATAAACACTCCTATATAATACTAATATGGTATGATATAAAAATAATATATATGGAAATGAAAATCAAATTTTTTACAGGCTGATTCACGACTCAGGAGGTGATGCTCCGGCTACGGGGCAGGCGGTTCCTTGGGTGCAGGGTGAAGAAAGACTATTCCGTCTGTCTTGTCGTGCTTTAAAAACTGGGGGACAAGGACAAGTTCCTTGTTTGATTTAACCATCAGTTTAAACCTTGCATCAGGAAAAGAGGGGTCTGTTTCAAACTCATTTTCCTTAACATATCTTAGGTAGTGCCACCCTTCCTCGTTGTAGCGGGATGCTTCATCGTAATCAGGGATATGGATGAGAAACTGATAGCTGCCCCGCACTGTTTTGTATTCGTGATATTCTTTTGAGTTTTGCTCAAAGACCCAGTCTCCATAGAGGGGGTCAGTGTCCCGTTTATAATTCCCGTTAAAGACCCGGTACATTGTAGGGGTTGTAAGAAGCTCTTCCCCATCTTTGAACTTTATAAGATGTTCCCATTTATAGATTTCGGTACTCAGTTCAAGAATTTTGAATCCATTTTGATTTTTTGCATAAGGAGTATAAAACTTTTCATCATGGACCTCTTCAAGGTAATAGTTGATCCCTTCCCTCCGTATCTTGAAAAGCCTTGATCCCTCTTTTTGAATGAAAGGTTTTATCTCAAATATATTATCCTTGTGATGGTATATTTTTTCCCCTTTCCATTTGTTTTCTGCAAGAAAACTGTATCTGCTGCGGATATTATAATTATCATCAGAAAAAACAAGTGAAGGAAAATAGGTTAAAACAAGCAAAACCAATATTATTTTACCTGAAATTCGCATAAATACTCCTTGCAGTAAAATTGTTTTCTCCATTAAAGAGAGTTTTTATCTCATCAGCATAAGATTTGCTTTTATAAGCCCTGAAAAAATCAAACCTTTTTATCTCATTTCCTCTGTAGATTGTCCTTCCCCCCTTAAGCGGGTTTAACACCTCGATTTCAGATATAACTTTACTTCCCTCTTTATCAATTATAGTCTTGAAATCCTTAAGTACCATAAAATGGGTACCTGTAGATATACGGACAGATTCAGGCGAGGTTGAATATTTTCCCTCTTCAAGCATTCTGATAATAGTGTTATCTGAATAATCCTCTGTTGAGAGGGTTTTGAAGCTGAAACTGTATTTCCCTTCAGTAAGGATACCAAGCGCTTTGCTTGAATCTGTAAGAAGGAGATTACCCTCTGCAAACTGTTTTTCCTTTTTAAGGATTTCGTTAGCCTCTTTTCCTTCTATTTTATTACCGGTAAGAGTCTGCTGCATGTAAAGGAGGGTATAGAGGTTGCATCCAGCCTTTGATATTGATTCATTTTTGTAAAGCTTAATTTTATATGCATCTCTTATCTGTTCTTCATTTTGCCACAGAGCAATAAATTTTTCCTTTCCAAATTCATTTTCCTGCAGTTTGTTAAATTTCAAATACTTCTGATACTGCACCTCAAACCGCTCACCGTTAACCTCACTCTCATCATACCCCAGCGTTGTTACGCTGTTCTCAGTGCCGCTGTTCTGTTTAAGGCCGAAATCCCTGAAATCGGGAAAATAGTTGTCGCTGTCCCTGTTATAGGCAGATGCGGCATAGGAGTCAAACAGATAAGCATTCCCGCTCTCAAGCGCAAGATAAAGCAGCTTCACTTCCGCGGCAAGATGGGGATTGCTTTCAGCAAATCCCTTATACTCTCTTCCGATATCACCTGCCATAAGCGTGTGGGCCAAAACCGCTTTTACAGTCTCATCCATCTGCGCGGCGCTGCCTCTGTTTATCCCGTCCCGGTGAGCCTCATGTCCAAGAAGGACAGAAAGCTCAAGTGAGCTGTAAATACCGCTTCCTTTGCTTCTCACCAGAATATCCCTTCCTCCGCGGCTTTCGTTGTAAAGTGTTTTCGCGCTCCCCTCAATTGTATCATCAAGAAGAAGTTTATCCTTGCCGGAGAGGAAATTTTCATACAAAACAGCTGAAGCCTTATCCTGCCTGTTTGAATAAAGTGATCTCATGCTTACAGCATTCTCCCTGATATTGTTTTCCCTGGAAGCGTAAATTCGTGCATTCTGATGCCATACATCAAGGCCTTTCACGGAAGCTGCCAGATTTGAGTCGCTCACATTCTGCCCCTCCATCCCTATATCAAAAAAACTTCCCCCGTCCCCGATCCCAAGTTCAAGAAGGCCGGTATTGCCAAAGCCGAAATCAGAAGAATTAAGAAGATTGAGAGTTGTCTTTCCGGTAGAGCCATATTCCCAAAGCGATGCGGCAGATGATGCGATTGTGCTGTCAAGTGCTTTCCCTTTTTTAAGTGAATCACCGTAAAATCCTGTAAGCCCGCTGTCAAGCGCCGCAGATCCCATACTGCTTATATACCCTGCCATAGCCCCTGCTCCGAGAATACTGTTTTTACTGTTTTTTCCAAAATCATTTAAGTCAAAGTATAACCCATCTGAATTCAAAGCAAAAGAATTTATTCCTGCTGAAGCAAGGTTTGATCCGCTGCTCCTTAAGCCGGCTTTTGCGGCTGCAGATATAAAGCTGCTTTCAGTATACGCAGGCCTACCTGCTCCTGCGATAGCAGCTGAGGCTAAACTTGAGGCACTGCTTTTTCCAAGCCAGAGCAGCCCTTCATCCCACTCTGTAATACCGTTTTTAACATCAAGCGCTGTAAAAACCGCGTCATCTGCCATATTCAGGGCCAAAGAGGTAAAAAGCCCCGCTCCTCCCGATGCGATACTCATGGCAATCCCTGCTGCGCTTCTTGCGCTTGGTGCGCCGATAAGAGTATCAGATTTACCATCATTGTTTTTATCATCATCCCACATCTTCTGGCTGTACCAGGGCTGTTCAATTGCCGCAAGCCCCCTACCCAGCCGCGCCTCGTTTATCAGAAAGAGTTCATATATCCTTCCATATTCGCCGTACCCTTCTTTCTTTACTTTTTCAGGTTTTTTCTCATTCATCAAAGGGGCATAACCAAGATGGATATAAAAAAGCCCTTTCAGATTTTTGAATTCCTCATACCGGCTTGAAGCTTTATACCGCTCTTCCATTCTTTTTGTATATTCCAGAAAAGCCTGATCAAATCCTATCCATTTTTCTGAATCGCCTGATTCTTTTTTCCCGAAAACAAGCTCAGCATACCGTGAAAGATTTTTTCCTGATTTTTCGATTTTGAGCTCTATCTCATGCGCCCCGGAGGATATTAGCGAATCCCTGCCAAGATCAACTCCAGGATCGAAACCTGGAGCAGAAAAATACCTGTATCCTTCAATTTCCTGCCGTTCGCTCTCTATTCCGCCTAAAAGTGAAATATCAATAATTGCGCTGCGGGAAAATAAATTGCCTCTCCTGCGGTATCCTTTTCCCTCAAGAGTGTCAGACAACTGTTTCCCGGTAGATTTATTTGCAGTATCAATATTATTTCTTATAACATCCTCAGTTTCAGTAATTATCTTTGCTGTTTTTAGCGCTGTTATAAGAGCTCCCCTTTTCCTGATCTCTTCAGTTATATTTTTCTGGTAATTTTCAATTGCGAAGGCAGTTCCAGTAAACATGCATAGATCAGGCAGACATGAGGAGATTGATATTTTTTCATTTTTGCTTTTCGCAGTATGATATTTCGCAGTTTCAGCAAGAGAGCTTAAAAGATCATTATCTGTAATTTCCACTACAATACTGTCAAGATCTACCTCATTTGTTCTTAAGTCTGGAATAAGGATAAAATCAGAAGCTGAAATCAGCTCATCAACCCTTAGGCCGGTTTTTTTAGCAAGAGTTTCACCTGCGCCTTTGGCTGCGGCGCTAGAGAATTCATTTATCCACTCTTTTCTTCCAGAGACAAGAGTACTGTATTTTTTACTCCAGAGCTCTTCCATTCTCAAGGCTGCAGCCGAATATTCTTCCTGCCATCTTTTTCTTTGTCCTGTTAATTCACCAAAACTCTTTTCCCATTCAGATGTGCCGCATCTGTAAAGCTCTCTCATTCTCTCCTGCCACTTGCTTTCTCCCTTTTGAATCTGCAGATATTCTGATTCCATTGTTTTTTCTTTCTGCTTAATATAATTTATCATGCATGCGGTTAAAAGATTTACTGCAGAGCTGTTTCCCGAGGCAAGAAGCCTCTCCTTTCCTGTAAAATCAACAAAAGCAGATTCTTTTACAAACTCATATTCACCTGACGCTCCTTCTTTCATGCTCCATGAAGGGTTATAATAGAGATCTATATATTCCCTCCTGATATCATCAGCAGAGACACTGTTATCTGCTTTCAAAACACGAAGATTCGCTATTCTCTCATCCCTTTGCGACTCAAGAAACAAAGCACGGGCAAAAAGAGATTCATTAAGTTCAGCGATTTTTCTCTCATACTCAAAAACCAGCTGTTCAGCTGCCGCATAACAGTTGCTTTTGTGTTTATCATCCATTTCCAGATATAACGCCTCAAGATCTTTTAAAAAGCAACTGCCGGTATTAAGCGGAGCTTTCCCTGCTGCTTTTTCCATTCCTGCGGCAACTGAACTGAAGGATATAACAGAACCGGTTTCAGTGTCTCTTCCGGTAAGTTCTGCAATCTTCTCTTTACAGGCATCAAGTTTTTTCTTCTTTTCAAATCCCTCAGCAGCAGAATGAGATATTATTGATCTCTCTTCATTCCCATTAATATCTGCCATATTGTGGCGCATGGTGCTCATTTTGGATGCAGTTCTCTTGAAAAAATTACTTATGGGATGTTTTTTCTTTATCCTTTTTTCCTCTTTTTTCGATTCATCCCAAAGATAATCATGGGCAATATGGCCTGCATCCTTGCCAATAAATGATGTATCAAAAGCAATCCTGCCTGAGAGCATCATGGTGCGGAAAAAACAATATGGCAGATAAAAGTTGCGGTCATTTTTAATGTTTTCAAGAACTGATGCGGCATGAGCATCTGTATAATGTTCAGGATTACAGTCCGCGTATTTCCCCTTTTTCAGTGTACAGTAGTTTTGATCTGAATAAACAGCAACATTTACCTTATCCTTGTATTCGCTGTAAAAAGCAATTCCAAAGTTTCTCAGAATTTCAGAACCAGATACACTTCCCCTGTTGAAAACACTTTTCATCCATGACCAGGTATCTCTGCTGTAAATACTGTCCGCATCCGGAAGCGCGAAATATCTTTCTGATGCGCTTATAGATGCCGCCTTATCTGCACATCCTGTAAAATCAGTAATCTCATGATACCCATCATCAGGGATAACAAACCGGGAGTCAAACCTGAAAAGCTCATTTACTGCGTCTGCTATCTGCGAACACAAAATACCTGCTTTTTCCTCGAAAATCATTATATCGCGCCCAAGCTGTGCTGCGCAGGCAGACAGATAGTTAAGAGAGCCAAGTGTTTCACTTTTTTTTTCAAGAAGAGCGATATAAAAAGGGTCAAAACTTTCCTTATAATCTTTTTTTCTCTCACTATCCATGATACTTTTTACTGTCTCATAAAGATCGCGTGCTCTCTCATATTCTTCTTTTCTTTTCTGCAGAACAGAGAGCGGATCTGTCTCCGGCAGCTGGTAGGGAGAGAGGGCAAAATCCATAATTTCCTGAGCAAGCTGAAGCTTTTCCGACGCGTCCCTGTATTCAGTAAAAGCATTATCTGCCTCACTCTTTTTAACCTGGTATGACTGGGCAAGGGAGGTAAAATCAGACAGCGATTGTTCATAACCGTAAAGAGCCTCATCAAAGATTGATTTTTTCTCTTCAAGCTCTATTTTAAGCAACTCTACATTGTTTTTAAAAGAGGCTGCTGTCTCATTTTCAAGATTTACCAGTTTATCCTCAAGCGAGGCGAGTTTTGTTAAAACTGCTGCTGCTGATTTTTCAAGAGCCAGTGCAGACTCTCTTTTCTTTTTTTCATTTCCTGACCCAGACAGGAGAGCCTCATCCTGAGAAAGGGAGGCAACAGACAAGAGAAGTATTTTTTCAAGACTTGTTTTTTCCCTGTATCCTTCATTGATATATTTTGATTTTTCCATGCAGATTTTTGCGGCATTTACCGCACCTGTATCATCAATTTCTTCAGAAACATCAGATACTATCTCAATATTTTTCAATCTTATTTCAAGCGCAGCCATATTAATCAGAATTTCAACAATATAATCAGGCGCCCCTGCATCAAAAACCAGGTTAAACAGCTCTGTTATATCTTCTTCATCTTCAAGCCCCGAAGTAAAACAGACTGTACTGCCTATTTCATCATCAGTCTCAATTATCCCCAGGATTTCACGCAACTCCGCTGCCAGCCGGCTCCTCTCAGAATCAATATAAGCTGATGACAGGGGACGCCAGATTGAAACAGCTTCTCTTTCAGCATCAAGAAGCAATAAATCTCTTGTTGATATTTCGTCACCTGGAAAATCTGCGCTGCCGCAGGCCAGCAGAGGGTTTTCAATGTAATCCCCCTGAAGCAATGCGATTGCAGTTTCTTTCCCGCGGACAATACAATCCTCATTAAGCTTTATTTTTTCCCAATAAAACAAGGCATCTTCGCTTCTTTCTTCCTGAACACAGGATTCCAATGATTTAAAATTATCAGATTCCATATCAATTTTCAAAAGGGAAAGTTTTATCTTAAGATCACTGATACTTGCAGGATCGCTGAAATCAGGTTCTATCATGTATAGGCTGTCTCTTCTGGCAACAGCAGTTTCAAGATTTTCAACATTGTCAAATTGAGACAGCCCAAGAAGATCAGCAAGCAGTTCAGAAGAGTTTTCAGCTGTCTCATCACGCAAACTTTTTTCCCTGCTCAAAAAATATTCATTCCACGCTTCATATCTTTCTGACTCATAAAAAGAATCAATTTCTTCCCTTAAGTTTTCAATACTGCACTGCAGAAGGCTTGAGTCTTTAAGCCGGAAAAGCTCCATGCTGTTTTCATATTCTGTTTTTGCCTCCTGATAAATAAAGTCTGCCTCTTCAAGCTTTTTCTTCCTGTCAATAATATTTTCTTCACCTGCGGCTAATCCAGTTGTCAAAAGAAGGTCAAGTTCATCAATCAGAAGATTATATTTTTTTTCACACTCACCAGCCAAAACAAGGGCTGCCCTGTAATTTTCCTCAGAGTCTGCTCTTCTTTCTCTTTGCGATGTATGATCAATTGAATAATCATAAACTGCCTGTGCAATTTCCAGCTGCCGGCAGAGCATCCCCTGTTTTTCCCTAAGCAGCTCAAGTTCGATTTCAAACTCATCCCTGCCGTACAGCCCCTCTTCAATCCGCCTCTCAAGGGAAAGTAATTCTGATTCGGCGCTATTCATAGCCTCTCTGCAGCTGCCGGCGGTGCTGCTCCAGTAAGCATGCTCTGTAACATAGCCGGCAAGTTCCCCGTCTTTTAAATGGATTTGATTAAAAGCCCTGCTGAATTTCAATTGAAGGTCCGGCAGCTGCGCTTCGAGCTCGGTAATCCTGCCGGTTAATAAACGGGCCGCGATTATATGCGAAATATTAAAACTCCCGCCGCGGTGTTCATCATCACTGTTATTATTGTCTTTATTTCCACTTTCAAGTCTTTTTTTACATGCATCAATTTCGCGGTTTATATTCCTGATCCCGCTGCCATAACGATCTGCCTCAGACTGCTTATCACACTTCCATCTGTTTATCCTGTCAATTTCACCTTTAAGCCAGGATATGTTGACTGATGCAGTTTCTTCCAGAGAGCGGTTTTTCCTGTATATTGATAACAGCATATCCGCTTCTTTTGAAAACCTCTCTATCTCTTTTTTGGAAGCCTCTTCCAACTGTCTGCGGGAAATTTCATGGCTTTCTAAAAAATTATTTTTTTCCTCTCTCCAGAAATCCCTTCCCTCTTCCATTATAAAGGTCATTTCAGAAAGCCAGCTGTCTCTGGCTGCTATCAGGTTTTTAGTCTCCTTATCCCATTTTTCTTCCGCGTTTATATAGCTTTCCCTGGCATCATAGTCCCAGCGGAGCCTTTCTGTTAAAAATGATTTTTCTGCAGTTTCCCATTTTTTTATCCCTCTTTGGAATTCAGTATTAAAATTTTCTTCCCAGGCAGATATTCGGGTATCAATTTTTTCCTCCGGAAGGGCTGATATTAAATTCAAATCTTTTTTAAGGATATCTTTTGCCTCTGCAAGGCTTTTTTTAATCTCTGAAACAACATCTCCGGCAGCTGATGATGCGCTGTTGTTTTCGTTTTTCTTTTTAAGTGAAAAACTGTCAAAACTTCTTTTGGTTAAAAAATTTTTTTGTGTTTCAGTAAAGATGTATTCAAATTCCTTTTTTATTTTTTCCCTGTATTCTCTGAAAGAAACAGCAATACGCTTATCAATATCCTCAGGAAAATTGCCAGAAAAATTATAAAAGAAATTATCAGGGAAATTTTCAGGGCAAAAAGAAAGCTCATCACAGACAACAAAGGCTTTTTGCTCCCACTCCTCAAATATCCTGTTCAATGCTGATCGTATTTCTTGATCCCATAGTTTTTTATCTTCCTCAAGTCCTGATATTTTTTTAAATTGAGGATCCCCTCTGCTGTCAAAAACAGGCTTTTCATTTTCTGTTTCATAAAGGTATTTAATATTTTTATCCTCAATTTCCCCAAGCAAAGCTTCAATATCTGCTGACGGCAGCTTGTTTTCAATCTGCCGCATTTTCCAGCTTCCAAACCGCCTTGCCAGCTCTGTTTCAGCTGCATCCCGCTCTGTGGCAGGAAGAGAGTCAAAACCCATAAAAACAGTATAAAACCAGCTCTCATCATCTTTCTCAAAGTCAGCCCTGTCAAAATATATTTTCATATCATGACAGGAATGGTGATTCGGAAGATCAAAATTACGAACTGGATAGGGTGCTGTTTTATCAATAATTACCAGAAACAGCATAAAGGCTGATAATATTTTAAATTTTCTATACATTTTCCCCCTCCCGGTTTAAGCCTTATTCAAGAGAGGCCACTCCTTTTTAAATAAACACAGAAAGCAGCCGCTTTGATTCAATTTTCACTTGAAAGATTCAGATTTTTAACCCATATTTGCGTTAACTGAGGCGATAAATGGATATTGAGACAGAACGGCTGCTGATAAGAAAGCTTGAAAAAAAAGATGCTTCTGATTATTTTGAAATATTCGGAAACCCGGAGATTTCAAAATATGATGACTTTTCTCCTATTCAAAAAACAGAAGCGGAACAGAATATTCACGATATAATTGAAGCCTATAAAAACGAAGAATTGGAAAAAGAATTCGGTGTAGTGCTTAAATCCGAAGAAAAGATTATCGGTGTTCTTTATCTTAAACTGGAAAACGACTCCTGGTTTACAGGATACCACTTCAATGAAAAATACCACGGGAAAGGGTATGCGGCCGAAGCAGTGAGCGCTTTTTTAAAAGACCTTGAAAACAGATCAGGCAGACAGATAAGGGCTATAGTAGATCCTGACAACAAGCCGTCCATCAAGCTGCTTGAAAAACTTTCATTTGAATTCATGGAGCAAAAAAGCCGCGAGAAAAACGGAAAAATAATAAATGAGTCTTTTTACAGGAAAAATAAAAACCTGCGCTGAAAGGGATGGGCAGAGAGTTTTTTTCAATCACGCTTTTTACAGTCCAGCTCCCTCTTCCATGCGGCCTTTTAAATTGATTTTACGGTGCGGGTTTTTAAAGGCAATCATTTTCCAACCGGGAGGATATCATGAATATAATTGTTACAAACGATGACGGCATTTTCTCACCCGGACTTGCCGCGGCGGCGGAAGCCGCATCGGGATATGGAAATCTTTTTATCGCTGCCCCTTCCAAACAGAAAACTGCGTCAGGCAGAAGCCTTATCGGAGATAAGGATGAGTTTTTTCATGAGACTGTAATTAATTACAAAGAGAAAAAGTTTAAAGCATTTCATATCGACTGCACACCTGCCCTTGTTCTTAAAATGGCTTTTCAAACTGTTTTCAGGGGTGTAAAGTTTGATCTTGCTGTCTCCGGGATAAACTACGGGGAAAATATAGGTTCAGATGTGACAATATCAGGAACTCTCGGCGCTGCTTTTGAAGCCTCATCCATAGGTATACCCGCGATTGCCGCATCTCTTCAGACTTCTCTTGACAACCATTTCCATTACGGGGAAGAGAACTGGGAAAGCGCAATCTATTTTTTGAAAAAGTATATCACGAAATTCAGCGAAAAAAAGAGATTCAGCAATTTCCAGATATTAAAGCTTGATATACCTTCCGGAGCTTCTGAGTCTACAGCCGCGGAAATAACAAGGCTTACTGACAAGCCGTATTATAAAAACCTGGTTGAGAACGGTACTTCCTCTTCCCGTGTATCAAAGCTCAAGGTAAGCATAAATAAGGTTGAGCATGATGAGGGGACAGACGCTCACACACTGAATGTAAAAAAAATGGTATCACTCACTCCCCTCTCTCTTGATTTTTCATCAAAGGCTGTAACCTCGCTTTTTTGAAATCGCGCTAAAGAGCGTTTGTGCTGATTGAAATGAAGAGCGCTTTGGTATAACTTTAACAGCGTGAAAAAACCTGAAATCCTTTCTCCCGCGGGAGATATCCAGAGCCTTAAGGCAGCTTTCGCGGCAGGGGCTGATGCTGTATACTTCGGCCTTCCCTCATTCAACGCGAGGCAGAGGGCAAAAAATATCAGAGGCGAAGATCTCCCGGCAATTGTATCAGAAGCTTTCCTAAGAGGGATAAAACTTTATCTCACATTAAATACCCTTATCACGGAGCAGGAAATACCTGGAGTACTTGAGGTTATAGATACAGCCATGACCGCGGGGATAAAGGGGTTTATCATACAGGATCTGGGTGTTCTTTATCTGCTTAAAAAACAATATCCTGAGGCGGAAATTCACATATCAACCCAGGCGACAACCCATACGAAAGGGCAGGTTTATTTTCTTTCAAAGTGCGGCGCATCGCGCGTAAATTTTGCCAGGGAACTTGACAGGGATGAGATAACAGCGCTTACTGCTGTTGCCCATAACCTGAAAATGGAAACCGAAGTTTTTGTTCACGGCTCATACTGCCTCTCTTATTCAGGGCAGTGCTATCTGTGCTCCTTTCTTGAAGGAACATCAGGCAACAGGGGGTTGTGCCAGCAGAACTGCAGAAGGCTTTACAGGAAAAACAGTAATACAGGATATTTCCTTAATATGAAAGACAACAGCGCTCTTGCTCATGCGCAGAATCTCATAGCATCCGGAGTTGATTCGCTTAAAATTGAGGGGAGGATCAAAAGCCCTGCCTATGTATACTCTGCGGTAAAGGCCTGGAAAAAGCTTGTATCAGATCCTGATAACATTGTAAAAAAGCAAGCGGCAGAAGAGCTGCTTGACGGGGTATTTAACCGCGGCTTCACTGATGGATATCTTTCTGATAACGTAAACAGCGGAATGTTCGCGGACTCGCCCTCTGACTGTTCGATGAGACAGTTTGCCACTGTCGTATCCTATACCGCAGACAGCTTTACATTATCTATTGATTCAAGGATTACATCCCCTCTTCCGGCAGAAATTATAATCAAGGAAAACCCAGATAAGTTTATCTGCTCGGCGATCGCTGATGAGGAATCAGAAGATCCCCGCGCCATAAGGTATGCAAAAACTGACCAGGCTGGGGCAAGGGCAGGTTTCAGCTATAAAATAAGAATCACGGGAAAACTTGACGGAAAGATAAACAGGGGGGATGCCGTATTTGCCCAGAGGCCGGCGCTTTCCGCAGGTGAGGCGGAAAAAAGCATAAATAATATCTCTTTCAGAAAAATCCCTCTTACAGCCGGAGTATCAGCTGAAGAGGGAAAACCGCTTCGCCTCAAGCTCGAATCACATGGTAAAAAGGTTTTATATGAATCACCTGGGACACTGTCGTTCTCAAGAAAAGCGCCGGCCGGCAGGGAGAGTTTCATAAAACAGCTTTCAAGATTCGGCAATACTCCCTTTACTCTTGCAGATACTGTATTTTTAAAATGGGATGAGGATCTTTTTATCCCGGCGAAAGAGGTTAACCTTGCGAGGAGAAGCTGCACTGCAAAACTTTTGGGAACAATTGAGTCAGCTAGAAAAGATCTTTTTTTAAAAGAATATAACAACAACACGCAATCATCAGATGAGTTTCACAAACAGAAGCGGGAAACTACTCTCGCTGTCTATCTTGAAAGCCTTTCCGCGGCAAATGAGCTGAAATCCATTTATGGAAACGAGATAACAATCATGTTTGAAATCTCTGACCCTGACATAAAAATAGATGATAGTTTTATACCGGTTTTTCCTGCAGTTATGGATCTGGAAGCTGAGAATAAATATTGTGATTTTATTAAAAACAGCAGATGTAATCAGATTGTGCTTAACAGCACAGCCCTTGCGGGAGCCGCGGATCAGGCGGGGAAAAAATGGATAGCAGGCAATTTCCTTAATATAACAAACAGCCTTGCCTTAAAACAGTTATCCGCAATATCAGGGTGCATTGAGGGGATAGCCTCGCTTGAGCTTTCATCGCAGCAGGCAGCATCGCTTGCTGAAAAATCTGAAATTCCTGTTTCAATGTTTATCTACTCCGCGGTAAGGCTTATGACAACACGGCAGTGTCTTCTGGGTTACAGGTGCGGTAAAAAAACAAGCGATAAAAACTGTTTCTACTGCAGTTGCGGTGATGAAAACCTTGATGAAGCAAAAGGGAGAAGGCTTAAAATATGTAAAAAAGGCTGGAATTACACAGAACTGTATGACAGCAGCTTTATCTCTGTTCCCGAGATAGTCCCCAGGTTCAGGGGAGTGGTATCAAAATTCATTATCGACTTAAGGAATTTCAGCTTTGCTGATCACGGGGAAGATAAAATTCCAGGAATTACCAAGGCTTTTAAAGAATATCTCGAAAATCCCGATTCAGCGAGAAAGACAAAAATCAATAAGCTTTGTACCAATATTTCCAAAGGCAATATCAGGAAAGGGCTTTAGCAGTTCAGCATGCGGGCCCCGGCATAAATGTGCTGATCTTCACCCGCAAAACCCCGCGCCCCACGGTGTACCGGATCACCCATTATTGCCGAAAACAGCGGCAAGCAGTTCTTTAAGCTTTGACATGCTGTATGGTTTCTGGAGTACCCCTGCAAGATTTTTCCCGGCAAACCTTGCGCCTACATCATCCTTGTTATAGCCGCTTGCGATAATCACTTTAACCTGTGGATCTATCCTCATAAGCTCGCTGAATGCCTGGCTGCCGTCCATGTGCGGCATTGTAAGATCAAGTATTACAAGATCAATCTTCTCTGGATAACTTGAGAAAAGATCAACCGCTTCCCTGCCGTCAGCCGCCGCTATAACATTAAACCCAAGATGCTCAAGCATGCTTGAGCCAAGAGCCCTGAGGCTTTCCTCGTCATCCGCTATAAGCACAGTGCCGCTTCCTTTCCAGGAAGCATTTTCTTTTTCAACATCATAGTTAATATTCTGGCTGCTGCTCTCAAGCGCGGGGAAAAGGACTTTGAAAGTTGTTCCCCTGTTTTTCTCGCTGTAGACCTTGATGGCCCCCTTGTGGGCTCGGACAATCCCAAGCACCGCGGCAAGGCCAAGCCCCCGGCCAGTGAATTTTGTTGTAAAGAAAGGCTCAAAGATATGCTCCAGCGTCTCCCTTTCCATGCCGCAGCCGGTATCTGCAACCTCAACATAGACATAATAACCAGGTGTAAGCTCTTTAAACAAATCTGTTCTGCTTAAATAATCAGCATCGCATTTGACTGCACCAAGCGAGATTGTAACTACACCGCTCCTCTGGCCGATGGCATCTGAGGCGTTTATAATAAGGTTCATTATTATCTGCCTGATCTGGGAAGGATCTGCCATAATGGGGGGAAGCCCTTTTTCAAGATCAAGGTTAAGTATAGCTTTTTTGGAAATTGAGGTTTTAAGAAGATGGACCATTTCCTCAATCATTTCAAGAAGATCAACCCTTTCAAGGAAAAAAGAGGCTTTTCCTGAATAGGCAAGCATCTGCCGGCAAAGATCAGCTGCCCTCCGGGCTGCAGTCTCAATCTCTTTAAGACTCCTCCTTGCCGGTGAAAGGGATGAAAGCTCATCAAGCGCCAGCTCCGCGTGGCCGAGAACCGCCATCAGGATATTATTAAAGTCATGCGCTATTCCGCCCGCAAGAACGCCGAGGCTTTCAAGTTTCTGTGTCTGCTGTATCTGCCGTTCAAAAACTATCCTCTCTTCCTCCATTTTTTTTACTTCAGTGATATCCTGATTCACTATAATAGCACCATCAATATTTCCAGCATCATCAAGCACCGGCGAGGTGTGGTTAAGAATTATTCTTTTGCAGCCGTCCATCGCCTCGATCTCAAGCAGCTCATCCCTTATAGTCGCGCCTTTGGTAATTGTATGGTAAAGCGCCCAGTCATCCGGCTTTACCTCTTCCCCCGAAGGCAGATGTTTAGCCTTGAAAACGCTGTAATCACTGATTCCCTCTTTTTGATCGGTACCCCAGATTTTAATCCCCATCGGATTTCCTGAAATAAGGGTCCCTTTTTTATCTGCGATCCACAGCCCCACTGGAAGTATCTCAAATATCTTGCCGAGAAGGTTTTCCCTTTTCCTCAACTCTTCATCAGCTTTATTTTTTTCTGTAATATCCCTTGCTGCGGCATATATAAGGTTCCCCTGCGGGTTTGAGCGCCATTCAAGCAGCCTGTATTCCCCGGACTTTGTCCTGTAGCGGTTTTCAAAATTATATATCTGCTGCTGTCTTTCAAGTGCCTGTATTGACAAATCAGTTTTAGCAATATCATCAGGGTGGATAAAATCAGTATAGTTTTTCCCGGTAAGCTCTTCTACAGTATAACCAAGCACATTTTCCCATGCCTTGTTGAGTTTCACGAAAGTTCCGGCTGTATCTGCTATGCAAAGCATATCTATTGTAAGGTCAAAAAAGTTTTCAAGCTCATCAGTTTTTAGAAGCAGCTCATGCTCAGCCTTTTTTCTCCTTTTAATTGAGCGATAGGCTGCCATTATTACAAAAAACTGCAGAACCAGAATAACTGCAAGTATTACAAAAAATATTATTGTTCTTTTTCTAAGCTGTTCAGCTCGTTCGGTAAAATCTGTCATGTTAAGCAGTATTCCAAAGACTTTACCGGTTTCCCTGTTGTAATGGGCAACAGACCTTATTGTTAGGATAGCGTTATCTGATCTTCTTTTTATTTTGAAGGTCACATCATAGGGCTCATTATGCAGGACAAGCTTGGTAAGGGCATTATCAAGTATTTCCCTGTACTCTGGAAGGGCTGTATTTTTTATCTTTTCAAGGGAATTGAAAGTTGTGTCAAATCCATAAAGAAGTTTTGCCCCCTCTGACCCCTTTATCTCTTTTTTTTCCAGATCAAGTTCCCAGTGGCCAAGCTGGGCAAGCTGCTCTGCCTGATTGTGTATTTCATAGCTTCGAAGAAGCTCTTTTTCAAGCTCAGTTCTTTCTGTAATATCATTGATTATGGAAAAAAGAAGCAGTTTGCCGTCTGATACAACAGGGTGAGATGTTACAGCGACACTCTTTACTTCCCCTCCTGAAACTTTATGCCTGAAAATAAAATATTTCTTTTCACCAGTTTTTGCCGCATTTATTTCAGTCCGGATTTCATCTGGCATCATTATATTAAGATCTTCTACCTTCATTGATTCAAGCTGAGCCGCCTTCTTTCCGTAGAATTTCAGGGCCGCGGAGTTAGCTTTTAAAATCGCCCCGTTTTCCGGATCAATTACCAGCATCGGGGCTTCAATATTTGAAAAAGCTTCCTTAAAAAAACTGTCTGGGACAGGAGAGGAAAAGAGGGACTGAGTGAAAAAGAGCAATACCAATACCAACAACATATTGTTAAAGAACTTTGTTGATTTTATATTGGAATTGACATTACTCTTCATACAAAACTCCATATTAAAGATGCTAATAATAATTATAACAGAGGTTTGAGAGTTTTTGTTGCGAAAAACCTAATGATGGGAAAAAAGTGAATAACTTACAGGTGCTTTTGACATGAAAAAATATTTGGAAGGTTAATTGAATCAATCTGTAGTATTAATCAAGTTTAGAAATGTAATAAACATCATGAGCTGTATTTAAATTTAAATGATAACGAGCTAAGGTCAATAAATGGTTTTTTCAAAAATTATATTGAAAATGATCAATCTTGCAGAAGTTGGGTTTTCGGGTAATAATATAGTTAACACACGCGCCGCACCGCTCCCCGATAAGGGTGATGTGCATCATGGGCGCGTTTTTTTATCTCCAAGGGGCAGATAAATGACTGATAATGAAATCTCTCTCAAGTCCTACCCCAAAGAATGAAAATCCTGTGAACAACAGATTGATTTACTTAAAAAAAGGGGAGTAATTATTGCAGATGATTCTTCTGCCTTCAGTTTTCTGCAGCACGTGACATATTACCGCTTCAGCGGGTACTGTCTTGCTTTTGAATCTAAAAGACATCATTTTATCCCCGGAACTACATTTGAAGCAATCAGATACTCACATGAATTCGATAATTCATTGCGCAACCTGATTTCACAGGCGCTGGCAATAATTGAAATAGATTTAAGGAATGCTATTTCCCAAAATTTTGGAAAAATTCACGGACCTTTCGGCCACACAAAGAGAAATAATTTTTTCAAAACTTTTTATCATGATTTATGGATCAAAAGCTGCAGAGATTCTGCAGAAAAAGCCAAAGAGCTCTTTATTGAGCATTACCGCATTAACTACAGGGAATTCCCTGATCTGCCAATCTGGATGACAGCAGAAATTATTTCTTTCGGAGACCTTTCCAGAATGTACAAGGGGATGCTTAAAAGCGATCAAAGGATGACAGTAAAAAGATACAAAAAGCAGCCACGGGAATTTGTATCATGGCTTCATCATCTCGTTTATATAAGAAACATATGCGCCCATCATGCTCGGTTCTGGGATAGACATTGGGCAATCAAGCCGGAACTACCCTCAAGTACTTTCTGGTCAAATCCTCTTTTACCGGGGAATGAGCGGCTCTTTTCTACATTACTTATAATATCTTCAATGCTCGAAGCTATACCCAATGCCTCAGTATTTAAAAAAAACTGGAAAGAAAATATTGAAAAACTTTTACTGCATCTTCCTGATGTTCCTGATCCAAATAAGCTTTTGGGATTGACATCAGAATGGATGATGCACCCAGTGTGGAATACGAGGTAAAAATCAGGTCAAATTCATTGTACCCAACACAAATGCTTTTAGGCAAAACGACTTAATATTAAATCACTCCCCTGCCGGAAAGAGCGTGAGCCATGAGGAAAGTCGCAAGGGGCCTCTCATCAGCAAAGCTGCCCCATGAGCTGTCCGAATTCTGCATAGCAATTATATTTTTTTCAATTCTTTCAAGCTGCCTCAAGGCTGAAGGATGGCTTGAGTGGGCAAGAATATTATACCCATGCCATGGGGCTATCCCTTGCCAGAGCCCGCTTTCCTGCTCCTGCCTCCTTTCCATCTCTTCAACCGCACTTGTTACACCAGGTATTGCAATACTTCCCTCAACAATTAGGGTTCCACGCAGGAAATTATAGAGTTCTGCCGTCTCTATACTTTCACAATGGATACTGATTCTTTTTCCTTCCCCGGCTGCCAGAATCTGCCACTGGGGTTCACTGTGTTGTCCAAACACAGCAGCACTGAAAAGCCACGCGTGAAGCGGGAAAAAACTGCCGCCGCCAGATTCAAACGGCAGATCAAAGAATAACGTTTTATCCCTTGTTCCACCAGTCTCACCTGCCGCTGAACCATCAGCATATTTCCGCAAGCGTAAAAGAGCCCTCTCAACATCTTTACATGATTCCCTTACAGTAAGGTGGAGAAAGAAAAGTTCCCTTACAAGGGTGTAAAGTGAGCTATTTACTGCTGCGCCTATTCCTGTTCCAGGATCAATTGTCTCTTTTGCAGCTTCTATCCTTTCAAAGCTTCCCTTCGCATAGTCAAGCGCCCTCCTTCGCCAGTCAGGCAAGTGCCGCTCTCCTTTCCATTTTCCGTCAGCATATATCCTGTACGGGCTTTCTTTAGGCCATTCATAAAAGCGCGGATCTTTGATATTTTTCATATTTCCTCTGTACGGATTATAAAGGTTTGAAAACATCTGTTCAAGATTTTAAAAAAACAGCCTCTTTAATAGACAAAACAGATCAGGATGTGTTAAGTTCCTTTACATAATGATCTGCCCAAAAAAACTTTTTGTTTCTTTTTTATTGTTTTTCTGCTTAACTGCTTCCCTGTTTTCTCATCCCCACACATTTATTGATTCAGTAGTTGAATGCGAATTTAATGAATCAGGAATATCAGGTTTCTGGATTAACTGGAGTTTTGATCCCATGTTCGCGACCTCAATAATTATGGATTTTGACCGCGACAAAAACGGCGTTTTCTCAAAGTCAGAAATAAAGGATATAAGGGAAAATGCTTTTTCAAACCTTGAGAATTTTAATTATTTTATTTACATAACTGAAAACAGAAAAACAAGACGTCCAATTACAGTAACAAATTTCTCAGCTTCAATAGTTGAAGATGATATTATCTACAGATTTTTTGTTCCCTATAATTCGTCAGCTGCAGATAAACAAAACAGCGTAATTATCGCAATTTATGATGAGACTTTTTTCTGTGACATTTCCATAAAATCGGTAAAAACAGTTCCTGATGATATTTCAGATATTTTCACCATTGAAAAAAAAATAAGAATAAATGAGGAAAAAACAATAAAATATGATAACGCTTTTCAGTCAATAACAAGGGATGGAGCCTCTTATACCGGTTTTGTCAATCCACAGGAAATTGTAATCAGGTTCTCAAAAAAATGACAAACCGAATAGTTTTTTTATCTATAATTTTATTTATTTTAACCCTGGGCAGCAATCTTTATTCGCAGGCCAACAGCGCAAATCCATTTTACAGCGGCACAAAACAGAACCAGATTTCAAAAAATATGCCAGCCAAAAACAATAGTTTTATCCAATATATCACGGAAGTTCAGAAGAATATTAACAGGAAAACATCTGATATCATAAATAACTACAGGCAAAATAAAAGCGGTAATCTTCTTTTATATATTGCCGGAATATCATTTATCTACGGCTTTATACACGCAATGACGCCGGGACACGGGAAAAGCATCATACTTGGCTGGATTCTTGCTTCTCAAAGAACATTTATAAAAGTCCTTTTCACATCTGTCCTTGGAATGCTTTTACATGTTTTTAATTCTGTAATCATGGTTTTTGTAATCTGGTATTTTATGAAGGGT
>JAVEZE010000021.1:0-21766 GCA_034003145.1 Spirochaetia bacterium
CAGCTTCTTAAGCTTGAGGGAGGCAGCTGAACTCCGCTTTCAGCCTCTCGCATGTTGTCAAAGGACTTTCCACAAGTACTTTCTGTCCCGCGATAAGGTCTACAATCCCCGCTTCCCCGGGATACCGGGGTATTATATGCAGGTGAAGATGTTCTATTGATGCTCCGGCAATCCTGCCCATGTTGTAGCCTATATTGTACCCCTGCGGTTTATAAACTTTTTCAAGAATATCAAGAGATATCCTTTGGGTTTCACAAAGCCGGCAGGATTCATCATGCGACAGGGCTCTTATGTCTGTAACATGCCGGTTGGGAAAAATTATAAGATGTCCCGGGTTATAGGGATAAAGATTTGCCGCTACCGTGAAAAATTCAGTTTCATATACCTTGAGGTTTATTGTCTTTTCTGAATTGTCACGTACAAGGCACAGAATACACCCTTCCGGTTTTTTCCCTTCAAGATAGGCAATTTTATCAAAGTTAATAAAATATGACATTATCTGCCGCCTGGATTTTTTGCGCTTTCTTTTATGATATCCATTTCCGGGTTGATTTTAAGGTATTCAAGCAGAATCGGATACCTGGTAAGAAGCTCTCCGTATTTTTCAAGAATTTCAAGCCTTTTTTCAAGGTCTGTTTCAAATACGGCTGACTTGAGCTTTGAATCGATAATCTGCTGACTTTTAATTGATGATATTTCCTCATACTGCTTCGCTGCTATTCTGTATAGTCTTATATCAGGAAAGGTGTAATTAATTACTTCAAATTCAAGCAGCTCGATGTTCTCCATTTCCCCCATTATTCCGCTGCTCAGGAATTCTTTCGAAAAAATCTCTTTTACCTGGGCAGTAATTTCATCAGTGGAGGATATTATTTTATTTACACCGTTTTCTATGTTGTTCTTTACTGCAATTTCAATCTGAGTATCAGTTATTTCATGTATCGCTTTTGTTTTTTCCGGGTCAATTACTGCGTCTGTCTCTTCTCCGGATGTGATATTAACTATAAAATCATGTATAAAATTATCATTAAGTTTATAAAAAGCTGTAAATGATCCGCTCCAGGAAAAGTCGGGGCTTCCCGGCATGGCTTCTGTATAGGTATCAGCTGAGGGAAGTTTTCCCTTTATTGAGAATTCCGCTTTCCTGCCGGCTGTATTTACAAGATAAATTTTAGAGTTTTTGGGAATAAGTTTTTGCCATCTCCAGTGGAATTTTCCTGTATGTATAATAGTTTTTTCATATCCTGTTATTGAGGAAAAAAACAGTGCGGAATTATTTTCAGGTACCCTGACCCAGCCGAAATACAGTACAGCAGATGCTGCGGCAGCGAAAAGAAACATGAAAAATAATACTTTTTTCATTACTCAGCTCCATTTATAAATTTAAAACAGTCTTCAGACTGGAAAGATCTGTTATTATATAATCCGGTTTTATGCCGGACAATTCCCTGTTTTTTTCCCTCAGCCGGAGAGAGCGGCTGTCCCCTGCAAAAAGGCATGTCTGCATCCCTGCACCGGATGCCGGTTTTATATCATTAAGCATATCATTGCCAATATAAAGCACTTCTTCCGCAGAAACCTTTTTTTCCCTTAAAAGCCATGAAGCTGCTTTTTTAAACATTTCAATACCTGGTTTTGCAATTCCTGATTCATGTGAATAATAACAGAGATCAGGGTTAAAACCAAGCTGTGAAGCAGTCAATCCGAGATATGCTTCAAAAAGAAGCTTTGAATAAAATTGCGCATTTGAAATAATTCCCATTATCAGCCCTTTATCTCTTACAAGAGATAAAGTTTTTGCAAGATCAGGCATGGGCCATGTCTTATTTGCAATCACCTCATAGACTACAGCAATTTCCTCAATCTCTTTTTTTAGCGCTGCAATACCAAAGTGCCTGAGTGTAATATCCCAAACCTCCCTGATTTCAACCTCCGGGGTTTTATTTCCTTTTTTTTTCTCTTCAGCATGTTTTTCCGCTATTGTATTGTAGAAAACATCTTTAATGGAATTATTCCCGGCCCCTTCCATCAGCTTTGCATCGGATGGGAGGCACAGTTTTAAAGCTTTGAGGAAGGCGTTTTTTCCTGAAGTTGTTTCTGAAGTTGAGATATCGCCAGCCTCTGAAATAAAAAGTGTCCCATATAAATCAAAAAGCACCCCCTTTATCGGTTTTTTTCTTTTATGAACAGAATGCATTCCGGATATATCAACAGGGACAGAAACTGGTATTGGCTCCATATAAGAGCTTAAACTTTTTATTATTTCAGGTAATGACATCTCCATGGTTTGATTTTACGATACATCAGCTGATTCAGGCAACAATAAAGAGTATCTGCATCTTTAAATATTGTTGTTTTAATCATATTATAATTATGATGATAGATATAACAAGAAAATGGTTTTTCCGGATTGGCGAAAAAATTCTGATTTTATTATTTTTTATCCTGTTGTTTGTATTTACCCTCTATATATCAGGTAATACACAGTATTTTCTTGATTCAACACAAATTATGCTGCTTGATATTGCAGTCGGAGCTGCCATAATCCTTTTTACTTCATCAATAGTATATGGCAGCGCTCTTGTTCTTTCCGGCGCAGGCAGGAAAAAACATCTCACAGGCAAATATCTCTTTTTTCTTTCATCAATGCTGATAAGCACAGCTATATTTTTTCTCTCAAAAATTATTCTTGTCTGGGCAGGCTGATTTCCCTTACCGTAATACAATTCGATATCGATAATCTTTATATAATGAAACCCTTTATTCTGTTAACACCTCGCTTTTCAGAGGCAAATTATTGAAAAAAGATATCATGCTTAAAACAAGTCTCGATGTCATGCATATCCGCCGGCCGTGCAGAATTGTTGAAGAGCTGCTGCTGTCCCTGTCAGAAATTGTCAAACCTGGAATAAAAACAATCAGTATTGACAGCTATGCCTCTGATTTTATTAAAAGGAGAAACGGGATTCCGGCACTAAAAGGCTACAGGGGATTTCCCGGCAATGTATGCATATCTGTAAATAATGTAGCGGCTCACGGTATCGGGGGAGGTTATGTGCTTGAGGAAGGTGATATTGTAACTGTTGACACAACAGTAGAAGTAGACGGCTGGTACGGGGACGGTGCATGGACATATATTGCAGGCGCCGGGACACCGGAAAAAAAAAGGCTGATAAAGGCAGCCTGGAAAGCAATGCTGGCCGGTATTTCTGAAGCAGTTGCCGGTAAACGGTTTGGAGATATTGGCAGCGCTGTGGAAAAAACTGCGAGAAGGTACGGCTGCCGCGTAATAGAGGATCTTGCCGGCCATGGTATTGGAAGGGATATACACGAAGAACCGGTTGTTCTTAATGTAGGTGAAAAAGGGCGGGGACTGCCTGTTGTTCCTGGAATGGTTATAACAATTGAACCTATTCTTACCCTTGGTTCAAAAGATATACACATGCATACTGATAAATGGTCAATAATAACAGGAGACAATAATCTTGCTGCACAGTTTGAATGTACACTTGCTGTATTTGCAAATCATACTGATGTACTTACTTTAAATAGTATAAATTTGGAAAATTATATTGACTTTCCGCCAATGTTTTAATAATATCGACCACGTTAAACAGGCTTTCTATCTATTTGCCACCTTAGCTCAGCTGGCCAGAGCACGTGACTTGTAATCTCGGGGTCGTCAGTTCGAATCTGACAGGTGGCTAAAAAGTTTTACAGCAGTTGTTGACTTTTAGGATTATCTCTGTTTAACTGACTTAGCAAAAAAGGGGAGATTCCCGAGCGGCCAAAGGGGGCAGACTGTAAATCTGTTGGCTACGCCTTCGAAGGTTCGAATCCTTCTCTCCCCATAACCTTCCTGTTAAAAGGAAGGTTTTTTTATCTCCTCAATTGCGCAAAACATTGAAGAATATATTAAGGAATATATTATGGATCAGCCATTTTATAAAGACGGACTTGATTTTGAATGCACCAGATGCTCAAGGTGCTGCAGACATGATCCGGGATATGTTTTTTTATCTGAAAATGATATTAAAAAACTTTCAAAAACTCTTAAGCTGGACAGAAAAGCATTACTCGACAAATACTGCAAGGTTGTAAATCTTGGAGGATTTATCAGAATCAGCCTTATCGAAAAAAGCAACAATGACTGTATATTCTGGGATAACGGAGGATGCACAGTCTATAAATCAAGGCCTCTTCAGTGTGTGACATACCCATTCTGGAGCTCTTCCCTTAATTCCAGGGAAGACTGGGATGCTCTTGGCCGCAACTGCCCTGGAATAAACCATGGCCGCCATTATACAGCTGCGGAAATTGAAGAAAAGTTGATGCAGAGAAAAAAAGATCCCCTGTCTGGAGGCTGATCAAAAACAGGGTTAAAAGCCGGCGCTGAAGCCGGCGCCGTAAAAAAAACAAATTGACAAACAATTCCTTTACAGTAAACTATAATTAATTGTAATTTATTTTTATAAGCTTAAAATCAGGTATGGTAAATGAGAATAAAATTCTGGGGTGTAAGAGGTTCTATTCCTGTACCGTTGACCAATAACCAGCTGCAAAGAAAAATATCTGCCGTAGTACAGCGGATTAAAGCTGAAGATCTTCACTCGCCTGAAACCAGGGAACTTTTTTTATCCCGGCTTCCTGATTATATATTTACAACTGTAGGGGGAAACACAACCTGTATCCAGGTGACTTTGTCAGATGACACAATAATTATTTTTGACGCCGGGTCAGGCATAAGGGAATTGGGCGCCTCTCTTGCCCGGCAGAACCGGCATATAAGACATTACCATATATTTTTTACCCACTTCCACTGGGACCATATCCAGGGGCTTCCTTTTTTTGCTCCCCAGGTTTATAACCCTGAATGTTCAATTACCTTCTACAGCCCTCTGCAGAACCTGAAGGAAATCCTTTCTTATCAGATGAAACCTCCCTATTTTCCTATCACCATGGATTTATTCAGCGCTAAAATCAACTATGTTGTTCTTCCGCCGGAAGGGATTAGTTTCGGAAACGCAAATCTTACATACCGCAGCGTAAATCATCCTGGGGGGTGTTATTCCTACAAGGTTTCTGAAAACGGGCGGAATTTTATTTTTTCCACAGATACAGAGCTGCGGGAAAGTGATTTTATCAAGAATAACGATACCTGCAGTTTTTACAATAATACATCCATGCTTGTCCTTGATACCCAGTATACCCTTGATGAGGCTATTGACAAATATGACTGGGGTCATACTTCATTCAGCCTGGGAGTTGATTTTGCCGCTGAATGGAAGGTTGAGAAACTTGCCCTTTTTCATCATGAACCGCTTTACGAAGACAAAAAAATTTACGATATTTTAGATAAGGCTCGCTGGTATGCTGAAAACCTGTATAACTACAGCCCGCAGCTGCTTGTAGCGCGGGAAGGGCTTGAATTAGAGGTGTAGTATTGGAATTGAAACCGGAAGAGAAAAAAGCACTTTGTTCATTTCTCAGAAAACACGAGAAAGAGCTGGGTAAAGAGCTTTATTCGCTTAAATACCGTCTTGAAAAAGAACTGTTTAATTCCCTTACTATCGAAGAAATTCAGGTGCTTGATAAACCTCTTATATAGTCTTAAAATATATATAACCCATAAAAGAGAAAAATCCGGTTATCAGGGCAGGTAATCGCTGGGAGAAAGACTGTTCAGGAGTGTTTCCATGAAAAACAGAATTAAATATATCTTTTCAATTTTATCCCTTTTTATGTTTATTAATTCAGCTCCGCTTACTTACTCTGATTATAATCCTGTACCGGGAGGAGAGCTGTTCTATGATCTGCTCTCTCCTTCTCTTGCTTCATCCGGAAGTTCTCTTGTAACGCTTGACTCCCCATTGGCAGCGCTCAACAACCCGGCTGCTGCAGGCTTTCTGCAGCGCTTTACAGGCGAGCTTGCATATACTGCCATAAACGGCAATGACAATAGCGAAGGGTGGGGCAATATCGCTGCTGCCGGATTATCCGCGCCTGGTAAAGCCGGTGTATTGAGCTCTTCAATTTATATGATTGACAGTGATTTCAGCTATTTAAATTCTGTTTTTCTTACCGGAGGCTCTGTTTCTTACGCAAAAGACCTTTATGAAAATCTCTCAGTCGGCGCCGGAGTAAATCTTGGAGCTGGCTCTGGCGGAGACGGGGAATCTGACTGGATGCTTTCTCTTGATCTTGGTTTTATCCACTATCCTGAAAGGTTTCTTGGCAGCCGGAATTTCAGATGGGCAGGTGTTATCAAAAACCTTGGCAAGGGATTTGAGCCTGACAATGCGTTTTCGCCCATGCCGACCATGTTTATCCCGGGGTTGGGATTCGGAATAAACCTTTTCCATTCTGATAAATTTGAGGCGGATTTTACATCAGACCTTCTCTTCCCTGCGTTCAGAAATGTAAAACTTGATGCAGGGGCATCCTTTACTTTTGCAAATTCCCTTAAATTAAGCCTCTCCACAAAGTTTGATTTTAATAACATAAATGACAACGGTTCAGATTTGGTCAATTTTGCCCCTTCCATAGGGATTGCGTACGGATTCAAGACTGATCTTCAGAGCCTTAATATTAAAGCTTTGAATGAGCGGGAGTGGAACAGAACAGAGCTTATAACAGATGCGGCAGTTACTCTCCTGGCAGATGATATTACAGCTGTCGGAGTGGGATTAAGAATGCCTTTTGGCGCAAAAGACAATGAGGGCCCGGAAGTTAAACTCAAATATGAGGATGTCCAGTATATCTCGCCAAATAATGACGGTATCCAGGACCGGCTTGTCATACCTTTGGATATTGAGGATAAAAGATATGTAAAAGGATATAATTTTACCATTTATGATAATGAGGGAAATGAAACAAGAACATATACAAACAAGGAAGAGAGGCCTGAAAATGTCACTTTTAAAAATATTATTGACCGGCTTTTTTATGTAAAATCAGGTATTGCAATTCCTGAAACCCTTGTGTGGGACGGAAGGGACAACAGCAGGATAACCGCCCCTGACGGGACATACACCTTCCAGATTGAAGCATGGGATGATAACGGTAATAAAACTGTAACAGAAAGCTTTGAGACTGTAGTTGACAATCTTAAACCGGATTTAGCCATTGAAAAGGATATTTCTCCGGCAGACAGGGTTTTTTCACCCAATGATGACGGAAGCAAGGATCTTTTTACAATAAAGCAGAGCGGCTCCACTGAAGCCCTCTGGAAAAGTGAAATATCTGACTACCAGGGAACAGTTGTAAAAACATATGATTTCAGCGGAAAAAACCCTCAGGATATTTACTGGGACGGCAGGGGGGATAACGGCAGCCTGCTTGGCGACGGTGTTTATACATACCGGATTACAGGTACAGATCTTGCCGGCAACTCCACCAGCGGTATAATCGAGAATATAATAATCAGTACAATACAGACTCCTGCGTATTTGAGTATTTCATCATCAGCGTTTTCGCCGAACAACGACGGTATTAAAGATACAATTGATTTTCTGATTGATGTACCAGTCAGGACAGGAATCCAGAGCTGGACTCTTGATATTGTTTCTGAATCTGACGGGAGAAACAGCGCGGTAATCGAAGGGCTTGATACTGTTCCCTATATTTATACATTTGACGGCAGAAAAGACTTAAATAGATCAGCTGCGGGGAGCAGCACACTTCTTGCAGAAGGGGCCTATAAAGGGAAATTACAGGTAATATATGAAAACGGGAACATGCCTGAGGTTATTTCTCCTCAGTTTATAATTGATATTACTCCCCCTTCGGCAACAGTAAAAACTGAATATCCTGTATTCTCGCCCAACAATGACGGTAACAAGGATACTTTGAATCTTAAGATTAATGGATCCCAGGAGGATCTCTGGAAAGGAACAATCTACAGCGAAGAGGGAGTACCAAAACGTGAGTTTGTTTGGAAAGGCGATCTCCCCTCTTCACTCAAATGGGGAGGGACCGGCAGTGACGGGAAACTCCTTGCAGATGGAAAATACTTTTTTGAACTTGCATCTACCGATTCTGCAGGAAACAGGGGATCTTCGGGCAGAGTTGAATTTTCCATAGATACGGAAGAGACCCCTGTCCTTATTACACGAAGCGCGGATGCATTTTCGCCTAACAACGACGGAATTAAGGATACATTGGTTTTTTATCCCCAGATTGTGAAAAATGAAGGAATTGAAAACTACCTGTTGACTGTGACTGACAAAGCAGGGCGGAACGTCTTTGTAAAAGAGGGGAAAGGGGCAGTTCCGGCGCAGATAGTATGGGACGGCAAAGATGAATCCGGGAAAATAACTGAAGGGCTTTATAACGCGGAAATTACTCTTTTATATATCAACGGGAACAATCCTTCATCATCTGCAGAGCCTTTCTCAATTGATATAACTTATCCTTCAATTACACTTGAGACAAAAAATCTTCTGTTTTCGCCTGACGGAGACGGGAACCGTGATTATGTTGATGTAAAAATGATTAATCCTTCAGATGAGAAGGAATGGGTAATAACTGTTTATGATGAGTCAGGCAGCTCAGGTAAAATTGTTAATGAAAAATACCTGAAAGGACGTCCTGCAGGATATACCTGGGACGGAAAAGACAGACATGGGAACCTGATGAAAAACGGAATCTACGGAATAAAAATCCAGTCAGAGGATGAGGCAGGCAACAGGACTGTAAAAGAAATTAAAAACATAGAGCTTGACAACAGGCCTACCATGGCAATCGCATCGGTTGAGAGGGACGGGTTTTCTCCCAACAGCGATAATCTTTTCGACACTATCCGTTTTGATCTTTTAAGTTCTTCCGATATTCCAATTGATTTCTGGGCCCTTGATATTATCTCATCTTCCGGAAGATCTGTAAAAAAATTCACAGGAACAGCTGCTGTACCTGCAATAGTGATATGGGATGGCAAAACAGAGTCCGGCCCGGCAAAAGATGATTCCTACAGGGGAGAATTTACTGTAAGTTACAAAAAAGGAGATATCCGTAAATCAGGTACAAGAAGTTTTCTCCTTGACACAGCTCCTCCGTCAGCTGAGGTTGTGCTAACACCGTATCTGTTTTCGCCTGACAATGACGGAGTTGATGATGAGCTTGACATAAAGATCAGCCTTAAAGACAGGAGCGGCATAAAAGAGTGGGAAATGGTTATTTCTGATCCATACATGAATAGTTTCAGAAAATTCAGCGGACTGGGAATGCCATCAGGCAAGATTGTCTGGGACGGCATGTCTGAAGGGGGAGAACTTGTTCAGGCGGCAGAGGATTATCCCTATACTTTAACCGCATCAGATAACGTGGGCAATACTGTAATTGCATCCGGGATTATCCCGATTGATGTTCTTGTTGTCAGGGATGGTGATAATCTCAAGATAAAAATATCAAGTATCAATTTTGCCCCTAACAGCCCGGCTCTTGTTACAGACATTCCTGAGATAAAGGAAAAAAATGAAAAAATAATTGACAGGCTAGCTGAAATATTGAATAAATATTCCTCATATAAAATCAAAATAGAAGGGCATGCCAACAATATGAGCTGGTATGATCCGGTCAAGGCGGCAAAAGAGCAGAAAGAAGAACTTCTCCCGCTGTCAGATGCCAGATGTGATACTGTGAAGAAAATTCTGACAGAAAAAGGGGTATCTGCCGACAGAATGAGCAAACAGGGGGTAGGAGGAAGCAGCCCTGTGGTTCCGTTTGAGGATGCTGTTAACAGATGGAAAAACAGAAGGGTAGAGTTTATTCTTATAAAATAGGGGTAACTTTTAATCCGGCATAATTGTTATCAAATCAGCAGGTCCAGGTATGGCGCTGTATTTTTGAATAAAGTGCTTTATCAGGATCTGTTTGATTTTTATTGTATTGGTAATTGGGAGAAATATATTTGAAAAAATCTTTTGGAATAACTGCGTTTATCACGCTTGCATTGCTTTTTGCGGCAGGGATTCTGTTTATTTATTTTGATTCGCCTGTTTCTGCTGATTCTGACGAAAGCATAGTTGTTGAAATCGGAAAAGGCGAAACATTAAGTTCAATCTCGGAAAATCTAGCTGAAAAAAATCTGATACGATCTCCTTTGCTGCTTCAGATAATAAGCAGGATCAAAGGGACTGATATGAAAATGAAAAGCGGTCAGTACAGCATCAGAAGCAGTATGAGCACTCTTGAAATTCATAATCTTATTGTCTCAGGTTCCGGACTGCTTTACAAGGTAACTATTCCGGAAGGACTTACCTCATCGCGGATTTCCGTTATTATGGAAAAAAACAGGATAACTGCCGCTGATTCATTTATTGCTGCTGTTGCCAGCAAAGAAATAATTTCTGATTTCAATATCAGCTCTGATTCACTGGAAGGATATTTGTTCCCGGATTCCTATTTTTTCCCGCAAAATTACCCGGCTGAAAAGGTTGTATCATTTATGGTTGAAAATTTCTTCAGACAGCTTAAGTCAATTTATCCGCAGTACAGCACTTTAACAGCCGAGGAGATAAGGGACCGCGTAACAATTGCCTCAATTGTTGAAAGGGAATACCGCGTTGAAAAAGAAGCCCCGCTTATCGCATCAGTCTTTTTTAACAGGATTGATACAAAAATTCCGCTTGGTTCATGCGCGACAGTAGAATATGTCATAACTGAGATCCAGAAAAAACCGCACCCCGAATTCCTTACCTATGATGATATTGCTATTCAATCACCTTACAATACATATATCCACAGAGGTCTTCCTCCGTCCCCCATCAGCAATCCCGGCCGGATTGCCATTGATGCGGCTTTTAATCCTGCGGAGTCGGATTTTTATTATTTTCTTTTAAAGGATAAAAACTCAGGAGAGCATTTCTTTTCAAGAAAGCTTTCAGAACATAATGAGGCAAGAGTTTTGTACTTAAAGAAGTAAATACGATGTTTATACCTGAAGAAATAATCAATGAAATTGCTGATAAAACTGATATCAGCGATATTATCAGCAGTTATGTTACATTAAAAAGAACAGGAAAAAACCTGACCGGCCTCTGTCCTTTCCACACAGAAAAAACCCCCTCATTTACAGTTACTCCCGAAAAAGGGATGTTCTACTGCTTCGGGTGCCAGAAAAGCGGTAATGTATTCACATTTATTATGGAAATGGAGAAACTCACTTTTCCTGAAGCTGTACAGTATCTGGCCCGGAAAGCAGGAGTAAATCTTGATATTGATGACAGGGAAAACGGGTCAGCTGAAAGCACATTCAGAAAACAGCTTTACGATCTTTATGAAAAGGTATCTTTAAGTTTTCATTTTATCCTTACAAAAAAAGATTCATCAGGAGAGGCTCTGAAATATCTTCAGGACAGAGGAGTTACAGCTGAATCGATTGAGAAATTCTCTCTTGGGTATGCGCCAGGAGACAGGCGCTGGCTTTACAGGTTTTTGAAAAAGAAAAGTTATTCAGATGAATTTCTTTCCCGGTGCGGACTTTTCTCATCCAATTATCCCGGGGTATCAATCTTTTCCGGCAGGATTATTTTCCCGATTATGTCAAAATCAGGCAGGGTTATCGCTTTCGGCGGCAGGTCTCCAGGCAGCGCTCCGCCAAAATATATAAATTCGCCTGAAACCCCTATTTTCAGAAAAAGCGATGAACTTTACGGTTTTAATCTTGCGCAGAAAGAGATAAGAAAAAATGACTCTGCTTTTATTGTCGAAGGATATATGGATACCATAGCAATGATACAGGCTGGTATAGAAAACACTGTAGCCCCTCTTGGCACTGCGTTTACAGAAAATCATGCGAATCTTATACTTAAAAACTGCTCAGGCGTGGTTCTTGTGTTTGACGGAGATGAAGCAGGACTTAAAGCTACTGTAAAAAGCTCATATATTTGTGAAAAAGCAGGGCTTGAATGCAGCGTGGTTGAACTCCCCCGCGGCAGCGACCCGGCAGATATTCTTAAAAATTCCGGTCCAGAGGCGTTGAAAAATATTTTAAAATATCCTATAAATTGCTTTGACTTTCTTTTAAATAAATATAAAACTATTTATGATCTCACAAGAGAGGACGGAATTAAAAGTTTTTTAAACAGATTATTTATGTTTGTTTCCATTCATGAGTCTGAAGTCCGCAGGTCAGGTAGGCTCAAAGCTCTTTCCGAAGCGCTGAATATGGATTACAGACCAGTTTATGATGATTTTAAAAGCTATTTACGAAAAGATTTTAAAAACAGGCAGGAAGCCAAAGATATAACTGGAGGGTGGCAGGGAATATCTTCTGAATTATATTTAATGCTTGCCGTAGTTGATAATTTTGATTATTTTTACATGATACGTGATGAGTTTTCTATAGATGATATACAGGATAAAGCAGCGAGAAATTTGTATATTATCCTTGAAGAGTGTTACAGAAACAATTCTTTTTCACTGGAAATTGTCCTTGAAAAAATTGACAATCCTGATCTGAAAAAGCTGGTTGCCAAAAAGCTTTCATCCGATGAATTTACCATGAATCCTAAACAATTTATTGATGATAGCATTAACATGATTAAATTAAAAAATTTGCAAACAAAGAGGCTGCATCTTGAGAAAAAAATTGGAAAAGATAACGGGTCTGACCCTTACAGCATGGAAAATCTGATCGCTGAAAAACTTTTTTACGATAAAGAAATAGAAAAACTAAAAGGAACCAATAGTAATGTCAGAGTTGCTGAATGATCCCGCTGTCAAAAAAATTATTGAATACGGAAAGTCAAAAAAGAAAATCACCTATGATGAACTTAATGATTACCTGCCGGATTATATAATTAACAGCGATAAAATCGAAGATGTAATAGCACTACTTGAAAAAAATAATATTGCTTTTGAAGAAGAGGAGATTCAGCCTCAGCAGGAAGAAGAGGAAGAAGAAGATGATGATGAAGAGGAAGAAAAAGAGACCAAAAGGGTAGTTTCATCTGATAAAGACACTGCAATAGATGATCCAATAAGGCTTTACCTGAGGGAAATAGGCAAGGAACACCTTCTGACAGCTGAACAGGAAGTTGAGCTTTCCAAGCAGATGGAAGATGGTGAAAATATAATAAAACGGGTTATCCGGGAATCCGGCATGTTAATACCGGAATTTTATGAACTTGCGCAGAAAACATTTTCCCGTCTTGATCCGCGCGATATGGAACTTACCAAAAAAGAGATATCCGAGCTTCTTGCTGAAAGAAGAAGGCTTAATCAGTTCTACCGCGACTCACTTAAGGAATGCTACAACCTTCTCAAGCAGTATATAGAAATCAAAAGAAAAATTATTTCTCTCGGCGGTAGTATTCTCGAAGACCCGGAACTGAAGCAGAAAACTTCTCCGCTTCTAAGTTATCTCAAAGGGGTAGAGATACATCAGGAGGAAATCCTTAAATTTTCAGAAAAATTTATCAATGCGGAAAAAAAGATAAAGAAATACATGAAAGAGCAGCACAAGATTGAGAGGCGGCTCGGTGTAACAAACATGAGAGAGCTTCGCAACCTGGGCAGAGGGCTTGCGACTACTTCCAAAAGATCTGAAATTGAAGAACAGCTTCAGATGCCGTCTGATTCCATCAAGGAAAAGATCAGGATAATTCAAATTAATGAGAAAAGGCTCAGGGAAATGGAGTCTGATTTTGAAAATTCGATTGATGATATCCTTAAAATGGCACAGGAGATTTCCGCCGGCAGAATAATGATGAAAAATGCCAAAGACCGGCTTATAAAGGCAAACCTGAGGCTTGTTGTCAGTATTGCCAAAAAGTATACAAACCGGGGGCTCCATTTTTTTGATCTTGTGCAGGAAGGGAATATCGGCCTTATAAAGGCGGTTGAAAAATTTGAATACAGAAAGGGCTACAAGTTTTCAACCTATGCTACCTGGTGGATAAGACAGGCTATAACAAGATCAATCTCGGACCAGGCAAGAACAATACGTGTACCGGTTCACATGATAGAACAGATAAACAAGGTTGTAAGGGAATCAAGGCAGATTATGCAGGTTCTCGGGCGCGAACCAACAGATGAGGAAATTGCAGAGAGGCTGGGGTGGTCTGTCAGCAGGGTCAAGGCTGTAAAAAATGTTGCAAGAGAGCCAATTTCGCTTGAAACACCGATCGGGGAAGAGGAAGATTCACTTCTTGGAGACTTTATTGAAGACAAGGATGTTGAAAACCCCGCAACCCAGACAGCTTTTACACTTCTGCAGGAACAGCTGCAGGATGTAATGAAAACCCTGCCTCCGCGTGAACAGGAAGTGCTTAAAATGAGATTCGGACTTGAAGACGGGTATTCCCTCACACTTGAGGAAGTAGGGCTTTATTTTAATGTAACAAGGGAAAGAATAAGACAGATTGAAGCAAAAGCACTAAGGCGGCTGCGGCATCCGAAAAGAAGCAGACGCTTGAAAGATTATATAGATCAGTAGAAAATAGAAACAATATCAGGAGTGTTGAAATGATTCAGGAAGTGTTTGAAAAACTGCAAAATTTACAGGACATACTGCTTCAGAAATATGAGATTGAAAATGAAATACGGGATATACCCAAAGCGCTTGTAACAAAGAATGAGCTTTTGACAAGACTTAAAAAACAGTTTATTGAAAAAAGCACCCTTCTTGAAAAGAAACAGGAAAAATGCAAGTCGCTTAAAGATAAACTGCGCGAAGCTGAAGAACTCCGGGAAAAGCATGAGAAAGACATGGATATTATCAAGACCCAGAGGGAATATGAAGTTCTTGACAAGATGATAAAGGAAGCTACAGAAAAGGAACAGCAGCTCAGGAAAGATATGCTTAAAGAAGAAAAAGAAATTGAGGAACTGAATCAGTATATCGAAAGGGAAGAGCAGCTGATAAGCCAGCAGGAAGATGAAATGAAGGCTGAGGAAGAAAGGATTGAAAGTGAAAGCGGGGAGAAAAGAGCGCTACTTAAAAAGCTTGAAGAGGAAGAAGTCTCAATTGTTCCAGGGCTTGATGATGAGATCCTGTTTAAATTTGAAAGGATTATAAAGAATAAATCAGGCCTGGGTATTGTTCCGGTAAAGGGAACAGTCTGTACCGGCTGCCATATGATTCTCTCTGCCCAGTTTGTAAATGATGTCAGACATGGGGAAGAAATCCTTTTTTGCCCATACTGCAGCAGGATATTGTTTCATGTTGATTCTGACGATGCTGCGCTTGTTACATTCAAGGATAGCGATATTGGCGGCTTTTCTGATTATGATGATTTTGAAAGTGATGAACCTCTTGATGAAGATGATGTGGAAGAGGTTGTGGATAGCCTCCGCTCAACTTCAATTGTCAAAGGTGAAACCGCAATAAGACACACTGAAGTATATGATTCTGATGATGATGAGATATTTGATGAGGAAGAAGAGGAGTTCGAGGAAGAAGAGGAGTTTGAGGAAGAAGAGGAGTTCGAGGAAGAAGAGGAATATGAAGATGACACCGAGGATGCGGATGCGGACTCCGATGTGAGCGCGGATGATGAAGATGTTGAGGCAGATGAGGATGTTGTTGAGGACGAAGATGAAGACGATGACCCAGAGATGGATGAAGATAGACTCTAGGTCAGATATTTATTAAGTTAATTATAAGCAGGCCGGGTTACCGCTGTTTCTGTAATGGATTCAGAGGAAAGTCCGGGCTCCGCAGAGCGCAATGCCGGTTAACAGCCGGACTATCGAATCGAAAGATGAGATAGATTAGAAAGTGCCGCAGAAAATATACCGCCGCATACCGGTTTCCGATATGCGGTAAGGGTGAAATGGCGGGGTAAGAGCCCACCGTGCTTCCGGCAACAGAAGCAGCAGGGTAAACCTCATTGGGAGCAAAGCCAAGCAGTGGAAGGGCTGCTCGTCCGGCTGAACCTTGCGGTTCAGCATTCCACGGGTAGGCTGCAGGAGGGGTTCAGCAATGGATCTCCGAGATAGATGGTAACCGCCTGAAAAGGTACAGAACCCGGCTTACAGGCCTGCTTTTTTTATTATTATAGTAGAGGAAAAGATCAAAATGATTCTCCCTGAAAGAAGATTTAGTTTTTCATCAAAAAACCGCAGGAAACAGGGATTTAAAAGATTTACTTTCCTGCTTGTTTTGATACTCGCTGCAGGCGGCGTATATCTGACTGTGAAAAACAGGAATACCCTTAAGAAAATTATAAATAAACCGACACAAAATGAAATTATTATGGAGCTGTGGGACAATCAGAAATACAGCGATCTTATTGAATATTGCGATAATATTCTTGAAAAAGATCCTTCCAGTTTTGACGCACTAATGTTCAGGGGAATATCATCTTTTTATGAGGGTTCTTCCAGGGTAAATCTGGAAGAAAGGCTTCCTTTTATCGATGATGCTGTGTTTTTCTTGAGAAAGGCAGTTTTGTTTGATGAAAAAAAAATGAGGCCGCAGATAGACTATGTCCTGGGAAAAGCATATTACCATAAAGGAAGATATTACTGTGATCTATCTGTAAAATATCTTGAGAAATCACTTTTGGCAAATCATATAGGCAAGGATACCTATGATTATCTCGGCCTTTCATATATGGAGCTTGGGAACAGGGAGAAAAGCGCAGAGTATTTTGAAATCGCGGCTGAGAACAATCCGTCTGATATTCTTTTTCTGATTCTCGCTCAGGTATATATTGATCTGGGAAAAAGCGAAAAGGCGGAAGAGTATCTGTTAAGATCCAATAATAAAACAACTGACCCGCAGATTGAAGAAAAAAACCTGTTTCTCCTTGGACAGATTTATCAGGACAGAAATGAAATGTTAAAAGCGGAAAACAGCTATCAGAGAATAATTCAAAAAAATCCGGGATCCGCGGATGCTTATTACAAACTGGGTTTGTTATATGAAATAGCGGGAGATAAAATCAAGGCGCGGGCCGAGTGGCGCAATGCTCTCCGCGCAGATCCTGAGCATTACGGCACAAGACTTAAACTATTTTAGATAAATTCTCCGCTTATTAATTTACATTATTATTGTTTTCACTTATAATGGCAAAAATTGCTATCTTACTTATTGTGTATATACATCCTGGAGGAATATATGGGGTTTATCAACAAGATTGGCGGCGCGTTTACATCAGATATTGGAATAGACCTGGGAACCTGCAACACATTGATATATATCAGGGGCAGGGGTATTGTTATCAGCGAACCCTCTGTTGTAGCTGTGGAAAGAGGAACAAAAAAAGTTGTTGCTGTTGGAACAGACGCGAAAAAAATGTTGTGGAAAACCCCTGGCGATATTATCGCGATAAGGCCTCTCCGTGATGGTGTAATAGCTGATCTTGAAACAACAGAAAAAATGATCAGGTTTTTTATATCGCAAGTACTTCCAAAGAGATGGCTTGTAAAACCGAGAATGGTAATAGGTGTTCCAAGCTGCATAACAGAAGTTGAAAGAAGAGCAGTCGAAGAAAGTGCGTATAAGGCAGGAGCCAGAGAAGTCAAGGTTATAGAAGAATCCCTTGCCGCAGCTATAGGAGCGAATATCCCAATTTTTGAACCTGCCGGCCACATGGTATGTGATATCGGGGGGGGAACAACTGAGATTTCTGTTATTTCGCTTGGCGGAATGGTTGTAAGCAATGCTATAAGGCTGGGCGGCGACGAGTTTGACGAAGCTATAATCAAGCATGTCAGAAGCGTTCACAACCTGATAATCGGAGAGCAGACTGCGGAAAACCTCAAGATAAAAATTGGAAATGCCTATTCAGATAAAAAAATTGAAAGAATGGAAATAAAAGGGACAGACGCTATTACCGGCCTTCCCAGAAGGCTTGAGATGGATTCAATCGAGGTGAGGGAAGCGCTCCAGGAACCTGTTAACGCAGTAATCGAGGAAATTAAAAGGACACTGGGCCAGACCCCGCCGGAGCTTGCCGCAGATATTGTTGAGAGGGGGATTGTGATGACAGGAGGAGGTTCACTTCTATCCGGCCTTTCAAACCTGATTTCAAAAGAGACTGGAGTGCCTGTAATACTGGCGGAAGAACCGCTTAACTGTGTCGCGATTGGGGCTGGAATGTACTACGATTTTGCAAGGAATTCTTCCAACAAAACAATATACAACTCACTAAACTGAAGCCTGGAAAAACATGAAAAACAACAGAGGAAAAAGCAGGATAAAAAAGGAAACTTTGCTATTTATCCTGCTTTTACTTATTAATTCCATTCTTATGATTTCTGACAGAAGGGGAAAAGAGACACCCAGACTTTCTGAAATTGGATTTTCACTCATCTCTGTTTTTCAGCAGGGTTTTTCATATATTTCAGATTTTATTAATGAAACTGGTAACTCAATCAACGAGCTTAAGAAAATAAAAACTGAATACAGGGCTCTGCTGAAAAAAGTTTCTGAATATGAATCTCTTGAAAAAGATTATCTTGATCTTAAAAGGGAAAACGCTGAAATGCGCAGGCAGCTTTCTTTAAGCAGCACAACAAGGATGGAAAAAATTCCTGCCCAGGTAACAGGAAGTGATCCTGGTATTTTTTATAATACGATAATTATTGATAAGGGATCAAAACACGGAATAAAAAAGGATATGGCTGTTGTAGCTTTTTATGAAGGTTTTCAGGGGCTTGTGGGACGGGTTTTTGAGACAGGAGCTTACTCTTCAAAAGTTATCCCGTTATATGATAAAAAATTCTCCGCTGCGGCAAGGCTCCAAAACCTGCGCTATGAAGGGATAATAAGCGGAAACGGGGACAGCAAGTCTCTGTGCCTGATGAATTATGTCAATAAAAACGCAAGAGACAAGATAGTTTATGGCGATCTTATAATTACATCCGGTATGAGCTCAATCTACCCGAGCGGAATATACATCGGGAAGGTAAGAAGTGTTGTCGCGAAAGAATATGAATCATCGCTTGAGCTTGAAATAGAACCGGTTGTTGATTTTTCAAGGCTTGAATATGTTTTTGTTTTGAGCAAAGAGATGGAAAAGGAATGAGACAGAGTAAACTTTTATCAATGACATTAATAATGGTGCTCATTGTCATACTCCAAAGCACTTTATTTAATAAACTTCCCGGTAATTTTATTTTCCCTGATTTTACCCTTGTAATTATTGTGTTTTTTTCCAACGGCAGGGGACGGATGGATGGACAGATAAGCGGTTTTTTTACAGGCATGGCTGAGGATTTTTTAAGCCTTTCTCCGCCAGGTTTTAACAGTTTGATAAAAACCCTTATCGGGTATATCTACGGCAGTTTGAAAGGAAAGATATTTATTGATCCCATATTTTTTCCTGTTATAATGGTAATGACAGCTACGCTGCTTAAAGCTTTCAGCGCTCTATTGATATCAGCCCTTTTTCTCAAACCAGAAGCAGCTCCTGCAGTGTTTACAGCAAGGTTTGCAATTGAGATGGCTGAAAACTGTATCGCGGCCCCTTTTGTTTTCGCATTGATGAAAACATTTAAATTTTATTCTGCTGAAGAGAGGGGTTTTTAAAATGACTGGCGGAGACTTTCATGCAGGAAGCAAGGAATCGCTGAAATCCAGGATTACAGTTGTATTAATATTCTCACTAACGTTTTTGGCCGCTTATTCCGTGTATCTGTTTTCGCTCCAGATTGTAAAGGGACTTGAATATAAAAAGATGGCCTGGGCTGTCGCGATGCGGGAATCTGTCATTTCCACCCAGAGGGGAGAAATATTTGACAGGAATTATGATCTTCCTCTTGTCACAAATGTGGATCTTTTCGCTGTTGAAATAATCCCTGCGGAACTTGAAAAAGAAAAAATTGACGATGTTGTAAAAAAGCTTGCGATAGTGCTTGATCTTGATGAAAACGTTATCAGGAAAAAAATACCAACAAAAGTGCTGCGGCAGTACAAACCAATTGAAATCAAAGATGATATTAAATATGAGAAAGTTCTCTATATAGCTGAAAATATTGAAAAATTTCCAGGAGTCACATGGCGGAGCAAGCCTATCAGAAGCTACCTTGATACTGCTTCCATTTCCCATATTCTTGGATATGTAGGTGATATTACAAGGGAAGAACTTCAGGTTTTATACAACAGTGGTTATGCACCTGATTCAGAGCTTGGGAAAATGGGTATTGAAAAACAGTATGACATGCTGCTGCGAGGAGAAACCGGACGCAGGTACAGCACTGTCGATGTAAGGGGAAGAAAAACAGGCGAATTTGGCGAAACAGAAGAAAAACCGCCTGTCATTGGTAAATCACTTGTCCTTACGATAGACCGGCATATACAGAAACTATGTGAAAAAGCGCTTGGAGAAAGGGTCGGTTCTGTAGTTGTAATGAAACCCTCAACCGGGGAAATTCTTGCAATGGTCTCTTACCCTTGGTACAATCCCAATGAATTTTATGAGGATACAAGATCAGAGTATTTTAAGTCGCTTGCTCTGGATTCCGGGTTCCCTTTTCTCAACAGGGCAGTTCAGTCTACATATGCGCCAGCCTCTGTTTTTAAATTCGTATTGACTACAGCAATACTTGAAGAAGAGGTTTTCCCCCCCTGGGAAAAAATAGAATGTAAAGGAAGCATCCATCTTGGAGACAGGACATTCAACTGCCACAAAAAAACAGGTCACGGATATCTGGATCTTGCAGGCGCACTTGCTGAATCATGCGATGTATATTACTGGACAGTAGGAAGGGAATATCTTGGTGTTGAAAGGATTACCGATTATGCGCGCCGGTTCGGGTTTGGGCAGAAAACCGGAATAGATATTCCGGGAGAGGCAAAAGGGCTGGTCCCAACCCCGGAATGGAAAGACTCTGCCTATCATGTCCCCTGGCTTGGAGGAGATACATTTAATATCTCTATCGGTCAGGGATACCTTGAAACATCACCTCTTCAGGTCGCAAATGCTGTATCAATGATTGTAAATGAAGGGGTAAACTACGTCCCCCACTTTATAAAACAGATAAGGGATCCTGTTTCCGGAGAAATACTTGAAAAAATTGAACCGAAAATTCTTCATAATACCGCAATAAGAAAAGAAACTTTCCGCAAGGTAAAAGAGAACATGAGGGGCGTAATAACCAAAGGGACAGCAAGGGTTGTACTGACTACAAAAGCGGTTGAGGTTGCAGGAAAAACAGGTACAGGCGAGGTTGGTTTTAAGGACAGGTGGACATCCTGGTTTGCGGCATACGGCCCCTACAACAGCACAAATCCGGAAGAACAGGTTGTAGTAGTAGTTATGGTTGAAGCTGTAAATGAGTGGGAATGGTGGGCTCCCAAGGCTACCAATGTGATATTTCAGGGTATTTTCGCGGACCAGAATTATGAAGAAGCGGCAAAAGATCTTAATATATGGTATCTCAAGACTCCCAGGGATATTATAAGGGCCAGAGTAGAATGAGAATAAAAACAAACCTTAATTTTGATTTTTTTATTCTCGCAAGTGTCCTCATCCTTTCTGCCGCAAGTGTTTTATTTATCTACTCAAGCAATATAGCATCTGACGGAACCCTTGTTTCCAATGAATATATAAAACAGATTGTCTGGGTTTCTCTCGGCCTGGTAATAATGGGGATGATAATGGTTGTTGATTACAAACATGCTGAAAATTTTTCAGTTTACCTTTATTTTGCCCTGATTTTTCTGCTTATCATAACATTGCTGTTCGGGAAAAGAGTAAACGGCGCGAGGTCCTGGCTGGGAATAATGGATATAGGAATACAGCCTTCAGAATTTGCCAAATTGACAACCATAATAATGCTTTCTTCCTTTTACGCTAAACGTACCCGCGAGATG
>JAVEZE010000022.1:0-21718 GCA_034003145.1 Spirochaetia bacterium
GTTTGCCGCTTTCAAAATATTGCCTGATGATCTGTAATTCTGTTCAAGCTTTATCTCTTTAACCTCAGGAAAATCTTTTTCATATTGCAGGATATTCGCATAATCTGCCCCGCGCCATGAGTAGATAGACTGATCATCATCACCGACAGCGCAGATATTGCGCGATTTTTCCGCAAGAAGCTGGACAAGGTTATACTGTATGCGGGAGGTGTCCTGGAATTCATCAACCATTATGTATTTGTACTTTTCCCTGTATTTTTCAAGGATATCGCTGTTTTCCCTGAACAGCTTAAGCGGAAGGGTAATAAGGTCGTCGAAATCAACAGCGTTATAGACTTTGAGGTGGTCAAGGTATTCCTCATAGATATCCTTATATTCCTGTGTATTTTCTGTCCACTTTGCGAGGCCGGTTTTTATCGCGGAAAATATTGATGAGAGGCTGTAAAGGTCGAGCGAGTTGGGATCAATTTTTAATTCCCTGGCTGTACTTTTTATAAGCGATATTTTATCTGTCTGATCGTATATGCTGAAATTCGCCCTGTATCCGAGCCTTTCAATATCTTCCCTGAGTATTTTTACACCGAATGCGTGGAATGTTGATACTGTAAGGTTTGTAAGCTTTTTACCTGTAATCTTTTTTACCCGTTCTTCCATTTCCCTGGCTGCCTTGTTTGTAAAGGTAAGTGCGAGTATTGAGGACTGCAGTATCCCTTTTGACAGCATATATGCCATCCGGTATGTTATTGTCCTTGTTTTGCCTGATCCTGCCCCCGCAATAATCAATAAAGGCCCGTCTATGGTTGTTACAGTTGTAAGCTGCTGCGGATTGAGCTGTTTTTTTATTTCATCAAGATTAAACATCAGATGAAAATCCTTTTTGTAAAGAAAGAGAAGGCTTCTATGCCGGAAAACGCGACAAGTGAGACAATTATTCCTGCAATCATGACTCCCGCGCTTACCGCAAGGATGGTTTTCCTTTTTCCAAGGCCCAGTACCCATGCCCCCATTGTTCCAGTGTAGGCCCCTGTTATGGGAAGGGGTACTGCTACAAAAAGCATGATGCCTATGTAGCCGTATTTTTCAATATTGTTTTTTACCTTGTTTCTTGTTTTGATTACAAGTTTTTCAAAAATGATGTTATACCAGCTGAATTTTGTGAAAAGCCGGTGGAAAGTCGCGATAAAAAAGTAAAAAAGGGGTGCCACAAGGATATTGAATCCTGCGCAGTAGATATAGGCAAAGAGGGGGTCAGCCTTTTTTGCCAGGGCATACGGGATTGCCCCTCTTAGTTCAGATATCGGCATAAGTGAAAGCAGTGCTGTGAAAATGAGGTCAGCTTGAGTCAAATTGTAGTCTCCTTACAGGGGAGGATTTTAACCTGTCAGGATTTTTTTGGGAATACGGTTTGAGGGGAAAAACCAGAGAATGTTTTATCACCTTTCAATTTACTGCGAACCTGTGTTGTTTTTTAACAGGTTCATCATCCCTTACCGGGAAACAGCAGCTTTTTCGTGCTTATTGCCTTTGCGGGGCAAATCTCGTGGCAGCAGTAGCAGTTGATGCACTTTTTATAGTCTATGTGTATCCTGCTGTCAGGCCCTGTCGGAAGTGTTAATGCGCCTGCCGGGCATATCCTTACGCAGTAGCCGCACTCGATGCATTTACCGTGATCAAACACAGGGCGGGGGATAGTTGCCTGTTTGAGCAGGTTGAAGAAAAAACGGGGCATTTTATCCCTGAACATTGATACATCTTTAAGTATTTTTATCCTGTCAAAATCCTTTATAACAAGGCTCCCTATATTCTCTCCCCTTACCTCAAAATCATAAGCGCTGCCGAGCCAGTATTTTCTCTCAAGCGCATCAGCAATTACAGGAAGATCAAGCGGGTTATAGCCCATGATGGAGGATGCTGCGATATCAAGGGCAAGCGGGTTTGATGATGCAAGAATTACACCGGCATGGCGCGGATTTCCGCTTCCAGGCCCTTCTCCTTCCATGGCAGTAATTCCGTCCATAATGGAATAAACATTTTTTACCGCAAGGTTTAAGTCTACAATCATCCTTGCGAAAAGGTTTCTGTCTGAAAAGCGGAGGTGAAAAGAGGCTTTCTGCAATCCCGGTACAAGGCCGAAAATATTTTTCATCGCACCTGTATAGTAAAGAAGCTTGTGGGTTTTCATCTTTGGAAGGGAAACAATTACATCTGCTTTTTTTATAACAGAAGCAAGGTTAAAGCTTTTTACAAGTTTTCCTTCAGGATTTTTAACAGTAATGGAATCTGAAAAATCAACCCATTTACCGCCTGCGTTTGTAACTGCTTCTGTTATCCCTGATTTCTTTCCCCCTGCCTCTGATGAGTGGTAGCCGGGAGAGTCTCCCGCGAGCACCTCTTTTGCGCCAAGCTCAAGGAAGAGGAGAACACACTGTTTTACAAACTCAGGGTGTGTGGTAACAGCCTTTTCAGGCGCTGAGGCTGAGAGGATATTGGGCTTTAGAAGAACTGTTTTCCCTTTGACATCAGGAAGGCTGCCTGAAAGTTTTACTGCCTCTCTTAATGATAAGGCAAGCTGCGAAGGGGAGTATGAGCTGCATCTTACAGCTGATGTAATTTTGTTCACGTTTTTCTCCAGGTAAAAATACTATATATTGATGAGCCTCTATATGCAATCTCAAAAAGTATTGAAATATACACACGGAATCATTGTCAAGCCTTCCTGTTTTAAGCCTTTAGGTTGGACAATCATCCCAAAACTGCTATATTGCTATCAGCACAGAAGTATTTTTACATCTGGTTAATAAAATGTCAAATGAGGGATTATGAAATACAAGGCAGTTATATTTGATCTTGACGGCACGCTTATTGAAACAGCAAATGATATAGGTTTTTACATCAACCTGATTCTTAAAAGGCACTCCTTTCCTGAGATCAGCCTTGATAATGTTTCATCGATTGTGGGGTGGGGGCTTAAATCTGCAATGGAAAAAGCCCTTGCCGGAGCTGAACCGGATAGTGGAAAAATTGAAAAATATACCAATGAACTGATTGAAGAGTATGCTCTTAATCCTGTAATAGATACCTATATTTATGACGGGATAAATGAGCTTCTTGACATTGTAAATAAAAAAGGGCTTAAGAGTGCTGTTTACTCAAACAAGGCTCATCCGGTAACAGTAAGGATTGTGGATATACTTTTCCCATCCGGGCAGTTTGAAATTGTAAGGGGTGCTGTTGAAGGTTTTCCCAAAAAGCCCAATCCTGACGGAGCATTGCTGATCGCAAATAGTTTGGGCTGCAAACCGCAGGAAATCCTTTACATAGGAGATTCCGATGTTGACTGCCTTACCGCTAAAAACGGAGGATTTGATTTCGTGGCAGCGCTCTGGGGATACAGGAGCAAAGAGCAGCTTGAGAAAGCAGGCGCGGCAAGGTTCGCATCAAAACCTTCCGCCCTTGCTGATTTTTTAATCTGATTTGATTTTTACGGCAAACATTGTATTATATAAATATACCTGCAAAGGAAGGATGTCATGGAAAATAGAGAAATAAAAAAACTGGCAGAGCAATATATTAAATTCGAGAAAAACAAAGAATTCTCTGATGAGGTTTCAAAACTGCTTTCAGACGAAAATTACAGCGAACTTGGCGACCGATTCTATACAGAACTTGATTTTGGCACAGGCGGGATCCGGGGAGTAATCGGAGGCGGCTACAACAGGATCAATCCCTTCATTATCAAAAAAACAACCCAGGGGCTGGCAAATTATATCAACAAGGCGGTCAGCAGTTCCGGCAGCGGTGAAAAGAGGGGGTCTGTTGCCATTGCCTATGACTCAAGAAGATTCTCTCCCCTTTTCGCGAAAGAAGCAGCTCTTGTTCTTTGCGCCAATAACATAAAGGTATATCTTTTTACATCACTCAGGCCGACTCCGCAGCTTTCCTTTGCGGTAAGGGAGCTTGGCTGTACAGCCGGAATTGTAATTACGGCAAGCCACAACCCGGCTGAATATAACGGATACAAGGTTTCATGGTCAGACGGGGGACAGGTAGTAGAGCCCCATGACAGGCTGATAATAGACGAAGTGCGTAAAAGCTCAGGTGAAAATATAAGGGAAATGAGAGAGAAAGATGCAGTTGACAAGAAACTGCTTCAGTATATAGACCGGGAAATAGATGAGCCCTACCTTGATATGGTAAAAGGGTGTTACCTCCGGCCCGACCTTGTAAGGGAAAAGGGAAAGACATTGAAAATTGTTTATACCCCTCTTCACGGCGCGGGAAGAATACCTGTTGAAAAAGCGCTTAAAGACGCGGGGATTGATGTCATTACTGTCCCTGAACAGGCAGAGCCAGACGGCGAGTTTCCTACAGTAAAATATCCTAACCCTGAAGAAGCCTCTGCCATGGCTTTGGCTTTAAAACTTGCAGGTGAAGTTGATGCAGACCTTGTAATGGGGACAGATCCTGACTCTGACAGGATTGGAATCGCAGTTCCCGACAGGGATGATGGAAAGGGGTTTACGCTGATAAACGGAAACCAGCTTGGGTCAATGCTTGCCTACTACATCCTTTCAACCCTTAAGGCTCAAGGGAGAATGCCGGATAAACCTGCCATAATAAAGACAATAGTTACGACAGAGCTTCAGCGGCTTATAGGCGAGAGCTTTGGTGTAACAGTCTATGATGTTCTTACCGGTTTCAAATGGATTGCTGATCTTATCGCGGGATTTGAAAAAACAGGTGAGAATTATGTTTTCGGGGGAGAGGAGAGCTACGGCTTTCTTGTCGGCACCAGGGTCCGCGATAAGGATGCGGTTTCCGCTGCAGTTGTCACAGCTGAAATGACGCTGTTTGGAAGGGAAAACGGGATGTCTGTCCTTGATTTTCTTAATTCAATATATGAAAAATACGGGTATTTCAGGGAAAGCCAGGTATCAGGAACTTTCAAAGGGCAGAGCGGACTTAAGATCATGAAAAATCTCATGAGCAGTATGAGAGGTACACCTCCATCAGATTTTGACGGCATTAAAGTAATAGAGACAAGGGATTACAAAAACAGAATAATAATTAATAATATTACACTTCCTGAAGCAGATGTTCTTCAGTTTATACTTGAAGAGAGGAGTATGATAACGGTCCGCCCCTCAGGTACCGAGCCGAAGATAAAGTTTTATATATCGTGCAGGGAGAAACCCGGCAAGAAACTTGAGCAGGCAAAATCTGATGCAGCTGACAAAGCCGCGGCAATGGAAAAAGATATAAAAAAGATTATAGACAGCGCCAACCAGGGGGATTCTTGATGGAAATCGGCGAATGGTACCGAGAAAAAGCGTTTAACGCTAAAAACGGCAAAGAAGAGTGGAAATATTATTATATAAGGGAAATTATTCCTGAAAATAATTCAGCTGAAATGGATATTTACAGGATTTATTTTAACGGCAGGGTATCTGCACCCAGGAAATGGACATCCCCTGTCGAGCTGATAGAAACGCTTACCAAGGTTTCAGGTGATTATGCCTGCTCTGTCCTTAAAATAAAACCGCCGCAGTAAACCTGTAAAGTCTCTGCGGCGAATTGATGCCTGTATATATTCTCTGATTTTACTGGTGCTGAATCCAGAAATCCCTTACATATACTGCGTTTTTGTAGAGCCAGTCAGCATCTTCATAATAAACCTTCCCTTCGATATCAGGCTGATCCGCAGGTTCTTCAAAATCTGTTCTGGGGCTCCAGTTCCCAACTATATAATAAGGGCTGTATCCGGCTTTGTTCTCATAATCAAATTCTCCCATCATCCATCTTGAAAGAAGTTTCGCAGCGTTGGGATATTTTGTCCCTTTGACTATCGCAAGAGATGTTGTAGTCTGCATCCCCATTACCGGTTTCAGATCCTTGATAATATCAGCGCTCAGGTTGTCATCAACAATATTCCTTATCTTCGACAGGCTGATTAGTCCAACCGGAGGATTTTTAACTCCCTTTGCCGCAACAGTAGATAAAACCGGGTCGGAACTTGACAAAAGTATAAGATCGTTGTTAAGGAGTCTTTTGAGAAACTCATATCCGGCGTTTTCTGTTCCGTCAAGAACAATATCAGTCCCGAATTCCTCTTTATATGCTTTTGCCATATCATCTGAATGCTGTATAAGGGTTGCCAGAAAATTAAATTCGCTTCCTGAGTTCATCGGATCCTTTGTTATGATTCTTCCCTTCCACTCTGGTTTTGTAAGTTCCCAGATGTTTTTAATCGGCGGTTTTTTGTAGTAATCGTTGTTATAAAGCACCCCCCTGCTTCCGTAGTGGTGTACTGCCAGTTTCTCTTTTAATGCCTCAGGCGTGATGAATTTTTTTATGTCAGAGGGATAGTACTTGTACAAAAGCCCCTGTGATTCAAACTCATTATAAAGCTCGGGAATATTGTCCGCCATTATGATATCCGCGTTATTTACCCCTGCTGCAAGCTCTTTGGAAAGTTTTTCAAGCATATCAGGTGTTGTGATATCATTGGGTTCTGCTTTTATTTTGTATTTTTCGTAAAAGCCCCTACATACCTCGTAAACCCGCGAGGAATTTGAATATATAACTACTTTTCCTTCCTCTTTTGCCTTTTTCTCGATCTCTGCCCAGTCTTCTGTCTCAGGTGTATATTTACCAAGCTGAGCAAATTTTTCCCAGTCATCAGTTGTCGCGGCTTTGCTCTCGGTGGTCTCTTTGGAGCCCCCTGCAAAAACCGAATACGGTATAAGCAGTATGCAGATAAAAATCAATAACTTCTTCATTAAAAATACCTCCGTAATTTTCATGATAAATAAATATAGTACAAAATTTTCAAATGTCAATAAAATTACTTATTATTTATATTATGCAAAAAAAGTTTCATAACAGCCTGATGGCAATCAGGACAATGTTTTAAAACTGTTTATTTATTCTTCTGCCGCTTCCCCGGTTTTGTTTTCAGTTTCTGTGTTCTCTTCATCATCAAGCAGATACGGTATTTTGAGGTTGAAAGATTTATATACTACAAAGGTTTCAGAAACAATTATCCCCTTGACTTTGGAGAGCTCCTGATCAAGAAATTCAAGTATCCCCAGTTTTTTGTCAAGATGTACAAGTATGATAAAATCATATCTGCCTGTTACAACACAGACATGGATTACCCTCTTGAGTTTGCTCAGTTTTTCACCTGTTTTTACATAACTAAGGTCTTTTACCTGTATTCCCACAAGAACAATCTGGCTGTCCTTCAGCGCCTGGGGATTAAGCATTGTTGTAATATCAATTACCTTGTCTTTTTCAAGTTTTCTGACTCTTGATTTTACAGTATTTTCAGCAATGGATAGATCATCTGCTATTTCTTTATATGATTTTCTCCCTTTCTGCAGATGAGAAATAATTTTTTTGTTAAGTTCATCAAGTTTTATATTCATTTTATATTTCTCCCGTCTTATTATAATGCCAATGACATTATTCTGCAATTTCAATTTACTCAAGTAATGATGAAAACATACAAGAAAGAGCTTGAATATGATTATATTATCAACAATATATTGACAAATTGATTATATGGGATAAGTATAAATAGACAGGTATTTAAAAATCCAGGGTTATTCCTTAAGGAGAGACAATTATGGGAAAAAGGACTCCATTATATGAGAAACACTTGAAGCTTGGGGGGAGGATTGTTGATTTTGCGGGATGGGATCTTCCTGTGCAGTATACATCAGCCATAGATGAGCATATGGCAGTAAGAACCAATGCAGGGCTATTTGATATTTCACACATGGGAGAGTTCAGTGTAAAAGGGAAAGAGAGCCAAAAGTATCTTGAATCTTTAGTTCCGACATCCTTTTCAAAGCTTGAAGACGGCAAGGGAATGTACAGCTGCCTTTGCAATGAAAAAGGGGGAATTATTGATGATTTTTTCATTTTCAGGATTGCTGCTGATGATTTTTACCTTGTGGTAAACGCCGGAACAAGGGAAAAGGATTTCAAATGGCTTCAAGCCAACCTTAAAGGAGATGTTGTTCTTGAGGATCTTTCAGACATAACAGCAAAAATTGATGTACAGGGCCCTTTATCCAAAGGTATTATGGAAAAGGTTTTCAGTGATGTTGATTTTGAGTCGCTTGAAAGGTTTCATTTCACATATTCAAAATTCAATGAAAAACCGGTAATGATTTCAAATACAGGATATACAGGGGAGGCAGGTTATGAGCTTTTCATAGATCCTGCAATTGCAGGAACGCTCTGGGATCTTTTGCTTGAAAAAGGTAAACCTTTTAATCTTCTTCCATGCGGACTTGCTTCCCGCGACTCACTCCGCCTTGAGGCATGTTATTCGCTTTATGGACATGAGCTTAATGAGAATGTTAATCCTTTCGAAGCAGGTCTTTCATGGATTGTAAATTCAGAAAAGAAATATGTTGCTTCTGACATACTGAAGAAAGTAAAGGAAGACGGGCCTGAGCGGAGAACTGTATGTCTTGTAATAAAGGATAAAGGAATACCGAGGGAAGGGTACAGGGTGATGCATGAAGGGGCTGATATCGGACATGTTACCAGCGGCGGATATTCACCTGTTATGAAAAAAGGGATTGCGTTCGCGCTTGTAAAAGCTAAAGCGGTAAAAACCGGCAGCGATGTTGATATCGTAATCAGGGACAAAAATGTGGGAGCTTCTGTGGTTAAGCGCCCGTTTTATAGTTTTAACGGTTAAGGGGGAAAAGGAATGGATGCGAATAAAGGCAGGGAAGTAAAAGAAGGCTACAGGTATACAGACAAGCATGAATGGGTAAAAGCGGAGGGAAACGGGACTGCTCTTTGCGGAATATCAGATTTTGCCCAGAACAGCCTCGGCGATATTGTCTATGTTGAACTGTCAGCCGAATCCGGCAGCGATATTTCAGGAGGAGATGTAATTGCGGTTGTAGAATCAGCGAAAGCTGCCTCTGATGTATATTCACCTGTATCAGGCAAGGTACTTGAAATAAACAGCGCGATTGAAGACTCTCCGGAAACAGTAAATAAATCTCCCTATGATGAGGGGTGGTTTATAAAACTTGAGCTTGCTGATACAGCTGAACTTGAAAAACTGATGACTCCTGCGCAGTATACCGATTTTCTTGCTGCCGGGGGCTGAAATGAAATATACCCTTTTAAACAATGATGACAAGGCTTTGATGCTCAAAAAAATAGGGGTGTCAAAGATTGATGATCTGTTCGCGGACCTTCCTCAGGATATCCTTCTGGATAAACTTGACGGGCTTCCCGAGCCTGTCTCTGAAATGGAAATACATGATATCCTTAAATCTGAAAGCTGTAAAAACTGTTCCAGCAGGATGTTTCTGGGCGCGGGCGCGTATAATCACTATATTCCGGCAGTTGTCGATGATATCGCTTCCAGATCGGAATTCTATACTGCCTATACCCCTTATCAGCCTGAAGTGAGCCAGGGGACATTGACCGCGGTATTTGAATTCCAGACCTACATGTGCCGCCTTACAGGCATGGATGTTACCAACGCAAGCATGTATGACGGGGCAACCTCTCTGGCTGAGGCTGTAATGATGTCTGCCAGGAGCAGCAGAAAGGATAAAGTGCTTGTAAGCCGCGCGGTAAACCCGATTTACAGGGAAGTCTTATCAACTTACGCATGGGCCGCAGGCCTTAAAGTTGCCGAAATACCGCTAAAAGGGCTTACAACAGATTTTTCTGCTGTAAAAAAGTTATGCGACGATGAAACAGGGGCTGTAGTAATCCAGTCTCCAAACTTTTTCGGATGTATCGAGGAACCTGATGCGGAATCTGGCTTTACCGCGTTAAAGGAAGAGAAAAAACTTGATCTCATCTACACTGTAACAGAGGCTTTAAGCCTTGGCTTTCTTAAAAGCCCGGCCGAAAGGGGGGCTGATATTGTCTGCGGAGAAGCGCAGAGTTTCGGAAGCCCGGTTTCATTCGGAGGGCCGATGCTGGGGTTTATTTCAGCAAAGGAGCGCTTTACCCGCAAAATCCCGGGGCGGCTTATAGGGCTTACAGTTGATTCTGACGGCAACAAAGTTTTTGCCCTGACGCTGCAGGCAAGAGAGCAGCATATAAGAAGGGAAAAAGCAACTTCCAATATCTGCTCAAACGAAGGAATACTGGCGGTCAAGGCTGCGGTTTATCTGGGTGCTGCAGGGCCTCAGCTTGGGAAACTCGGGAAGCTTAATCACAATACAGCCTCATATCTTCGTGAAAGCCTTCTTTCTGCCGGTTTTTCATCCATATCAGATGAACCGTTTTTTAATGAATTCATGCTCCGCAACGGAAAATCAGGGTTTGACAGCGCGGCGGCAGGTGCCGGTTTTGATCCAGGCAAATACTATCCGGAATTCAGGGACTGCACACTTTTCTGCGCGACAGAGACAGATACAATGCAGTCGATAGATAATTTTATAGAAAAAATAAAGTCAGGCAGTGTATGGAAATAATATTTAACAAAAGCAAAAAAGGGAAAAACAGCTATGCTGTGCCGCAGTGGAAAGGAAAGGATTATCAGCTTGACGGCAGATATACCGGAAACACAAGCTTGCTGCTTCCCGATGTAGGTGAGTCTGAGCTTGTAAGGCATTATGTAAATCTCTCAAAAAAGAATTTCTGTGTAGATGAGAACATGTATCCGCTGGGCAGCTGCACAATGAAGTATAATCCCAAGATCAATGAGAAACTGGCTTCCGATCCGGGATTCACTTCTCTTCATCCCCATTGCGATTGTGAATCTTCACAGGGGGCGCTTAAGATAATATATGAACTTGAGGAATACCTGAAAAAGATTACAGGGATGAAAGGGGTTACCCTTCTTCCCGCCGCAGGTTCCCACGGGGAGCTTACAGGTGTAATGCTTATTAAAAAGCACTTTGAGAAGACAGGGGAAAACAGGGATACAATAATAATTCCTGATTCTGCCCACGGTACTAACCCCGCATCTGTAGCCATGTGCGGCTTCAAGCTCAAAGAGGTAAAGTCCACCCCTGAAGGGGATGTGGATATCAAATCGCTTGAAGGGATGATAGATAAAAATACCGCGGGAATGATGCTGACAAGCCCGGGAACCACAGGTCTTTTTGACAGAAACATAAAGAAAATCGCGAAGATGCTTCATGATAACGGTTCCCTTTTTTACGGCGACGGTGCAAACCTTAACGCGACACTCGGCAAGGCGCGGTTTGCTGATATGGGCTTTGATATCATGCACATGAACCTTCACAAGACTTTTTCCACCCCTCACGGAGGGGGCGGCCCCGGCGCCGGACCGGTTGCTGTAGTTGAAAGCATGGTAAAGTATCTGCCTGTCCCGCGCGTAGTGAAAAAGGGAGGCCAGTATTCTTTTGAGACAGATTTTCCCGATACAATAGGCAGGATACACAGTTTTGCCGGAAATTTTCTTATCTATTTAAGGGCTTATGTCTATATCAGGCTTCTTGGGGCTTCCGGGCTTAAAGATGTGTCAGAAACCGCGGTATTAAACGCTAATTATCTTCTTGCCCTCCTTAAGGATGAATACAACTGGCCTATCAAGAGAAGATGCATGCATGAATTTATTATCAATGATAAAGGTTTTCCGTCCGGGATAACAACAGACCATATCTCAAAAAGGATACTTGATTACGGATTTCATGCTCCGACAGTATTTTTCCCGCTGATAGTTGAACACAGTATGATGATCGAACCGACAGAAACAGAAAACAGGGAAACTCTTGAGAAGTTCGCGGATGTCATGATAACAATAAAAAAAGAGGCGTTTGAAACACCTGCAATAGTTCTTGATGCGCCTCATAATACACCAATAAGACGCGCTGATGTTGTACAGGCCGCAAGAACTCCGGTGCTGAAGTGGGAATGATTGCTTGACTGACTGTTGATGATCAGGGCTGCCTTTGCCGGTTTACGCGTTGCGCGGACCGCAGGGCAGCCTTTGTTTTATTTTAAAAAATAGTATAAAAATATCTCTTTATGGTATTATAATAATGTCATGAAAGACAAAAAACTGCTTGTTTCAATGACATTGAATCCGGCTATTGATAAAACAATTGAGCTTGAACATTTCCGCTACGGTGAGATGAACCGCATTTCTTCAAGCTCAATGACAATCGCGGGCAAGGGTTATCATGTTGCCCTTACATATCAGCTCCTTGGAGGCAGCGCCTTCTGCCTTGGTTTCAGCTACAAGCACAACAGGATTATGACTGAGAAATTCTTTCTGGAAAACAGCCTTCCAAATGAATTCTGCGAGGTAAACGGAGATCTCAGGGTAAATCTTAAAATGGTGGATAATTTTACAGGAAAGACTACTGAGATAAACGACAGGGGATTTGAACCTGGGAAGAAAGATATTGACGCAGTTATTGAACTTTTAAGAAAATATCAATCAGAAGACAGCTTTTTTGTCTTTACAGGAAGCATCCCCCCCGGGGTAAATCCTGAAATTTACAGGGATATGATATCAGAAACTGCAGGAAAGGGGAAAAAATCTGCTCTCGGCGGAGAAGGGCTGCCAATGCTTAAAGGGATTGAAGCAAAGCCATTTCTTCTTAAGGCAAATCTCTACGAAATAGAACAGACTTTTGGAGTAAAGATAAAAGATATAAAAGAAGCAGCAGCATTTTGCGGCAAAATCAATAAGATGGGTGTGGAAATAGTCAGCATAACACTTGGGGAAAAAGGGGCTGTAATATCTGACAGCGATAAAATGTATTCTGCATCTCTTCCCATGAAGCTGAACGCGGTTTACCCTGTAGGGGCAGGAACCGCATACATGGGAGCGCTGTGCCATGAAATAAATCATGAGGGAAAATCTGATATTGAAGAAATGCTGCGCTGCGGGATAGCTGCCGCATCAGCAAGAATTGTAAATACAGAAAAAAAATTTTTTGATATCAGCAGATACAAATCCTTCAGGCAGCAGGTTGAAGTCAGGCTTCTTTAAAAAACAAGAACAGAACTGAGATCAGGAATAGATGAAAGAATAGGCATTGTCTCAACGCTTCTCGCCCCTATCTTTATCAGCTCATATCTTACCTTCGCGATTGGAGTATCTTTTCTGTCAACAGCAAGCTGTATGCTGTACTGTGAGTATTTGGATCCAGGGATTCTTGTCGGCTCATCAGCATAAAGATTGTACTTGGTAAGATAATCCTCAATTTCACCCTTTTTTTCTTCCGGCACATTGAAAATAAGAAGGACCTTGCTTTCAGCGTTGATTGATCCATAAAGGTTCAGTGCCAGCATTTTAAGCAGCTCTTTTTTTTCGCTGTTTTTAAGAACTTCAGGGCTAACCCAGATGCTTGTCTCGGATGAAAAAACATCATCAATAACTTTAAGGCCGTAGTTTTTAAGAGCGCTTCCAGACTGGGTAATCTCAAGCCCGATATCCGCGCCAAGGTTCTTGATTTTTGCTTCTGTTTTCCCCCAGGTTTCGTATATAAGAATTCCTTCCTCCACTTTTGGAGGAGTTTTGTATTTCTGCACAGACCAGCTTTTCGCAAGATTATCAAGTCCCGCCTTTTTCATCTTTTCCTGTATCCAGAATAAAGACATGTAGGGGAGCTCAGAGACAACAGTAATCCGCTTTTTTCCGTTTTTAAAGAAGTTTTTAAGATATTCAACAGTTGAAGTTTCTTTTACTTCCTCATCAACTATACCTACCAGCTTTACATTTCCCCGATTCAAAGAGAGAATCTTTTCAAGCTTAATATCAACGCCGTATTCAATTTTAAGCTCAAGGCGCCGTTCTTCAATCCAGTCATTTCCTGCAATAGCCACATCAAGTTCGTTAAGCGCAAGCTGAGTACCGAACTCCTGGGGCCTGCCGTCCCAGCCGAAAAGAAAGTTTACAGATGTAAATGAGGTGGGCCCTCCTGAATCGTACCCTTTTGTCGGGAACCCTGAATGCTCAAGAAGTTCAATAAGGTTACCCCCTCTTTTCGAGTTTGCAAGCGAGCCTGCCGGCATTCCTATCACAAGTTGATTGTTTTCCATGATTTATTCCTCTGTTAGTTCAAGTTTATCATCTGCGTTAACCTTCCGGTAGTAGCAGCTTGTATGGGGCAGTCCTCCAGCTCTTTTGGCATGGCAGGCTCCTTTCCCTTCAGGTTTTACAAGATACAATAGCGAATTCTGCTCGCAGTTGATCCGTATTTCGACAATTTTCAGCATGTCCCCCGATGTGAGCCCTTTTTTCCAGAGCTCATTCCTGCTTCTGCTCCAGTAGGTTGCATATCCGCTCTTTCTGGTTTCATCAAATGCTTCTTTATTGACAAATGAGAGAATAAGCACCTCTTTTGTCTCATAATCCTGGGTTACAACCGGTAAAAGCTCACTTCCGTCCCTGCCGAAATCAATTAAAAGATCTTCTGTATATTCCTTTCCCATATTACCCCCGGGGCGGATTTGGATTTAAATCCGATGCTAACAATAATTTCAACTTTCTGCAAGTTGTACAATCGTTATGGTTTCAGGGGGATTGATGAGAATGGCTTTTATGGTTAATAGGTTAAGGAAGCTGGAGAGACTGCTTTCCGGATAAGATAATTTAGCGCAAAATAAAAAAACTCATATCTTCCTTTGGTTGATTTATTTTTCATTCAGGACGATAATAAATCAGGGCGTTTTTATCATATAAAAGAACATATATGGTAAAAGCGCCCTAAAACAAATCAGGATGTGAGAAATGGAATTATCAGAAGTATTTTACAATACAGGAATTATCCCTGTTCTCAAGATTGACAAGGCCGAGAAAGCCCTCCCTATTGCTGAAGCGCTTTTGAAAGCGGGAATTCCGATCGCAGAGATTACTTTCAGATCAGATGCAGCTGAAAAAGGGATTTCTCTCCTTAAAAAAAAGATGCCGGAGATTCTTGCGGGAGCTGGCACTGTTCTTACTCCTGTGCAGCTTGCCATGGCGGCAGGTGCGGGAGCAGATTTCATTGTAACGCCAGGGTTTAACCCGGAAATTGTTGATCAGGCCTTGAAGATTGGAATACCTGTTTATCCCGGTGTAAACAGCCCTACCCAGGTGGAGATGGGTCTTGCAAGAAGGCTTAAAATTCTCAAATTCTTTCCTGCCGAAGTTTCAGGCGGAACTGCGATGATGAAAGCGCTTGAACCGGTTTATAACGTTAAATTCATCCCTACAGGGGGAATAGGCCTTAAAAATATAGCTGATTATCTTAAATGTAAAAACGTAATTGCCTGCGGCGGAAGCTGGATGGTTAAATCCGATCTTATCGAGGCAGAAAAATACGATGAAATATACAGGCTTGCTGATGAGGCTATCAGGGCAGTGCGCGCGGTCCGTGCGGTGCTTTAATTTGATTAGCCTAAATGCAGCAGATTTTTTCTTACCGGCAGCCGTAAGATTTACTTAAAAATAACCGGGTGTGAATTATCCGGCAATCAAATGGAGAAATAAATATGAAGGTAGTTACTTTTGGTGAAATCATGCTAAGGCTGAAGCCTGAAGGGGCAGAAAGATTTCTGCAGTCCCCCCGTTTTGAGGCTACATTTGGAGGGGGAGAGGCAAATGTTGCTGTCGCGCTTTCAAGGTTCGGGCTTGATTCGGTTTATGTGACAGCAGTTCCTGACAATCCGATAGGGGAGGCCTGTATTGGTGAGCTCAGGCGGCACGGGGTAGATACCTCAATGATACTTAAAACCGGAAAAAGGCTTGGAATCTACTACCTTGAGCAGGGGGCTGCCCAGAGGTCATCTGTTGTAATCTATGACAGGGAAGGATCATCCGTGTCTGAGGCAGCACCTGATAAATATGACTGGAAAAAGATATTAAGCGGCGCGCAATGGCTGCACATAACAGGAATAACACCTGCCATATCGCTTAACGCATCAATTGTGGCGCTTGCCGCAGTTAAGGAGGCCAGAAAATACGGCCTTACAGTGTCGTGCGATCTTAACTACCGCGGAAAGCTCTGGAAATACGGGAAAAAAGCGCCAGAGGTTATGGCCGAGCTTATGAAATATGTTGATGTGGCTGTCGGGAACGAGGAAGACTGCCAGAAGTCACTGGGTATTGACCCGGGATTTACCACAGAGAGCGCGGGTTTTGACGAGAGGCGTTACAAGGTAATAACAGACGCGGTTTTATCCGCATATCCTGATCTAAAGAAGATAGCGATTACACTAAGGCAGAGCAGATCCGCAGACAGCAACGGCTGGTCCGCGGTCATAAACAGCAGAAATGAGTATCTTTCATCGGTTAGTTATTCGATAGATGATATAGTCGACAGGGTAGGCAGCGGAGACGCTTTCGCTGCAGGTCTTATCCACGGCCTCAATAAATTTAAAACAGACAGGGAGGCGCTTGATTTTGCGGTCGCTGCCTCCTGCCTCAAGCACAGCATACCCGGCGACCTGCCACTGATTACAGAGGCTGAAGTGCTGGGCCTGCTCAAGTCAGGCGGCTCAGGCAGGGTGCAGAGGTAATAACGCCTCCCCATGTTACAGGCCTCTTTCAATTATCCCCATCACGTTATAGACAAGCCGGGCAGCGGCGAAATCAGAGGCGTGAAAACCGTTTTGGGTAAAAGGGGCAAGTTCAACCACGTCAAACCCTATTATCTTCCTCTGGGCTGCCGCTGATTCAATAATTGAATGGACCTGGTACCACCCGAGCCCGCCTGGTTCAGGCGTACCTGTGGCAGGGAAAATAGAAGGGTCAAATCCGTCCACATCAATTGAGATATATAGATATTCAGGAAAATCTTCCGGAAACGCTATTGAAGTAATGTTTTTTTCGGCCGCTTCCCTGGCATCAATAAATGATATCCTGTTTTCCTTCCTGAAAAGCACTTCAGGCGGGGAGAGGCTCCGGATCCCTATCTGAAAAACCGGAAGCCCAAGCTCGATACCGCGGCGCATAACGCAGGCGTGGCTTAGTTTGTCTCCCTCGTAAATGTCCCGCAAATCAGCGTGGGCATCGAAATGAAGTATCCCGGTTTTTTTGGCATAGGGTAAATCGCTGCGGGTTATGGCCCTGAAGGCTGCAAGAGAGACAGTGTGCTCTCCTCCCAGCATTACAGGAACACGCCCTTCTTTCAGGACTGAGTAAATTTCCTTTTCAATTTCTTCAAGAAAATTTTCCGTACTCCCAGACGTGGCCGATTTATCAGGGTTTCTTGTGAATATTCCCCTGTCGCCGGGGACTGAATATCCGTCCCACTTTTCAAGCTGCTGGGATGCTTCAATAATCGCTGCCGGCCCCTTTGCCGTGCCTGCCCCGTAGGAGACGCTTTTTTCAAGCGGGGCGGGGATAATGTGAAAGAGTGCTTCTTCGGCTGAGGAAGAAACTTCAGAACCCAAAAACTGTTTGACGCCGCACTTGTCAGTGCCGTATTCACGTTTTTTTTCTGTGTTGCTTAACGCCATATCAGGACAATCTCCCTTTAAAATCTTTATATCCGAATTCCTTAATTATTTTATAAATCCCGTTTTTACTGCTGCAGGCTGCAATAGCAGGAAGCGGCACCCCGTTAAAGGTAGTGGTTTTTACCATTGAGTAGTGTGCCATGTCTGTAAATACCAGCCTGTCGCCAGGTTTAAGGGGTGAGTCAAATGAGTATTCACCTATTATGTCTCCCGCAAGGCAGGAGGTTCCCCCCAGAATATAGCTGTGTTTTTTCTCATCCTTTTCACCGGAACCTAAAATCATCGGGCGGTAAGGCATCTCGATAACATCAGGCATGTGGGTTTGTGCAGAGACATCAAGGATCGCGACCTTACCGTTGTTGTCAACTATATCAAGCACGCTTGAAACAAGAACTCCTGTGTTAAGGGCGACAGCCTCACCCGGCTCAAGATATACTTCAACTTCATATTTGTTTTTGAAATCTGTTATCAGGCGGCAGAGAAGGTCTATGTCATAATCATCGCGGGTTATGTGATGTCCCCCTCCGAAATTGACCCATTTAATCCTGCTTAAATATTTTCCGAACTTTTCCTCAACTGCCGATAATGTTCTTTCAAGTGAGTCAGCGTTATTTTCACACAGGGTATGAAAGTGGAGCCCTGTTATCCCTTCAAGTAAATCTTCCCTGAAATTCGAAGCTGTAACTCCCAGGCGCGAGAGCGGCCTGCACGGGTCATAGATCGCGGTTTCTGTTTCACTCTGCTCCGGGTTTATCCTTATTCCGGCCTCGGCTGCGCTGTTGTATTTTCTTAAAAGGGGGAGGAACTTTTCAAGCTGGCTGAAAGAGTTGAATACAACATGCCCTGAAATACGGGCTATCTCCTTGAATTCCTCTTCCCTGAACGCGGGGCTGTAGGTGTGCACCTCGCCTCCGAACTCCTCGTATCCGAGCCGCGCCTCATTAAGGCCGCTTGAGCAGACACCTTTTAAGTATTTTCTGATGAGTGGATAGAAGTAAAACATTGCAAAACCTTTCTGCGCCAGCAGTATTTTAGCTCCTGTTCTCTTCTGTACCGAGTCGAGTATTTTAAGGTTGTTTTCAAGATCATCCTCATCCACCACAAAAGAGGGGGAAGGGCATCTTGAAGCATCTAATTTTTTATAAATATTTCTTTCCACGGGAGTCCATACTTGTTCAAATCGTCCATGAATGGATCAGGGTCCATCTGTTCCATGTTGAAAACACCTTTACCGCTCCATTTTCCTGTAAGCATCATCTTTGCCCCTATCATCGCCGGAACTCCGGTTGTGTATGATATTGCCTGGGATTTTACTTCCCTGTATGCCTCTTCATGGTCGCAGATATTGTAGATATAGTATTCCCTTTCCTTTCCGTCCTTTACCCCTTTTATGAGGCACCCTATGCAGGTTTTTCCCTTTGTCAAGGGTCCCAGGGACGCAGGGTCGGGCAGAAGCGCTTTTAAAAACTGGAGAGGCACAATTTCCTGCCCGTTATAAAGGACAGGATCAATCCTTGTCATTCCTACATTCTCAAGCACTTTCAGATGGTTGAGATAATTATCCGAGAATGTCATCCAGAATCTTGCCTTTTTGATTGAAGGGATATGTTTTACAAGCGATTGAAGCTCTTCGTGATACATCAGGTATATCTTCATCACACCTATCCCTTCGGGAAAGGTGTAATCCTTTTTTACGGAAAGGGGATCTGTCTCAATCCATTTGCCGTTTTCATAATATTTACCTCTTGCCGATACTTCCCTGATATTTATCTCCGGGTTGAAATTTGTAGCGAAAGGCTGGCCGTGGTTTCCCGCGTTCGCGTCAATTATGTCAAGTTCAGTTATCCCGTCAAAGTGGTGTTTAAGCGCATGGGCTGTAAAGACATTGGTTACTCCGGGGTCAAAGCCGCTTCCGAGCAGCGCCATCAGCCCTTTCTCCCTGAATTTTTTATCGTAATCCCACTGCCACTTATAGCAGAATTTGGCCTCATCTTTAGGCTCGTAATTTGCCGTATCAAGATAGTTGACTCCGGTCTCAAGGCACGCGTCCATGATTGTAAGGTCCTGGTAGGGAAGCGCCACGTTTATTACCATATCAGGCTTGTGTTTTCTTATAAGGGAGACAAGCTGCGGGACATTTTCCGCGTCAACCTGGGCTGTCTGTATCGGCCGTTTTAACTGGGCTGCAATTTTTTTGCATTTCTCCTCAGTCCTGCTTGCAAGGATTATGTCAGAAAAAACTTCCTGCACCTGGGCGCATTTATGCACCACTACCTGGCTTACTCCGCCTGCGCCGATTATAAGAACTTTTGCCATTTACTGGGCCTCCTTTGAAATTGGAAACTTTCAGGTTAATTATAACAGAGAGAAGCAGCTGTTATCAATCATATATATCTTTCTTTTATTATTTAAGGTAAGTGTTGCTGAAATAATATTTCAATTTATTTGTAAAAAATATATACTGGTGAATTGTGGCTCTGGAGCAATTTGCGCGTGCACTGCTATTTTGCTTCACGCTTTTTTAGACAGGATTTGATAATAAATATTTTGGGGAGGCCGGATCGCAAAAATGAAAAGAAGTTCTGGAATTAACTACTGGAGTATAAAAGATGCTGTTGAGCTTTACGGCATTGAAAACTGGGGATCTGATTTTTTTCAGGTAAATAAAAACGGTGAGGTTACAGTAGCACTCAGGAAGGGGGATGAGTTTGAACCTGTAAGCCTTTTTCAGATTGCAAAGGGACTTAATGAGAGAGGTATAACCATGCCTGTTCTCATGCACTTTCCTGATCTGATATTCAACCGCATAGACCGCATCAATAAAAGTTTTAACAATGTAATAAAAGAATATGGCTACAATGGCCATTACAGGGGAGTTTATCCCATAAAGGTCAATCAGCAGCAGCATATTGTAGAAGAGATGGTTCGGTTTGGTACAGATTACAGCTACGGCCTTGAGGCTGGCAGCAAAGCAGAGCTGATGATTGCAATTTCATCAATAAAATCCAGAGAGTCTCTAATTATATGTAACGGATATAAGGATGAGGAGTTTATTGATCTTGCTCTATACGGAACGCAGCTTGGGCTTAAAATATTCCTTGTTATTGAAAGGCCCAATGAGGTTAATACAATAATTTCAAGGGCAAGAAAAAACGGGATTATGCCGAATATCGGTTTGCGGGCAAAGCTTTCCTCCACTGTGGGGGGGAAATGGGCCGAGTCTGCAGGAGACCATTCTGTCTTCGGCCTCACAGCCTCGCAGATAATAGATGTAATTGATGAGCTTAAGAAAGAGGAGATGATTGATTGTCTTAAGCTTCTCCATTATCACATGGGCTCACAGATTCCTGACATAAGGCATATAAGGGAAGCAGCTGGCGAGGCGGCAAGAATATATATCAATCTTGTAAATGAAAAAGCTCCGATGGGGTATCTTGATATCGGAGGTGGGCTTGCGGTTGATTATGACGGGTCTAAAACAATATTTGAAAGCAGTAAAAATTATTCTCTTGATGAATACTGCGGAACAATAATTGATCTGTTAAAACAGGCTTTTGACGGCGCGGGGACTGCCCATCCCAATATTGTATCTGAATCAGGACGGGCTGTAACTGCCTATTCCTCTATTCTTGTCTTTAACATCCTTGATGTTAACTCCCTGATTCCTGAAAACGGTATTCAGGAGATGCCGGAAAATGCGCATGAAAACATAAAAAACCTTAAAGAGATACTTGATACACTTACGCTCAAGAACCTTCAGGAGCAGTATCATGATGTTATCTTTTACAGGGATGAGCTTAGAAATCTTTTTCAGCTTGGCAAGGTTACACTTCGCGACAGGGCTTATGCGGAAGAAATATTCTGGCGCGTCATCAAGAGAATTTCAATTCTTGCGGCTGATTTAAAACATATTCCAGAAGAGATGAAAATACTTGAGTCGATCATGGCTGATGTTTATTACGGCAATTTCAGCCTTTTCCAGTCCCTTCCTGACTGCTGGGCAATAGACCAGCTTTTTCCAGTAATGCCTTTGCACAGGCTTGATGAACAGCCTCTTGTCCCGGCCATAATAGCTGATACAACCTGCGACTGCGACGGGAAAATTGATAAATTTATAGGGTTATACGACATAAAAAGAAACATAATGCTCCATTCCCTTAAACAAGATGAAGACTATATTCTCGGGGTTTTTCTTGTCGGAGCATATCAGGAGACGCTGGGCGATCTGCACAACCTTTTCGGCGATACCCATGTGATGAGTATCACAATTGACGAAGACGGTGAAATACAGCTTACAAGA
>JAVEZE010000023.1:0-21554 GCA_034003145.1 Spirochaetia bacterium
AGTTTTTGCCTGGCTGAAAATAATTTCGCTGTTTTTTATAATACTTACATTATTGAAATAGTTTTTACCTTTATCTTTCAAGTTACGTGAGACATGCCCTACCGCCGCGGCAATTCCTGAAGGAAGCTCTTTCATAAGCAGTCTCAGGGATTCCTCGTTCTTTTCATAAAAAATATCCTGATCAAGCAGATCAAGCGGCGGGTAGCCGCAAAGGGAGAGTTCCGGAAAAACAACAAGATCAGCCTCTTCAGCCAAAGCTTCTCTGGTATATTTTATTATTTTTTCCCTGTTCCCTGAAAAATCGCCAATAATTGTATTTATCTGGACTGCCGCAATCTTCATAAATTCCCCTTTTTTACAAAATTATATTATAAAAGAAAAAATCACAACACTACAATCAATACTGCGATACAGCTTTAATTGACTGTTAGATGAATAAAATATAAAATCAAATCTCTATGGAAGAATCAGTATTTATCATTGATCAGGGAACAGGGTGCGGCAGAAAAATATCTGAATCCTTTTTATCAGGCGGATACAGGGTCATTGCAACAGAAATTGAAAATTCTGAAAGCAGGGCGGCGCATACTGAAGAGGACAGGTTTATAAAACTTAACTGGAATTGTTTTTCTCCCTTCTCTTCAAAAAATGTTATCCTTGGCCTCAGGCTCTATAACAAGATCAAATATTCAATAATAATTTTCTCATCGCCGGAAGCAGATCTTCCCTTGTTCAGGCAAAACAACGCTGAAATACAAAAATCGATTGATTTTTATATTAAAAGCCAGGTTCTGATTACAAGAGAATTGCTAACCGAACTTGCAAGACAGAAGCCGTCCCTCCTTTTTCTGGTACTGGAAAGCCGCGGCAATGGCTCAACAGCATACAGACAGTTTTTCAGGGCATTTATAAATAATCTTTTGAAAGAAAAGGAAACAAACGGAATTACGATAAACGCATTTGAAACAGGAACTGAATCTACTGAGACATTTGCCAAATATGTTTTTTCCACAATACAGGGAAGGGGATCCAGGGCAAAAGGGAAATGGTTCAAGAAATTCAGCTTTTTGAACTATATGCTCAATCCATTCGGTCTTGACATGTTCCAGGTCAAAGAGAGTAATCAGGAATAACTGCACCTGATTGACTTCCAATCCGTTATTATATATTGTTTTACCATGAAAATATGGGTAAAGTATCTTATTGGGCTGGTGCTTGGAATTATCGCCGGTATTATTTTTTCAAATAATTCTTCAACTGCCATGCAGGCAGTAAAACCGTATGCTGATATCTTTATTAACATTGGAAGATACAGTTTTTATCCTCTTGTGTTTTTTTCCCTTACAATTGGAGTTCACGAACTCCTGCTGAATAAAAAGTTTTTTGTAATACACAGGAATTCGTTTTTAATGATTATCGGGACTGCCTTATTCTCAACTCTTATCGGTATTTTAACAGCACTTCTTTTTTCTCCCGAACGAATCCCTGTCCTTCTTGAAAAAAAAGCGGTAGAAACCATAATACCTTTATCTGATCAGCTTTTTTCCATATTCCCGAAGAATCTCTTTATTATTTTTTCAGACAGCGGCAATTTCATACTGCCCACAGTTTTTCTGGCATTACTTTTGGGTGTCAACTTCAACTTTGACAAGGTTATTACAAAACCGGTTGTCCAGCTTTTTGACTCCCTTAACCGTATAACCTATAATATCAACAGCCTGATTCTCGAAATAATGGCCCCTGGTATGGGATTTTTTTCTGCCTGGCTTTTTTTTACAGTTTCATCAATCAGGCAGATAGCGCTTTACAAACAGCTTTTTCTGATTCTTTTTATATGCACCGCATTCATGATATTCCTTGTTTTTCCTGCTATTCTTTATATCACAGGATTTAAGGAAAAGCCTTATAAATATCTTTACGCTGTAGCCGGAGCCGCAATTGCAGGATTTTTAACAGGAGACAACTATCTTTCCAGCAATGTTCTTATTAAACACTGCCATGAAAACCTCGGTATTTCACGTAAGGCAGGATCAGTTTCAGTTACCCTTTTTGCGATATTCGGAAGATCAGGTACTGCCCTTGTCTCATCAGTCTGTTTTATACTTATGCTGAAATCCTATTCAAGCATGGATATAAATATACTGCAGATTCTTTATGTAGCGCTGCTCATCTTTCTTGTATCGTTTACTCTCTGTTCAGTCCCGGGTATGGGAGTAATGGTGCTTCTTACAATTGTATCTGCTATATATGGACATGGGATAGAAGACGGGTACCTTATGTTTAAGCCTGTCCTGCCCCTTCTGCTGAGCTTTGCAGTTCTTGTTGATATAGTAACAGCAGGTATTTCTTCAATGATAATTGCCCATCTTGAAGGAGAAAGAAACGAAGTTGAGATAAGGGATTTTATCTAAATATTTCTTTAGTTTTTGGCACCCTTATTCCATTAATTTAAATGAGAATATAAAACCAAGACGAACAGATAACTGATCAGTCATTACCCCGCCATCCCACAGATGATACAAAGGAAATAACAAGTCAAGCCGCCCTTTAAATGATCTATGAGGCGAGTAATTCCATTCAATCAATCCCCCTGCTTCAAGAAAAAGGAATCTTCCGCCGTAAAAATAGGAAAGTATATCTGCTCTCTGCGATTCACCCTTGCCCCATGTCTTTAAAGGTACTCTGAGAACAAGGAGCGGAGAGGCAAGCCATCCCCAGTCAATGTTTTCTTTAATTTTATACTTCATCACATAAGGTGAATCAATAAAAATGCTCAGCAGTAAAACAGAATCAGCATATTCAATTTCCGCGGGGAGAGCCATATCTTCTTCCTCAGACCAGAGGTAGTAATTTGCTGTCATTACAATGGAAGGCTCTATAAAAATATTGTCCTTAATTGTAAAACTTCCCGCAGCTCCGATAAATGGGAGAATTGGAGAAGGAGCTCCATCATCGCTGCTGTTGCCTGTATACATTATTCCGCCCATGGCGCCGATTGAATCAATCCCATGCAATGATAAAGAGGTAAAAATAAAAAATGCAGGGAAAAATATCTTAATTAACTTTTTAGTTCCCATCATACTAATTAAATTACTATTGGGTAATTTTATCAACCTTTTTTTCATCTATTATTGAAAGACCTGCTTCACCTGTAAGATAAAACTGCTGCTGTTCCCATGCCGCATAGAGTTTTCCTCCCAGATAATAAATAGAGGTATAATAATAATTCTCAGGAAGACTTTCGATCTTAAGCATTGATATTTTATCATTCTCAGCCGTATATATATTTTTCCCGTATGCGAAAAAATATCTGCCGTTCCATTCAGCTGCGCTTATTTTCTCATACTTTTCCCTGTTTCCTAATTGACTGTTGACTGAATAGTTAATAGGAGCGGGATAATCAGGATCACGCAGTGTCAAATCAATTATTTTTTGTGTTCCGTTTTTTATTTTCAAAAGATGATCTATCTGGTTTTTCAGAACAGGTGAGGCATTGCCTTTATCCAGTTCCTGTACAGAAGATTTAAAGCTGTTTTCTGTTATTTCCTTTATATCTTTCCCCTCCGGGGTTGAGTGGATAAAATATCTGAATATTGTTTTATCGCTGTTGCTTTTTTTCCAGGCTGAATACCAGTTTGTATCACTCAGATTGAGCTCTGTCAGTGAATATTCCGACAGATATCCCGGATATTCTGAAACATGTTTTTTTATAACATTATTTTTTAAATCAATCTCTATAAATGGATAAGAAGGATCTGAATGGGAGGATGAGGTAAAAAAAGTATTTTTATAGATATGGCATAAAATTGTATTTTCTTTTTTTACAATATTTCCAGCAGTATTTTTGGTAAAATCCTCATCCGCAAAATACGAAACATTATTAAAATTACTGTTTGAGTCAAACAGGGCAATCCCTTTCCTGTTTACATAGACTGCTGCACCTTCGGCAGCCCCTGCTATATCTGATATCCTCACCGATAAAGGCCATGGATAAAGTAAAACTTCATTACCGGCTCTATTTCCCGGAGAGCTGATTTCTCTGAACCATTTACCCTCATCACTTTCAAGCAGCAGGTGAACAATAGCTGAACCAGTTTCTGCTTTATCTGCTGAACCGGATACTGCGCTGTCAGTCGATCTGCTGCCGCAGCTTGAAAGAATCAGCATTAATAATAGAGATGGAAGACAAGCTGTCAGCGGGAAAAAAATATTTTTACCAATCACTTTCTATAAAGCAAGCGTCTCAACCATATACCGTATAGAGACAGAATTTTTTTCAGCTATGGTTTTTGCGATGACAAGGACCATGCTTTTCTCATCAGGAGAGAGAAAAATCTTACTTATGCTGTAACCGGAAACATTTTTCCTTTTTACTGATGGATTGCCTGCTGAATATGCCCTGGCAGATGATGATGAACTTTCCGCAAGTATTTTTATTCCAAATGATGATTCAGGCGCTGCTGCACTTCCTGAAACATTTTGTATAAGATTTATCTTATATGTTTTTTCTGTCTTAAAATCCCTGAATTCCAGATCTCTTACCGGATCACCATTGATATTGATATAAAGGCATCTCCCTTTTTGAAGCGGATCAATTCCTGTTTTTTTTGCTGCATCTGCAATTTCGAACAATCCTTTATAAAAAGCACCTGTTCCGTCATCCGTGGAATAAGCTGCTATCGGATATTGGTTTTTTGCTACACCGTCTTTTTTAAAGCTGTTTTTAGGTACATCTACAGTATAAATATCTGAATAAACAGATGTATCAGATACTCCATATTGAGCAAACATAAAATACCTGGAATCACCGGAAAACCCTATATCGGTGAATGTTGCAATATCTCCCGCAAAAAGAGCATAACTTGCCATAAAGTATGAAATAATTACTGATATTTTCCGCATTTTTTTTCTTCCCCTACTTTCTTATCGAACAAATCATTGTCTTTCATGAAAGATTTTTATATTATTGAGCAGACAGGGGCTGGTATAAAATTTATGACAATTACATCGAGAAATAACATAGCACTTGGAATTGTTTTATTATTATCTTTTATGATTCTCTTTCTTTTAGCTGCTCCTTTTTCTATTGCGGTAGCTGAAAAAAGTACAGTATTGCTAAAGGATTTTTTCACGTACAATTATATTTATTCCCTGATTCTGATTATTTATGCCCTGGCAGGGATACTCTCTGTTAGAACGTTTTTTTACAAAACCAACAGCCTTGAAATATTCTTTTTCATGCTTTTCCTTCTATCTATTATCTTTGAATCTTCCCGTTCCTTTATCATTATTTTAGAATATCTAAATTCGCCATCAAGCTATATCATGTTTCTTTCCAGAGCAGCCTATTTTGGTAAAATTTTCGGAACTGGAGCTCTTTTTACATCAGCTTTATTTTCCTCTGCTATTGAAACAAGAAAACTTGATACACATGTCATAGCAATTGTTGTTTTGTCTTTTCTCCTTTCTTCTTCTATTCCACTTTCAGATAATTTACTGCAAAACAGCTATTACAGACCTGGATTTTTTAACTATTTTATTTTTTCGCTGATTTTTATTGATATTCTGACAGCAATAATCTTTCTTGTTATTTTCTTTCAGAAAAAAAACAGGGAATACGTGCTGCTGGCAATCAGCATCCTTCTTATCACATTCGGCAGAGAGCTTTCTTTTTATTTTTCATCGCCAGTGTATTTTACAGCAGGAATTATTTTTATGGTTATCGGGACTTTTCTTTATTCAGGCAATCTTCACAGTATTTATAAATGGTATTAAAAAAAGCCTGTATTCTGTCCAGAGGCAGAAAAACAGGCTCTAATTTATTTTTATTGCATCCACAACTAAAATCTATAACTGGAAATAAAAGATCAGAGAAGAATCATTGCTGCGTATCCTGCAGTTACAGGAATAACAAAATTATCATAATCAGCAAGCGGAAATGCTTCTGCAGCAGTAACAACAGCTGCAAGAATAATTGAAACACGGCTGCTGCCTGTTACTGTCATGGCTGAAATATAAACAGCGATAAAACAGGCAAAACTTCCTTCAAAGGTTTTTCCGCCTGTAAAAGGTATTTTTATGGTTCCGAAAACTTTTCCCGCGACACTTGCAAAACCGTCACCAAAAGCCAAAGCATATATTGCTATTTTTGCAGCATCTTCAGGATAAAACAGCAAAGCTGCCATTGCACCAAGCGCAAGTGTAACAGGTCCGCCTGCAAACCTTCCCCTGTCTCTTTCCCTGAGCGCATATTGCTTTATTCCAGAAATAACTCCCAGGTTATAACCCTGGGCTCTGAGCAGTTCTGAATATGAATATATTATTGTCCCTCCTCCTAGAAGAGCCAGGGCAAATCCCCTGTTATATCCAGCAATAAGAGGAACTAATCCTATCAGCATATGTATTGTTTTTCTGAATAATTCTGTACGCAGGTCATCAATCCGGCCTGTTGTAAAATCCTTAACTGTTGTTCCAATTGCAATCTGGTTCAAGTAAACACCTCATTTCAAATATCAACAATACTCATGCAATTAATGTGCCAACCAGAGGTTTTTAAGTTTATTGCTAAATCGTTACATAGCAAGGACTTATTTAGTTGCAATATGGAAGTTAAGGCGTCTACTGATAATGATGTATAATAAAACATACACCATCATGATAATTTTTATAATATTTTTACAGCGCTTCATCTCCCATTTTGAACTGCAGCTAAATTAAAAAAAGAAGCGTATATGCTGTCGATACTGCGAGAGTTAAAACCATAAATCCAAAACCAAACTTTGTAAAAGTCCAGAATGTTATTTTATAGCCGCTCTTTTCAGAAATACCGGCAGACACAACATTTGCTGATGCTCCCACAAGCGTACCATTGCCGCCAAAACACGCGCCCATTGCAAGAGACCACCACAGCGGGGTTATTGCCTCGTTTCCGAGAGAAAGTCCTATATCCTTTACAAGAGGTATCATAGTCGCGACATAGGGAATATTATCCACCAGTGAAGAAAAAAGGCCGGAAACCCAGATAAGCAGAACAGAAGTTGTTGTTATATTGCCGCTTGTCAGGCCAAGAACATATTCTGCAGCTAGCTTTATTACACCTGTTTCAACCAGTCCTCCGACAAGTATAAAAAGCCCTACAAAGAAAAATATTGTTCCCCACTCAATATCTTTTAACAGCTCATCTATATCAGTTATACCTGCGATAAGCATTAACACGGCAGCTCCGAACATGGCAATCGCAGAAGCCTCAAGTTCAAGAAATCCATGAAGAAGAAAACCTGCTATTACAAAGAAAAGGACAGAAAGGGATTTTATTAAAAGCGGTTTATTCTCAAGCGCTTTTTTCTCGTCAAACTCCATAATTCTTGCTTTTCTTTCAGTAGAGACTCTAAGTTTTTTTCTATAATAAAAATAAAGTATTGAAACATATAAAAACAGGGAGATAAGAACAGGAGGGCCCAGGGTAACAAGAAACTGCGTAAAATCAAGCCCTGCGCTGCTTCCTATCATTATATTGGGAGGATCCCCTATTAGTGTCGCTGTCCCCCCAATATTGGATGCGACAGCCATACTGATGACAAAGGGAAGAGGTGAAACATTAAGCTCGACTGCGATAAGTATTGTTACAGGAACTATTATCAGCACAGTTGTAACGTTATCCAGAAGCGCGGAAAAAACCGCAGTGATTATGATAAGAAAAATGAGAATAACAGCAGGTTCTCCTTTTGCCAGTTTTGCAGCCTTTATTGCAACATACTGGAAAAGGCCGGTTTTTTTCGTTATTCCCACGATTATCATCATGCTAATGAGAAGGAATATTACATTCCAGTCAATTACCTGGAAAGCCTCTTCCTCTCCAATAACCTTTAAAACCAGGAATAAAGATGCACCGAAAAGCGCAATTATTGTCTTATTTATCAGTTCAAAAGAAATTATTATGTAAAGCGCTGTAAATATTCCAAGCGCAATAATCATCATAGTCATGCTCTAACTCCTCAGTATCCTGTTAAGGATATCTATAAGGGCAAGAACACCTACCACCTTGCCGTTTTCCACCACAGGAATATGCCTTCTGTTGCTGTTTGTTATATCAAGTGCTGCTTCAATAATGGAGGAATCACGGCTCAGGACAACTGAAGGCTTTTTCATTATTTCACTTACCTTTATTTCATCTTCTTTTCTGAAAAGCCTCTCAAGCGGTTCAAATGATTTAAGAAATTTCAGGTTTCCCATCTTGGTGGCATAATCGGGAATCCCCTCTTTTATTACTGTATTAAGATTTAATTCACCTACAAAATTCCCTTCATCATCAAGAACAGGAAGATAGGTAACGCTGTTTTTGTAGAATGTATCAACAAGTTCCTTGAGTGTCGCATCAGGATGTGTTGAGAAGAATTTTTCAGACATTATGCTTTCAACAGTTACCTCTTCCTTTACCATTATGTTTTTCTTTTCTATCAGGCTGATGAAGAGTTCCCCGTTTTGTGATAACAGTAATTCCTCGTAAAAATTCCTGTCTCTTGATATTTTTATCAGGGATGCCAGGGTATTCAGGTAAATATTTGAAACTGTTTTTGATGTAAGGATAAGGACAACAGATTTGACCTCCCTTTTTCCGTCCATGAATGATTCTTCAGGGACAAGTATGCCTATAAGGATATCGTCAAAATTATCAAGCCTGGCATGGGGAATTGCAATTCCGGAATCAAATGTTGTGCCGCCAAGTTCTTCCCTTTCTTTTATTGTTTTTTCGATATAATCATTTTCAATATTGAATTTATAATGTTTTCTAAAATTATCAAGTATTTCTGTTATTGCATCGTCCTTGTTCCGGGCAGGGCTATTAATCAGAATATAGTCAGGCCGCAGCAGACTGGATAATTTCATGTAAACCTCCCTTGTCAACAATATTATCAATAAAAGAATATATACCTTTCCATAAAAAGAAAAAAGGCAGGTACGAAGAATTTTTCGTATCTGCCTTGATTAATGATTTTCACAATTCTGCTGATAACCTGCGGCCTGTTCAGGGGAGCAGTCAGTTTTTCACGATTTGTATTTTCCTTTTTATTAAAGAATTCCCATAAGGAAAACCATTACAAAAAGTGCTACTGATTCAACAAGACCAAGAATGATAAGGTAATTGCTGAATCCTTTTCCGGTGCTTGTAAGGGCATCTGCTCCTGCCGCTCCGGCTGATCCCTGAAACCATGCTGACATCCCGATCCCAATACCGCCGAAAAGACCTGCGCCTAAAATCAGGCCGGGATCTGCGGTTGCTGAAGCAGCCTTAAGCTGATTCATTAAAATCATTCCGTAAATTGTCTGTGTAAACGGAGCGCCGACAAAAGCAAGAAGAATGAAAGGTGCCGGTTTATTTTGCGCATAACATTTTTTCCACGCGCCGATTGTTGACATACCTGCTATACCAATACCTATTGCTGATCCGGCTGCTGCCAGAGCAAATGCTGCTGCTATTCCCATCTGTCCCATATTCATATGAAAACTCCTTTTACTTAAGCTGTAACTGTTAACCATGTTTCAGCCAATACATAATATTTATTTTAATATATAGATTTAACCTGTCTGTATCATATAAATGATTCCGGCAGGATTAAAACTCATTTTTTTTGAATGGATTGTAGTTATGACCGCTCCACTCCATTCCGACCTTTCCCCCAAACTCAAGAAGGTTGAGTCTCACACCATGAACTATTACTGACAATAAAGACATTGCCATATTAAAGGTATGCGCGAGAAACAAAACAACAGCGGCAAGGATCATCCCTACTACCCCTTCAAATCCAGATGCCATCTGGTTAAAACTTTGCGCAACCGCAACAGTCGCAAGTCCTACAGCAAAAAGCCTGATGTATGAGACAAGATCTGCAAACATATTTACGCTGTTAAGAAATTTCATCGGTGACCAGGCAATCCCCATTAAAATACCCTTAAAAATATTTTTTCCGTCCTGCTCTGCAAATAAAAGTACAACTGCAAATCCGGCAAGAAACAGGGGAAGGGCTACGAGGTTTAGTTCAACCCCAAGAACGAAGAACCTTGCCACAAAATACATGGCATAAAGAATCAAAAGCCAGCCAAGCTCAGCTATCGCGGCGAGGGAAGGCATTTTTCTGATAAAACTGATCAGCAATCCCAGGGTAAGGTGTACCATTCCTATAAGAAAACTAAGCTGTATTATCATGTCTGTAGTATCACCATGCCCGAAACTCGCAATTTCAGGTATTATCAGTGCTTTCAGTACAGGGATCTCTGCAAATGTTTTAGCGCCAAACCACGTGCCTGTAATAACGCCCCAGACAATTGTAGCACCGCTTAATATAGATAAAAGAAAAAATATCTGGGAAGGGGCTTTTTTCATCTTTAGCCTCATGAGAAGTGTCATTCCCAGGAATATTATCCCATATCCCGCATCCCCTATAATCATTGCAACAAATACAGTGAAAAAGGTCAGAAAAAACATACTTATATCAAGTTCCCTGTATCCCGGCGCTATATCGAGGAATTTAAAAAGCGGCTGTATTATGCTTACCCATTTGGGATTTCTTACAAGTGTAGGAGGATCTTCGTTTTTTTCAGGATCACGGATCAATAGCGCCCAGTGCATTTCAGCGGCTGCGCTTTTAAGCTTTTCCACCCTGTCGGTTGGAACATATCCTGATATGTAGGCAAACCTCTCTTCTACATTCATATCCGCATTTACAGATTCGAATTCAAGTATGGTATCAAGCTCTTTTATCCCTTCGGTAAGAAGTACTTTTTTTTCCGCAAGCTTTAAAAGCTCTTTTTCAAGTTTTATTTTCTCTTCGCTGTTTTTCTCAATACTTTTTGTAAGTGTTTTTATTCCGCCTGAAGGAAGTGAATACTCTTCAGCATCTATCTCAGGCAGTTTTTCATCAGAAAGCGAAACTGCGGTAATAAATGTTTTGTTTTTTATGCTGTTAACTTTTATATATTTAAGGTCAGCAGGCAGATTCGCGAACTGTTCCTTTGTAAGCTCATAAAATTTAAGAACTATTCCTTTACCATCAAGATCTTTTACATCTGAAGGATCAAAATCTCCCCAGGGGGCAAGACTTATGATGTTTTTTCGTTCCTTTTCAATCTCATCATCAATTGACCTAACCCTTTCCTGTATAACGCTTATCCTTTCTGCCAGCTTTTCAGCCTCATCAAGATTTGTGTATTTAATATTATCGCTGTATTTTTTCAGCTGGGGAAGGGCAAGAATGCTTCGTTCAAATAGTGAGTGTTTTTCAATTAGTGAATTGACTGTCTCATTTGATTTATATTCCCTTTCAATATGAGCTACACCTATGTCCCTGAGTTTGATTAGAGATTTCTCCCTGATTGAGTCAAGAACAACAAGGTAAACTTTCTTCATTTTAACTATCATAGCTACGACACCTTTACCAGTTTGTTTTTAGCTATTTTTCCGCAGACAACTGCCGCTGTCTGCTGATCGCCAAGATATATCTGGATCATCCTGATGTTCTCTTTTGCCTCAGGTATTTTTACCTTTTCAAAAAGATTTACCCGCTGGGTTGTTACCCTGAGTTCCGCGCCGAGAAGCTCAATCTGTTTTTCAAGAATCTTCATCTCTTCGTCATACGCAAGAAGTTTTGAGACTTTCTCAACCGCAGCGTCAATCCAGAGCGGTTTTTCAAATAAATCATATTCAGGAAGCTCAAACTGAATCCCCTTAAATATCTGGATATCAACTCCGGCAATATTGCTGTCTTCAATTTCAAGAGATTTTATCTTCACAAGCTCGTCAAAACCGACTTTCTCACCAAAAACATCAACCCAGGAATAAATTTCATCCCTGAATCTGTCCCGCTCCTCTTTTTTCTTTTTCAGGGCAGCTTCCACCTGTCTTATTACAAGCTGAAGCTGCTGTTTTTTAAGAACTAGAGTGGGAAGATATCTGGTATATCTTTTTAATCCGTCTTTCTGGTTTTTTAGTTCATTTTTTGTCAGCTTGATTTTTGCCATCTTTATTTTTCTTCCTTCCCGGGCCAGAACTTTTTAAGAAGCTCTGTTCTCATACCGGTCTCTTCAGGCATAAAGCACTCTGCAAAAATTTCCCATCCCTTATCAAGTGCTTTCTCAAGCGGAATATTCACAGACAAAGTCATAAGCTCTTTTTCAAAAATTTCGCCGTATTTCAGCAGCTTGGTATCCCAGTCTGACATCCTGAAACCCATGGACTGTTTTTCCATTGATTCCTTGTAGGCTGCGTAGAGTTTTATCATTCCGTCCATCAGAGAACGGTGATCTTCCCTGGTATCCTTGTTAACCTGCTGTTTCAGCCTTGAAAGCGATCCAAAAGGCTCAATTCTTCCGTTTTTCAGATAGAACTGCCCTTCTGTTATATATCCTGTATTGTCAGGGACCGGGTGTGTTACATCATCCCCTGGCATTGTTGTAACAGCCAGGATAGTTATTGATCCCGCCCCTTCAAAGTCAACTGCTTTCTCATAACGGGAAGCAAGCTGGCTGTAAAGGTCGCCGGGGTAGCCCCTGTTTGACGGAACCTGTTCCATTGTAATTGCGATTTCTTTCATGGCATCCGCGAAGTTGGTCATGTCTGTAAGAAGAACAAGAACCTTTTTACCCTGCAGCGCAAACTGCTCTGCCACAGCCAGCGCGACGTCAGGAACAAGAAGACACTCTACAATAGGGTCAGCTGCTGTGTGGACAAAGAAAATAGTTCTGCTGAGCGCTCCCCCCTCTTCAAGAGTGTCTTTGAAGAACAGATAGTCGTCATATTTTAGCCCCATTCCCCCGAGGATAATCATGTCTACCTCGGCCTGCATCGCGATTCTGGCCAGAAGTTCGTTATACGGCTCTCCTGATGAAGAGAAGATCGGAAGTTTCTGCGACTCAACAAGCGAGTTGAAAACATCTATCATCGGAATACCGGTTCTAACCATATTGCGGGGAATTATTCTCTTCGCAGGGTTAACTGAAGGACCTGCGATCTCAATCATATTATCTGTCAGGGAAGGGCCATTATCCCTGGGTTCCCCCCCTCCGTTGAAAATTCTGCCAAGAAGGTTGTCTGAAAAGGAAACCCTCATCGGATGGCCTAAAAAACGGACTTCATCACCGGTAGAAATTCCTCTTCCTCCGGCAAAAACCTGCAGCGCAACCTTGTCATCATTCAGCTTGATAACCTGGGCAAGCGATTTGCCGTGAGCTGAAGATACTTCAGCCAGATCTTCATATTTTATTCCGTCTGCAGAAACTGTTATTACGTTTCCTGCGATTGACTCGATTTTACTGTAAACCTTACGCATACTTTCCGCCCCTTACCTAATAGTTTCCAGCATCTGTGCTGCAGTTTCATCTATATCTTTTTGTCTTGATGAAAGCAGGTCAAGAAGCTCTTTCTCTTTTGCTGTAAATTCATCTGTATCCCAGCTGCAGCCATTATAATCAATAAAAAGCTGCCTAAGCTGGTTAAAGTACTGTCTTGCATCATCCTTGGCCTGAAAGTCAAAATTTGAGGCAAGTATTTGGAATATCACATCAAATATATGTCTTTGCCTTTCAACAGAAACAGAGTTATCTACAGGATCGAACGAATTCTGCTGAAGATAGACTGCATCAATAAATTCGCTTTTAAGATACTCAACATAATCATCAAGACTGGTACCTTCTTCACCGACAACCTTCATCATCTGTGATACATCGTTGCCTTTATAAAGAACTTTGCGCGCATATTCAGTTTTTTCAATTTCAACAGATCCCTTATACTTGCTCCAGCTGTCAAGCGGGTGTATTGCCGGGTATTTCCTGGCATCTGACCTTTCCCTTGAAAGGCCGTGAAACGCACCTACAACCTTAAGTGTTGCCTGTGTAACTGGTTCTTCAAAGTTTCCGCCTGCAGGGCTTACTGTTCCGCCTATTGTTACAGACCCTGTCGTGCCATCGTTAAGTCTTACAAGACATGCCCTTTCATAGAATGAGGCGATTACAGATTCAAGATATGCCGGAAATGCTTCTTCACCAGGGATTTCCTCAAGCCGTCCTGACATTTCCCTCATCGCCTGTGCCCATCTTGAAGTGGAATCTGCAAGAAGAAGAACATCAAGCCCCATTTGTCTGTAATATTCTGCCAGAGTCGCTGCGGTATAAACTGATGCTTCCCTTGCCGCAACCGGCATTGAGCTTGTGTTGCATATTATAATTGTCCTCTCCATAAGAGACTTTCCGGTACGGGGGTCAGTAAGCTCTGGAAACTCTTTTAATGTTTCTACAACCTCGCCTGCTCTTTCTCCGCAGGCCGCGATAATTACAATATCCACTTCCGCGTTACGGCTTGTTATCTGCTGAAGAACTGTTTTGCCGGCGCCGAAGGGTCCGGGAATACAGTATGTTCCCCCTTTAGCGACCGGGATAAATGTATCAATCAGCCTTACCTTTGTTACCATCGGGTCAACAGGTTTAAGCCTTTCTGCATATGCATCAATCGCTCTTTTAACAGGCCATTGAAATCTCATGGTGAGCGGAAAAACAGTTCCTTTTGAATCTTCAATTTCCGCTATCTTTCCTGAAACAGAATATGAGCCTTTTGGAACAACAGATTTAACCTTATAGGTATCCAGCATGTTAAAGGGAACCATTATCCTGTGGGTAAAAATCCCTTCAGGAACTGTTCCCAGCGAATCTCCTCTTGAAACTGTGTCTCCAGGTTTTACAACAGGTGTAAAATCCCATTCTTTCTCTGGAAGAGGATCAAGATAAACTCCCCTGTCAAGAAAAAAGCCGCACTTTTCCGCAAGCTGGGGAAGAGGATTCTGAAGACCGTCATAAATCTGTCCCAGAAGACCTGGCCCAAGAGTGACTGCAAGGAGGTTCCTTGTAAGCTCTACAACATCGCCTATACCAATTCCTCTCGTCATTTCAAAAACCTGCATGTCTGCCCTGTTTCCGTTGATCCTGATAACCTCAGATTTCAGGTTTTTTTCTCCCTGCGGTGTGTTAAGCTTAACATAACCAACCTCATTCAGGAGAACTTCACCGTCAAATTCAATTGTTACCATGTTGCCGTTGACTCCGACAACTTTACCTGTACTAATTATATCCTTCATAAATACCTCTATAACAAATTGTCCTTCGTAATCCAGTTTTTATTAAAATTACACAACAAAAAAACGCTAAATTCAGCGTTTTTAAGGATATCTCAATTATTGGCTGTTATTTTGTGAACCTGCTTTTTCAGTTATATTTCTGTAAAGTTCTTCAAAACCGGATTTTCCTTTTTCCCTGTTTATCTGTCCCTTTCTATACAGAATCTGCAGCTGCAGAAAATAAATTATAAGCCTGCCAAGGTCAAAATAGTGGCCAGCTTCAAGCATATCAAGATAGTCCCATCTTGCCCTGTCAAGAATAACCTCTGCCTCAAGAGGGGATGCGCTGTTGAATGCTTCACGCGCTGTTTCAAGCACTCCAGTCTCGAAATTTCCGGAGGAAAGATATTTTTCCCCGTCCTGTCCTTTTTTTCCTGCCCTCATTTTGACAAGTTCATTCCGCAGACTTCTTTCCCAGCTGTTCCATTTATCCAGAACAGGGTTGGCAGGAATTTCCTCCCCCGAGGCTGGAACAATTCTGGCATTTTTTAGTATCTGAAAATCTTTTCCTGTTATTGTTGATTCGCAGCAGTCAAAAAATTCCTCTTCAGACATGAATTTTTCTGAATCCCAGGAAATCATTGGTAATGATGAAACTGTGTAATAATACTGATTTGCCAAGGCTTATGCCCCCGCCTTTTTTCCCTTGACCCCTTCACTTAGCAATGCTGAAATTCTGGGGTTCAAATACTCTGAAAGTACTTCTGCGATTCCTTCAGCTGAAAAATTATGGTATGCTGAACCGTCTTTCATTGAAACAAGAAAACCTGCGTCAAGGCTTTTCGAAGCTTTCACTTCAAAACCTTTTTTAATCTGGTCTGCAAGCTTTGTTCTGAGAACATTTTCAACATTTTTGTAATCTTTTTCTGAAAGAAGCACCTGAAGATTATCAGTGCTGCCTTTCCATGAGCCGATAAGTTTGACAATTGTTTCAGCAAGTACTTTATCATCCATGGCAGAAGCAACATCTTGTTTAATTATGATATTAAAAAGATCAGTTATTTTTGTCTGGAGATTTAAAACAAGGTCTCTTCCCGCCTGCTTAAGTGCTTCCTGGCCTGACAGCCCGGATTTGACCGCTTCTTCTTTCGCATCCGTAATTATCCGCGATGCTTCCTTTTTTGCTTTTGCAACAATCTCTTCTGCTTTAGCTTCAGCTTTTTTTACAATATCCGCGGCCTTGACTTCAGCATCTTTTACACCGTCAATTTTGATTTTTTCAATTAGTTCCTTAAGTTGGACTTCCATAACATTCCTCGCACTGAGTGGTTCTTTTCTGGCTTATTCTTATTGAGAGGCCATAAAATGTCAAGTAAATATGCAAATAATTAGTATCAAAATTTAATTATTATAAAAAAAAACCAAAATATATTACAAAACTATTGTTTTGTTCATAACGTTTTTACAATATACTTTTTCCTGCATAATTAAATTTTCACAGGGCAAAGGCCATCCCGCTGATGTAAAACAATATGGAGAATAACGGCAGAATTGATATTTTCCAAACCTTCGCCAGCTTACGCTGAGAAAGCGACAGCAGCAATAACGAAAGAAGAACAAGCTGCATAAGCGAAAAAACAACAAGGCTTTTGTCGTTGTTAAAAACTGATGTACTGCTTCTTGAGAAGAGTTCCGCAACAGCAAGGACAAACATGTTGAAAATATTGCTGCCCAGTATATTTCCAATCCCCATTTCGCTGCTTCCTATTATTACAGCTGAAACAGTAACAGCAAGCTCGGGAAGAGAGGTTGACCAGGCAAGGAACAAAGCGCCTGATGCTGTGGCACCGAATCTGGTAACCCTGCTTATTTTATCAACTACAACAGAAAGGTAATAACTTGAGCCGACAAGAACAACAAGAAGGAAGATAAGCCCGGCATAAAACCCTGGTGATAGTTTTGTCTTATCCCTCTTTTCACTGTTTGCAGAGCTTGCCTTGTGAAGCTCAAATATACTCAGGAAAAACAGAGCGCCTATCAGATAACTGAAAATTGAAAAACCTGCCACAAAAGGGTTTCCCGAGTAAATTACTGCAGCTGTAAAAACCGAAGTGACAGCGAAACAGAATGAAACAGAGACAAGGCTTTCATCATCAAGATTGTTCCCTTTTTTCCTTAAAGAAGAGGCAAACAAAAGCGAGGCAGAGAGGATAAACAGATTCGCATTATTGCTGCCAATTATGTTACCTGAGCCCAGAAGCGGATTATCAAGCACAACAGTTGACGCAAGTGTCGAGACCAGTTCCGGAATTGAAGTAGCAAAACCCAGAAGAACAAAGCCTATAAGCCCTTTCCCGATATTCAGTGCTTCCGCCAGCTTGTCTGCCCTGTCAGAAAGGAGATATCCGAAAACAATTACAAGAGTTGACACAATTGAAAATTCCACCCAGACCATTCTACCATCCCTTATTTAAAACTATTTTAAGGAAACTTTTTGAACCGGAAGCCGCGCAGCAGCATGGCTTACTTACCTCAGTTCCATTTTCAATTAAAAACTTCTTCCTCTACGTGTATATATGAAAATTTTCTCAAAAACAAGAGAGCATGAAAATGTAAGAATAAAATAGAGGAAAGTAATGACAATCCATATTTCAAATGTAAGATATGTGGAAGCCATTATTTCAAGCCCCTGAAAAGTAAGTTCCTGTACTGATATTACAGATACAATCGCAGAATCCTTTATCGCGGAAATAAACTGGCCTGAAAGCGGGGGGAGAATATACCTGATAGCCTGCGGCAGGACAATAAATTCAAGAATCGCTGTTCTTTTCATACCAAGAGCTTTTCCTGCTTCCCACTGCCCCTTCCCAACCGAGATTATGCCTGCCCTGACAATTTCCGTAATATAAGCCCCTTCATAAACTCCCATCGTAATAACAGCAGAGATAAAAACAGGAAACCGGGACGGTTCGGCAAACAGAAAAGATACTATTTTTTTAACGTTTTCAGGAGAATTATACACAATCTGGTCAATCCCTGTTAACTCTATGATAAAGCTTCCAAAAAAATAATAGAATATAAAAACAAGGACAAGAGGAGGTATATTCCTGATCAGCTGGATATAAAAAAGACCTGCAAGCCTTGAGGCAAGCCCTCCTCCGCTTCTTATTATTCCCATAAACACGCCTATAATGATGGCAGTTATGGTTGACCAGACAGCAAGTTTTATTGTTATTAAAAAACCCTTTACAATAAGGCCGGGGACAGCCCTGCCGGTTGCATCATCTATCCTGAACAAATATTGGCATATAACACCCCAGCTCCATTTGTAGTTAAGGCCGATTTTTATTCTGTAAAAAACAAATACTGCCAGCAGTAAAATTACTGCTGACAGTACAAAATCAAGCAGGGTAAGATGCCTTTTTTTTTCCAATTTTGTTTTCCTGTAGTTATTCTACATTGGGAGCCCAATCCCTGGTATTGAACCAGTAATATTTTCTTTCTTTAAGCCAGCCTTCTGAATCAACCACAGTTATCCAGTTATTGAAAAAGTTAAGTGTATCAACATCACCTTTTTTCAATGCGAAACCAATCGGTTCTTTGGTAAAATTTTCTTCAAAAGGCATATAAAGGCTGTCTGAATTTTTTAAAGCCTGGTATGCCGGAAGAGGGGTCGAAGCTACTACAGCATGGGCTTTCTTGTTTAAAAGTTCCTGCACAGCCTGTGATTCATCATCAAACAGCTTAAGTTCTGCCAGTGGCAGCATCTTTTTTACCGCATCAGCCGCTGTGGTGCCTATCCTTGCCGCAATTACAAAATCCTTCCTGTTGAAATCTTCGAGAGTTTTAAGACCGCCGGCAATACTCTTGCTTGCCACAATAGACATGCCGGTATAATCATAGGGAATTGAAAAATTAACCTTGAGGTTTCTTTCCGCCCGTATTCCCATCCCCCCGATAATTACATCGAATTTACCGGTAAGAAGAGCCGGGATTATCCCTGACCATTTTGTAGGAATAAATTCAACTTTCACTCCCATATCTTCAGCAAGCCGTCTTGCTACATCAATCTCAAAACCGATAAGCTCTCCGGTTTTATCCTGCATTGCCCAGGGTACAAAAGTTGACATACCGACCCTGAGCACCCCTCTTTTTTGAATTTCTTCAATTAAATTGCTTTTAGCCCCTGTTTCACCCTTTTCGCTATTGCCGCATGAAATAAGGAATATGGTTAGAACAGCTGCAGCCGTAATAATACTTATTTTTTTCATTTTTCCTCCAGAATCTTTACAAACATATTCTTTAAAATCAAAAAACAGTTTGTAAACAGTTATATAAATATACTAAAAAAATAATATATATGAAAATATTTAGTTAATTTTTCCTGCCAATGACATATTTTTTTTCAACAATTAAGGCGGCCCAGCTTAAAAAACCTGTTACAGCAAGATAAACAAGAGCAACAGTAAACCAAATCTCGAAAGATAAAAAAGTATCTGCCACAATTTCCTGACCTTTCATAGTCAAATCATATATTGCGATAGTACTTACAAGAGATGAATCTTTAACAAGAGAAACTGACTGGTTAACAAGCATTGGCAGCATCTGCCTTATAGCCTGGGGGAAAATTATCTTTGTATATATTGTACCTGGCCCCATTCCAAGGCTCAAAGCAGCTTCCCACTGTCCTCCGGGAACAGACATGATTCCTGCCCTGATTATTTCTGATGTATATGCCCCTTCAAACAGGCTTAAGGCAACAACTGCGGAAGTAAAGGCGGAAATGTTGAATATCGGCGACAATACAAAATAGATAAAAAACAGCTGGATCAGAAGAGGGGTATTCCTGACTGATTCAAGATATACTCTGGCAATAAATCTGGCTAAAACTGAATCAGAAAGGCGGAAAAGAGCTGTAACAAGTCCGGCCGCAAACGCGAAAAAAAGGCTTACAGCAGATATTTCCAATGTTACGGCAAGCCCTTTAAGAAGAGGACCTGGTATCAGTTTCCCGTCAGAGAAGCTTATAATATATCTTGGGACCCTGTACCACTGCCAGTTATAATCAAGACTGTTAGTCCCTGAAACAATAAGGAGAATAGTAAACCCTGCAAAAAAAAACAACTTTACAAGATCTTTTTTTCTGTAATGAAGGTCAGTATATTTTCTATAACAATTTATCAGTTTTCTATCCATATTTTTAAACTGTTATTATAATAATAATTTTAATGTCACTTGACAACACAACTATTTATAATATATTCTATCTGTGAATATTTTCACAGATAGAATAGAAAATCAGGAAAAAATGGGAAAAAACATACCTGTTCCTGCAATTGAAAGATTAACAAAACTCTATACTGTAATCACAGGGCTAAAAAAATCCAATAAAAAAAGAATATCATCAACAGAGCTTGAATCACTGACCGGCATTCAGGCCCACAGCATAAGAAAGGATCTTAGTCTTCTTGCCTCTGTAAAAAGCAGCAAAGACGGATACAGCACAGAAAGCCTTGAAGAACTTCTCAGCATGACATTCGGATTTGAAAGAAAAAGAAAAATATGTATTGCAGGACTTGATATGCATGGAATGGCAATACTTAACAATCCGGACTCAGCCTTATCAGGATTTGAAATTGCAGCAGGATTTGACAGCAGCATAAACAGACTGGAAATGATTACTACAAAAGTTCCTCTTTACCTGTTTTATGAAATTGAGGAAAAAGTGAGGCAGCTTGAAATAGAGTTTGCCATACTTGCGGTAGATTCAGAAAGCGCGCAGAAAACAGCAGACAGGCTTGCCGCAGGAGGGATTAAGGGGATTCTCAATTTTTCTCCAGTCATTCTTGAGCCGAAGCAGGGGCTGCTAATAAGAAACATATACCTGCTTGAGGAACTGAGGCTTCTATCAGCGCTGCTTGCGCAGGGATTTGCTACAGGAAATTCAGAACAATATAAATAATTTTTTTGTTTAAGGAGAGTTTAAAATGGAAAGAGTATTTAATTTCGCGGCTGGTCCGTCGATGCTTCCGCTGGAAGCGCTGAAAAAAGCCCAGGCTGAAATGCTTAATTACAACGGCACAGGGATGTCGGTGATGGAGATGAGCCACAGGTCTGCCGCATTCGAAGCAATTATTGGCGATGCGGAGAGTCTTATCAGGGAACTAATGGAAGTACCGGATAATTACACAGTCATGTTTCTTCAGGGAGGAGCTTCTACTCAGTTCGCAATGGTTCCTCTTAATCTGTACAGGAAAAAAAAGGCAGATTACATTATTACAGGAGCATGGGCAGACAAAGCAGCTTCCGAAGCATCAAAGTTCGGGGATGCAAGGAGAATTGCCTCATCAAAGGATAAAAACTATTCATACATACCAAAAATCACAAAATTCAATCCTGATTCGGATTATGTGCATATTACACTGAATAACACAATCTATGGCACCAGGTACACAA
>JAVEZE010000024.1:0-21519 GCA_034003145.1 Spirochaetia bacterium
GCAGCGGGGATGCAGGTGGCAGAGAGGCAGGCAGCGCTATCACTTTGATGCTGCCGGAGCTGGATGCGCTTCTTACCCTTGCGGTTGATAAATATAAAAAACTCAATGATTATGCAGCTCAGAATGACATTTCTGTTTTGCCAGATTTTCTATCGGAATTTGTTCTCCTCTCTCCTCATAATTACGGGCAGTTCGGCACTGATAATCTTAATGAAAAAATAGCTGAAAGACTTTCCAGAGGGAAAAAACAGCTTTATCCGGGAATGCCTGTAATGATTTTAAGAAACGATTACGAGAATGATCTTTTTAACGGAGACAGGGGCGTTATTGTTTTGGATAACGCAGTGTTTTGCGCGGTATTCAGGGATAATCAGGGATTGATCCGCAGCATACCTGTTTCCCTGCTTAAAGAATGGGAAATCTCCTATGCCCAGACCATACACAAAAGTCAGGGAAATGAATATGAAACAGCTGCTGTCATTATTGATAAATCAGCGGAAAAAATGCTTACCAGGGAAATCCTGTATACAGCAGTGACAAGAGCGAAAAAAGAAGTTTTGATATTTGGCGAAAAAGATACAATTGAGGCTGCATTAAGCAGAAAGGTAGTGCGCTTCTCAGGCATAGGCAGGTCGATGATTAAAAACAATACCGGCCTGCCTGATGCGAAATGATCAGAGAATCATGATGTGCTTTCATCTCCTCTTGCGATCAGTGTCTTGCCTGTCCTGACAATTTCAAGAATCCCGTAAGGCTCAAAAGTTTTTTTAACAGCATCAATTTTTTCAGATGTGCCAGTAACCTCAAATGCTATTGTAGCATCTGCAATATCTACTGCCGCGCCTTTGAATGCCTTGATCAGCTGGAAAATATCTACCCTTTTTTCAGGCGCGCAAAACACCTTAAGCAGCGCCAGTTCCCGTTCAATTATGTTTTTCCCTGTGTTGTCTGTAGCGTGTACAACATCAACAAGTTTGTTAAGCTGCTTGATTATCTGATCAAGTGTTTTGTTATCACCTGTAGCTGCTATTGTCATTCTTGAGAATTCCGGAACGTTACCCTCCGATACAACAAGGCTGTCAATATTGAATCCCCTTCTGGCAAATACAAGCGCTATTCTTATCAGCACGCCGGGTTTGTTGCTTACAAGAAGGCTTATTGAATGTTTTTTCATCTCTTCCGTCATGATCAGGTACCTCCAACCGGTTTTTCAAGTTTTATTTTCGGAGCTTCAAGTATCATCGCGCTTAAAGGGGCTCCGGCTGGAACCATGGGATAGACATTGTCCTCTTTTTCCACTTCTATATCTATCAGGCACGGCCCGTCATTATATTCAAGCGCTTCTTTCAGTATTTTTTTGACATCCGCGCTTCTCTTTATGCAGTATCCCTTTATACCGTAGCTTTTCGCAAGCATTACAAAATTGGGATTCCCCTCAAGATCCACACCGGAGAGGCGGTTTTCGTAGAAAATATTCTGCCACTGTCTTACCATTCCAAGAAATTTATTGTTTATTACAATAATTTTTATGGGAAGCTTGTTGATTGCGGCAGTTGAGAGTTCGTTCATTGTCATCTGGAATCCGCCGTCTCCTACTATTGCTACAACCTGTTTTTCCGGCATTCCTATCTGCGCTCCGATTGCCGCGGGAAACCCGTACCCCATTGTTCCGGCTCCTCCGGAAGAAATCCATTGATTCGGGAAAGATGTTTTATAGAACTGAGCAGTCCACATCTGATGCTGGCCTACATCTGTTACAACAATTGCTTTTCCATTTGTCAGGTTGTAAAGTTCATCAAGAACATGCTGTGCTTTAAGCTTTCCCTGTTTTTTAAATTTAAGGGGAAATTGTTTTTTTAGTTTATTGATATATTTGATCCACTCCTCAGTTTCACCCCTTGTGGCGATGGCATTGATTGCCTCAACAACTTTTTTTGCATCACCTACTATGCCAAGGTCAACCTGGACTACCTTGTTAATTTCCGCCGGATCAATATCAATATGAATTTTCACAGCCCGTGAGCAGAACTCATCAACTTTTCCGATAATCCTGTCATCCCATCTTGACCCGATTGACATGACAAGATCGCATTCAACAAGCGCTTTATTTGCGTATGCTGTACCATGCATCCCCGGCATTCCAAGATTCAGCTCATTTGTTTCAGGAAAACAACCTTTCCCCAGCAGTGTGTTTACTACCGGAATTCTCATTTTTTCTGCCAGGTAGGCAACTGCTTTGGATGCTTTCGAGATAATAGCTCCATGTCCAACAAGGAGGATCGGTTTTCTTGCCTCGTTTAGATATTTTGCCGCCATCTGTATGGTTTCAGAATCTAAAGAATCAGGAATTTTATAACCCGGCAGGGTAAAGTCTGTTACTATTTTTGACGGATCAAGAAGCCTGCTTGATGTGTCTTTCGGCAGATCAATTAGAACAGGGCCCGGCCTTCCGGTCTGGGCAATATGAAATGCCTCTTTTACAATTCTTGGTATATCTTCTGTGTTTTTTACAAGATAGGAATGTTTGACAACCGGAGATGAAATACCTGAAACATCTGCTTCCTGAAAAGCATCAAGCCCCAGGGCGAAAGTGGGTGTCTGTCCGCAGATTACAACCATGGGTATGGAATCCATCTGCGCTGTAAAAATACCTGTAATTGTATTTGTCGCTCCAGGCCCTGATGTTACCAGAACTACACCTGGCTTGCCTGTTGCTCTTGCATAACCGTCTGCCATATGTGTGGCGCCTTGTTCATGCCTTGTTAAAATCAAATTAATCGGGGAATCCAGCAGCGCGTCAAAAATAGGTATGGCTGCACCGCCCGGATAACCGAATATATAATCTGTTCCTTCTTTTTGAATGGCATCTACTAGAATTTCTGCCCCTGTTTTCATTATTTTACTCATTAGAACCTCTGATTTTTAGGAATAAATAAAGAATAAGTATAATATTTAAGCGAAAAACCTGAGTATGTCAATAAAAAAACATAAAAAACATAAAAACATGCATGTTGATTTTACAAATGAAAAAAAAGAGACATAAATAGGCAATAAATACCTTCTTGAAATAGACAGTATTAAAAAAAGTGACAAAATATGTAATATCTGCAAAGTTAATAATCAGGATAAGTATTGTTTTTTATATCATATTTACCAAAACTTTAATCTCCTGTATTATTTAAGGGATGAAACACAAAGGTATGACCAAAGATTTAAACAATGATACTAATAAAGATATTAATGATAACAGCGCATTAAGTATTTCCGGACGATTAAAATTATATATGAGAAAACAGAAGGAAAGGCCGCAGACAGTCAGGGAGGAGGTTTTTAATTCAATTACCCACGGAATTGGAACTGTTGCGGCAGCAGCAGGGACAATCATCCTTGTTGCTCTTTCAATCAGCATGGGGCGCCCAGCCTCCATAACAGCGGGAGTCGCGATATACGGCGCTGCGATGATACTGCTTTATCTCGCATCAACTTTGTATCATTGTCTTTCATTTACAAAGGCGCGTGAAATATTTAAAATATTTGATCACTGCGCAATATTTATCCTTATTGCAGGAACATATACACCAATAGCTTTTCAGATAGGAGGCACATGGGGGTGGTCTATGTTCGGGATAGTGTGGGGGCTTACAGTACTCGGGATTGTTCTTGAATCTGTATTCAAATCAGGCGTAAAAAAAATCTCTATGTTTATATACCTGGCAATGGGCTGGCTTGTTGTTATAGCCTGGAACCCGTTTCTGGACCATGTTAATTACGGCATGGTTTTCTGGCTGATGGCGGGAGGAATAGCATATACCGGTGGTGTTCTTTTTTATATACTTCCCGGGCACCATTTTTTCCATGTTTTATGGCATTTTGCCGTGCTTGCAGGCTCAGTCTTTCATTATTTCGGGATATTGTTCTATATAGTATTGTAGGATACGCAGCCATCTGCCCGGCATTGCCCGGCAGATGCACAATTCCTGAAAATCAAACCCTCTCCTGCGCATAATACAAGCTGCAGCAGAATGTAAGGGTTTTATTTTGTATTATTGTCCCCTATCTCTGCCATAAGTTCTTCTTTTCTGTTTACATGATAGAAAAGATTCTCAATCTCAACAGCAAGATTAATATTATTGATAACATAGCAGCTTTTGTTGTCCAGAGGGATTTGTGAGTCTTTTGTACACTTTAGTTCAACCGGGGAAAAATTAAGATATCCCAGAATTCCCGCGCTGATCATTTTCTCAAAAACAGCGGTAGCTGCTGATTCAGGAACCGCAATTACCCCGACTTTTATCTGATTTTCATAAACAAAATTATCAAGTTCCGACATAGGCAGAATAAGCGCATCACCCTTGTATGCAACCTTATCAGGGAGAATATCAAAACCTGCCGCAATTGTTATACCGTCTCTGGCAAGTCCGTTATACTGCATTATCGCTGTCCCTATCTTGCCGCATCCTACAACAATAATCTCGCGCGGTTTATGCTGTCCCAGAATTGAGTCAATTTCCTCTATCAGCTCGTCAATTATATATCCGCCTCTCTTGTTTCCCTTGATTTTCAGGAAGGAGAAATCCTTTCTGACCAGGGCAGAGGTAACCCCGAGCGCGTCTCCAAGGTTATTTGAAAAAACCTTTTCAAGGCCAAGTGCCTTCAGTTTCTGGAGAAGTCTTTTATACTTGGATAACCGTAAGATAATTTCTTTATTCATGGCTCAATGATGTTATTCTATTCACATTAAGTTGTCAATAAAATTTATAAATTGTTAAAATAAATAGTATAATTGTTAAATAATCACAAAAAATGCATTTTGAGAGATTTATTATTGAATATAACTCAATAATAACATATAATGCTGTCGGAAAATACTGTTCAAAACAGATAAAATAATGGAGGTTTCATGTCTGTACAAACTGCTGTAGAGATAAAATTCTCAAAAGAGCTGCTTGCTTTTATTGAGGATTGGAAAGAGAAGCCGGGCAACCTGATCATGGTTCTTCACAAGGTACAGGAAGAATTGGGTTTTGTACCGCGACAGGCTGCGATAATGGTTTCAGATCTTCTTGAGGTACCCCTTGCCAAGGTTTACGGGGTAATGACATTTTACCATTTTTTTAAACAAACAAAACCAGGAAAATACAACATCCAGGTGTGTATGGGAACTGCTTGTTATTTAAAAGGCGGCGATGACCTGCTTCTGGAGCTGGAATCAGTGCTTGGAATCGGGATAAATCAGGTTACTGAAGACGGAATGTTTTCTTATGAATCTGTAAGATGTTTAGGCTGCTGCGGGCTTGCTCCAGTTCTTACTGCAGGAGGCGAGGTTTTTGGTAAGCTTACCAAGGATTCAATTCCGGAAATTATAGCCAAGCTAAAACAGAAGGGCTGATTAATGCATGCTGCTATCTGTGATTTTATAGCAGATTGTCTTCAAAACTCGATTGAAGCAGGAAGCAGCCGGATAAATCTATTATATGATAGTTCAGGCAGCGCTATAAAAACAATTATCGAAGACAATGGAAAAGGGATGTCTAAAGAGCAGCTTGAAAAAGTCAGGGATCCTTTCTACACAGACGGCACAAAACATCTAAAAAGAAAAATAGGCCTTGGGATACCATTTTTATTGCAGGCTGTGAATCTTTCCGGAGGCGCTTTCTCCCTTGAATCAGAAAAAGGGAAGGGAACAAGGCTTGAATTCACATTTGATCCCGCAAATATTGATACCCCTCCTGAGGGAGACATAGCTACCACTGTTTTACAGGCTATGATGTTTGACGGGGATTATGAACTTGAGTTTAAAAGATCGCTTAAGCCTGTCGGATCGGCTGGCGGCAGAGACTTCTATACCATAAAAAGATCCGAATTACTGGAAATACTGGGAGACCTTTCAACTGCCGAGACAATAAACCTTGCGAAGCAGTATTTTATTTCCCAGGAAGAAAATTTAAATAAGGAGACAGGCAATGGCTAAAATGACGCTAGAAGACCTGAGAAAGTTGAGGGAAGTTTCAAAGAAAACCCTTGAAAGACGGGATGTATCGGAAAATGATGTTGCGATAATCATTGGAATGGGTACCTGCGGAATTGCTGCAGGGGCGAAAAGATCATTGGAAGCTTTTCTTGATGAAATTGATAAAAAAGGTCTTAAACAAATCACTGTCAAACAGACAGGATGTATGGGACTTTGTTATGTAGAACCGACTGTTGAAGTAAAAGTACCTGGTATGCCTGATACTATTTACGGTAAAGTTGATGAAGCAGTTGCAAGAACAATTGTCAATGAGCATATTGTGCAGAAAAAACTTGTCAATAATTATATTTTTGACAAACCTTCTGTAGATATTGTTAAAGGATAACGGAGGAAGTTGATGGCAGTAAAAAACTATATACTGGTTTGCGCCGGTACAGCGTGTGAATCATCAAAAGCAGATGATATATACCAGAACTTGTTAAAAGAAGTTGAAGCTCATGGACTAAAAAAAGATGTTCAGGTTGTAAAGACAGGCTGTTTTGGATTTTGCGAAAAAGGTCCTATTGTAAAGGTCCTTCCGGAAGGAGCCTTCTATGTTGAGGTAAAACCTGAAAACGCAAAAGAAATTGTAGAGGAAAACATTATAAAGGGAAGGGTTGTTAAACATCTTCTTTATAAGGGCGATGAAATTGAGCACAAAGATGAATTTGAGGAAGAGGATATTCAGTTTTATCAGAAACAGTACAGAATCGTACTTAGAAACTGCGGTTTTATTGACCCGGAAAATATTGAAGAATATGTTGCAAGGGACGGATACAGTGCTCTTGAAAAATGCCTTTTTGAAATCTCGCCGGAACAGGTTATTGAGGAATTAAAAACTTCAGGGCTTCGCGGAAGAGGGGGAGCAGGATTCCCTACATGGATGAAGTGGAATTTCAGCAAGACAGTTAACGCAGATCAAAAATTCATTGTATGTAACGCTGATGAGGGCGACCCCGGCGCTTACATGGATAGAAGTACTCTTGAAGGTGATCCCCATTCAATTCTTGAGGCAATGGCAATTGCAGGATATACAATAGGTGCCAGCAAGGGAGTCATTTACATCAGGGCTGAATATCCTCTTGCAATTAGGCGTCTTGAAATAGCAATGGAACAGGCAAAAGAATACGGACTTCTCGGCAAGAATATACTTGGCAGCAAATTTGATTTTGATATAGAAATAAGGCTTGGTGCAGGCGCGTTTGTCTGCGGCGAGGAAACTGCTCTCTTGCGTTCCGTAGAAGGAAAAAGAGGGATGCCGACACCAAAACCCCCTTTTCCCGCAGTTGAGGGACTCTGGGGTAAGCCTACAGTCATAAACAATGTTGAGACTCTTGCCAACATTCCTGTAATTCTTCACAAAGGGGGAGAGTGGTTTTCAAAAATTGGCACACCAAAATCCCCAGGCACAAAAGTTTTCGCATTGACTGGAAGAATAAACAATTCCGGCCTTGTAGAGGTTCCCATGGGAATTACTCTCAGGGAGATTGTATATGATATCGGCGGCGGAATAAGGGATAACAAGGGTTTTAAAGCTGTACAGACAGGAGGCCCTTCTGGCGGAGTAATTACCAAAGAAAACCTTGATACACCAATTGATTTTGATACACTGGTATCAATCGGTACTATGATGGGATCAGGCGGTATGATAGTCTTGAGTGAAGCTGATTGTATTATAAATGTCACAAAATTCTATATGGAGTTCTGTGTAGATGAATCCTGCGGAAAATGCTCACCATGCCGGATCGGGACAAAGAAACTTTATCAGTATCTTGACAAGATTTCAAAAGGAAACGCAACCAGGGAAGATTTGAAAAAAATGGAAGAGATAGGATATGCGATGAAAAAAGCCGCCCTTTGCGGGCTTGGCCAGACAGCAGCGAATCCTGTACTTTCCACGCTTAGATATTTCCGTGATGAATATCTTGAGCATATTGATGATCAGAAATGTGTTGCCGGCAAGTGTAAAGACCTTGTAAGGTATGAGATAAATCCTGAAAAATGTATCGGCTGTACTGTCTGCGCAAGGAAATGTCCTGTCAACTGTATCAGCGGCGTAAGAAAACAGCCGCATGTTATAGATCAGGAAAAATGTATCAAGTGCGGTGAATGTTACAATAGTTGTAAATTCGGTGCTATATCAATATATTAATCAAAATGGCAAGGAGATAAGGCAGTGAAAACTGTAGAAATAAAAATTAATGGTAACCCTATAGTGGTAAAGACCGGGACTTCAATCCTGGAAGCCGCAAAACTTGCTGGTGTAAAAATACCAAGTCTTTGCGCTCATCCTGATCTTGAGGCCTGGGGCGCATGCGGTATCTGTGTCGTCAAAATTGAAGGACAGCCCCGTCTTGTAAGGGCATGCTCAACTAAAATTGTTGAGGGACAGAATTATATAACACATGATCCTGAGATCCAGAGTGTCAGAAGAACTGTAATAGAACTGATTCTTTCAAACCATCCGCAGGAATGTCTTACATGCGCAAGAAACCAGTCTTGCGAGCTTCAGACACTTGCGGCTGAATACAGCATAAGGGAAATCCCTTTTGATATGAATGTCAGAAGACTTCCCAAAGATGTTTCAACAACATCAATAGTTCTTGATCCTACAAAATGTATCCAGTGCGGAAGATGCGCTATTGTATGTCAGGAAGTTCAGAATGTATGGGCGCTTGAGTTCCTCAACAGGGGCGAGCACACAAGGATTGCTCCTGCTGCAGATGTATTGCTGGATGAAAGTCCGTGTATCAAATGCGGCCAGTGTTCAGCCCATTGTCCGGTAGGCGCAATATATGAAAAAGACGAGACACAGAAATTCCTTAACGCGGTACGCGAAAAAGGAGTTCATGTATCAGTACAGATCGCTCCTGCTGTAAGGGTTGCTCTCGGTGAGGCATTCGGAATGAAACCCGGCGAGGTTGTAACAGGTAAAATATACGCAGCTCTCAGAAGGCTTGGAGTTGATTCAGTGTTTGACACAAACTTCTCCGCAGACCTTACCATAATGGAAGAGGGAAGCGAGCTTGTTGAAAGACTGGTAAATGGCAAAGGTGTACTTCCCCAGCTTACATCATGCTGTCCTGCATGGACAGATTACATGGAGAAATACTATCCTGACATGATTCCTCACTTTTCAACGGCGAAATCACCAATGATGATGCAGGGAGCGATGACTAAAACATATTTTGCGCAGATGAAAAAACTTGATCCTGCCAAAATCTGCTCTGTCGCGATCATGCCGTGTACCGCGAAAAAATTCGAGATATCAAGATGCGGTGATATGAAATCATCAGGCTACTGCGATGTCGATCTTGTCCTTACAACCAGGGAACTGGCAAGGCTTATCAAGATTGCAGGTATCAACTTTGCGGAACTTGAAGAGGAACAGGCAGACAGCCCGATCGGTATGTATACAGGTGCGGGAACCATCTTCGGAGTAACCGGAGGCGTTATGGAGGCTGCGGTAAGAACAGCATACAATCTTGTTACCGGAGAAGAGCTTGCCAACGTAAATGTTGAGGCTGTAAGAGGTATGGAAGGTGTCAAGCGGGGAGTTGTCGATATAAAGGGAACCAAGGTTAAAGTTGCGGTTGCACACGGTATGGCAAATGTTCAGGATCTTGTTGAAGAAATAAGGGCAGCCAAAAAAGAAGGGAAGGAAAGGCCCTACGATTTTATCGAGGTAATGGCCTGCCGGGGCGGATGTATTTCAGGCGGAGGACAGCCCTATGGAACTGAGGATTCAGTAAGGGATGCCAGAATAGCTGGAATATATTCTGATGATACACATTCAGCTATAAGATGTTCTCACCAGAACCCTGAAATTATTCATATCTATGATAAATTTCTTGAAAAACCGCTCAGCCATAAAGCACACCAGTATCTTCATACTCACTATGAGGAAAGACCGGTATATAAGAAATAGGGATTTTTATTTAGAGTAATAATGACAAAAGGCTTTCCGGCAGCGGAAAGCCTTTTCTATTTGTACCTGGTACAGCTTGCAGCTCTTATAGCTGCGATGAGGACAGGTAGACAGCAGTTTGCCTGTTAAGCGGTAAGGTTAGCTGGATAACAGATCAAGTGCGAATTTCCTCCCCATTTCATAGCCTTTTTCTATATCTTTTTCAGACGCTCCCCCCTGGAACTCAAAAGTATCTGTGAACTCCCATTTTAATGGTTCTGTAATTGCCTTGACCTTTTTAAGCGCGCCTCCGCTCCACCCGTAACTGCCGAAATAAAGAGCTTTTTTATTTTCAATTTTTTTGAGCGCGAGAAGCTCAAGTGTATTTATCATGGGAGGGAAAAGGCCTACCTCGTATGTAGGTGCCCCTATTATGACTCCTGATCTTGTCCAGACAGAAGGCATTATATAACTTGTATCTGTGCGGGCGACATCAAATATTTCTACCGGTACTCCCGCGGAAGATGCTCCAAGCGCAATGGAATTCATCATTTTTTCCGTATTTCCATACATGGAACCGTAAATAAGGGTAACGCCTGGTTTTCCGGGTTTGCCTGCAAGTTCTGCCCACTCTTTGTATAATGATACAATATCCCCAGGATTCTCCCTCCAGATCAGGCCGTGCGAAGGGGCTATTATCTTAAGTTCAATACCTTTCAGTTTTTCGATAGCGTTCAGAACATTGCGCGAGAATTTAGCTACAATGTTGACATAATACCTTAAAGCTTCTTTTTTGTAAAAATCAATATTTTTACATTCATCATCAAATATGCTTCCTGAAAAAGCACCGTAGCTGCCGAAAGCGTCGCACGGAAAAAGAATCTTCTCCTCAGGATTGTATGTAGCCATGGTTTCAGGCCAGTGGACAAACGGGATATGGTAAAAAACAAGTTTTCTCTCTCCAAGATCAAGTACTTCTCCGTCTTCCACCGCGACAATATTATCAGTAATGCCGTAATAATCCTCAATCATTTTTTTGGCTTTGGCTGTGCAGAGAATTTTTACTTTGGGTGATAGCCTTCTTAGTGTTTTAAGTACTCCGGTGTGATCCGGTTCCATGTGGTTTATAATTACATAATCAATCTTGTCAAGATCAACAACGCTTGCCACTTCATCAAAAAAGCTGTCTGTTTTTATTGATTTGGAAAGATCTATAATAGCTTTTTTTTTGTCGTTAACAAGGTAGGAGTTATATGTTACCCCTTCTTTTGATATGGGCCATAACCCTTCAAACAAATCTGTAGTTCTGTCATTGACGCCAATCCAGAAAATATTTTTTTTTATTTCTATTGCCATTGAAAGCTCCTTTTTTGTATATTAAATAAAATATAAAATTTAAAATTAAATAAAACAATAGAGAGCTAGTTTTTCGTGAAATCACAAATCGGGGCTTTTTTTGATTAAAAACAGCAAAACAGGACTTCTTCTTGAAGAAATATATTTAAGGTATCATAAGCCTGAATATATAAATCCTGACCCTCTGGTTTTTGTCAGAAAATATGGTAATATTAAAGACAGGGAAATTGCAGCTCTTATTGCATCAGCTTTTGCCCTTGGCAGGGTAGAGCTGATTATGGCAGCTGTTGAAAAAGTTCTTTCAATACTTTCATCACCTTTTGACGATCTTTATAAAATGGAATTCCGCGATTTTGAAAAATTGTATGATGGTTTCTCATACCGGTTTTTCAAAACATCACACCTTGCAGGTTTTTTGTCAGGAATTGGAAAACTGATAAAAAAATACGGTTCTGCCGGAGAATGCTTTAAAAAGCATTATGAGGATAAGGGCGTGCTTGTTACTGCGGTGCATTCCTTCAGCAGGGAGCTTATTGCGGGATGCGAGAGACACCCTGGAATACTTGTAACAGAAAGCTGGAAAGGGAGCGCTTTTAAAAGATTCAATCTTTTTCTGAGGTGGATGGTAAGGTCTGACAATATTGATCCTGGAGGATGGGATTTTGTTAAAAAGAGTGAGCTTATTATTCCACTTGATACTCACATGATGAAAATAGGGAGCTATATAGGGCTTACAGGGAGAAATACTCCCTCTTTGAAAACTGCGATGGAAATTACTGAAAATTTGAAAAAGTATGATAAAATAGATCCTGTCAGGTTTGATTTCAGCTTAACAAGGCTTGGAATACATCCTGATCTTACAATAGAAGATTTAAAATTACTGGAGGGTAAAAAAAAATGAATAGTATCAAGGGAACACAGACAGAAAAAAATATTCTGACTGCTTTTTGCGGAGAATCACAGGCCAGAAACAAATACTCCTACTTTGCAAGTGTTGCGAAGAAAGAAGGGTTTGTCCAGATTTCAAAGATATTTGAAGAAACCTCTGATCAGGAAAAGGAACATGCCAAAAGGCTTTTCAAGCTCCTTGAAGGGGGAGATGTTGAAATCACAGCATCTTTTCCAGCAGGCGTTATAGGCGATACTGCCTCTAATCTGAAAGATGCGGCAGGGGGAGAGAATTACGAGTGGACAGAGATGTATCCAGGTTTCGCAAAAAAAGCGCGGGAAGAGGGGTTCCCTGTTATAGCCGCAATTTTCGAATCAATTGCGGTAGCAGAAAAACAGCATGAAAAAAGATACCTTGATTTAAGAAAAAACGTTCTTGATGAGTCAGTTTTCAAGAAAAAATCAAAAACAGTGTGGAGATGCATAAACTGCGGATATCTTTATGAGGGGGAATCTGCTCCTCTTTCTTGTCCCGCGTGTGCTCATCCTCAGTCATATTTTGAGCTTCTTGGAGAGAACTGGTAGGTATATTGTTTATATATAACAATATAATTAATAGAATCTATATTACGGAGGAAATGAAAATGGCTAAGAAATTTGAAGTCTACAAGTGTGAAATTTGCGGAAATATTGTTGAAGTTTTACACGGTGGAGACGGAGATCTTGTATGCTGCGGAGAGAACATGGTTTTAATGACAGAACAGACTGCAGATTCAACAAAAGAAAAACATGTACCTGTTATTGAAAAAACAGCAAACGGCTACAAGGTAACAGTAGGAAGCACATTACATCCAATGCTGGACAATCATTATATCGAGTGGATCGAACTTATCGCGGATGGTATTTCCTGTAAGAAATATCTTAAACCTGGAGATGCCCCTTCTGCTGAATTCTGCACAAAAGCTGCAAAAGTTTCTGCAAGGGAATACTGCAATATACATGGACACTGGAAAGGTTAAGGAGTAACTATGGATCAGAAACTGAAAGACCTGCTTATAAAGCAGATCAACGAGGAGCTTTATTCCTCATATCTTTATCTTGCAATGGCATCTGATTTTGAAAGCAAAAACTTGAAAGGGATGGCTGCATGGATGAGCAAGCAGTCGATGGAAGAGACTGAGCATGGGATGAAAATCTACAGCTATCTTCAGGAAAGGGGTGAAAAACCGGTTCTTGCCCAGATCGATAAACCGCAGGAATCATGGGCTTCTCCAAAAGATGCGTTTGAAGCTTCTCTTAAGCATGAAAAGCATATTACAGGATGTATTGATAAACTTGTTAAAGCTGCACGCGCTGTAGAAGATTACGCAACTGAAATATTCCTGCAATGGTTTGTAACAGAACAGATAGAAGAAGAAGCTAATGTTTCAGATGTACTTGCCAAACTTGAAATGGTTGGCAGCAAATCTACAGGTCTTTATATGCTTGACAGGGAACTTGGACAACGGCAATAGCGCACAATTGTGCTTAAGCAAGGAGGATAAAATGAAAAAATATGTTTGCGATGTATGCGGGTATATCTATGATCCAAAAGAAGGTGATCCGGATAACGGCGTAAAAGCTGGGACTCCATGGGAAAAAGTACCTGAAGACTGGGTTTGCCCTGCCTGCGGAGCGCCAAAAGATCAGTTTTCACCTATGGATTGATTTTTAAAATATCCATAACAAAGCGGCCTGCGTGACTTGCCTGAAAGAATTTTATTCTTATGGTATGTTCCGCAGGCCTCGTAATTTCAGGCTGCTGTCAGTTTCTGTAGATAAGGCTTCCCGGCGCTACAGAACTTGTTATCCAGGTATTTCCCCCGATTATTGACCCTTTTCCGATAACAGTTTTTCCGCCCAGAATTGTAGCACTGGCATAGATTATTACATCATCTTCTATATCAGGGTGTCTTTTTTCACCTGTTCTGGGTTTCCCCTCCTTGTCAAAAGGGGATAATGCGCCAAGCGTAACCCCCTGATAAAGCTTTACCCTGTCCCCTATTGTTGTGGTCTCTCCTATAACAACACCGGTTCCATGGTCTATGAAAAAACTTCTTCCTATTTTAGCGCCAGGGTGAATATCAATCCCTGTTTTTGAGTGTGCCCTTTCAGACATGATCCTTGGAATTATCGGCACTCCATGGGAATAGAGTTTGTGCGCAATCCGGTGTGTTGAAATTGCCTCAATACATGGGTAGCTGAGTACTATTTCATCAAGCGATGTCGCGGCAGGATCTCCGTCTTTTGCAGCCTGAACATCAGTAATAAGGATTTCCCTTATTTCAGGAAGGCTTTGGATAAGATCCATAAGGACAGCCCTTGCTTTTTCGCCGCAGTCGCAATTCCCGCATTCCTTCTCCTGGCACATATATCTGAAGCTGTCTCTTAGATACTTGATAAATTTGTAACTGATATACCTTAATCTCTCATTGATGTAGAAATCTATCTCATCAGCAGAAATAGTATCCCTGCTGTAGCAACCTGGAAAAAGAATTGAAAGAAAGGCATCAAGCACATCATATACACCTTCTCTTCCCGATCTTCCAAGTTCCTCGCCAGAGGTAACATGATAATCATTTTTAATGCTTTTCCCGATTTCTTGTGAGATTTCGGGAATAATCTCATTCATGAAACGTTCAATATTCATATTCCAAAGATATTAAAATCAGATATAAATTGCAATAATTATAAAAGGTAGAATTATTCCAAAAAAATCATTATAATAAAACAAGACATGAAAAAATTGAACGAAAGTACAATTCTGGTAGTAGACGACAGTATTCACAACCTGGATATCATGGTAAGCATGCTTGACAATCTATATGACGTGATTGTCGCATCAAACGGAGAAAGCGCTCGTGAGCTGATTGTTGAATTAACACCAGACCTTATTCTACTTGATATTGTTATGGATGGAATTGACGGGTTTGAGGTATGCAAACGACTTAAAGATAACAGCAAGACAGCTGCAATCCCTGTGATATTTTTATCAGGCAACAAGGATGCTGCTGACAAGAACAGGGGTTTTGAATACGGCGCTGTGGATTATATAACCAAGCCGTTTGAGGTTAATGAAGTCAAGGCAAGGATTAAAACGCACCTTTCTTTAAAGATTGCCCAGGAAGAGCTTAAGAATCAGAATGCCAAGCTTGAATCCGAGGTTGAAAAAAGAACATTTGAACTTCAAAAAACTGTTCTTGAATTAAGATATTCCTATCAGGAAACCATATTTCTCCTCTCAAAAGCAGCAGAATACCGGGATGATGATACAGGTAGCCACCTTCTCAAGGTAAGCAGCTATTGCAAAATCATAGCCGGAGCATTGGGGCTTGAGGAAAACATGATAGAAAATTTATATTATGCCTCACTTCTTCATGATATTGGCAAGATTGGGATACCTGACAAAATTCTCCTGAAAAAAGGATCTTATGATTCTGAAGAATGGAATATTATGAAAAAACATACAGTGATAGGATCCAGTATTTTATCAAGCTCCAATGTTGAGGTAATAAAAATGGGGAAAATGATAGCATTGACCCACCATGAAAAATGGGACGGATCAGGCTATCCCAAAGGACTCAGCTATGAGGAAATACCTCTTATAAGCAGAATTGTATCTGTGGCAGATGTTTTTGACGCGCTTGTTTCCAAAAGAGTCTATAAGAATGAGTTTACTGTGGAAGACGCGCTTTTTGAAATAAAGAAAAGCAGCGGTAACCATTTTGACCCCAAGGTTGTGGATGCTTTTCTTTCTGTATTTGATGATATTCTTGTAATAATGAAAAGATATAAAGAAAGTCACTTAATAGCTTGATATAAATATCAACAGGATGTTGGATAGTAACATGAATAATACGGAAAAAGAGTTTGAAGTTACAGCTTCTGGCAAAAATATAATGGTTGTTGATGATGAGGAAATTGTAAGAGATCTTACAGGCGAGATGCTTAAAAGGCTTGGGTATACTGTAATTTCTTTTGGAAACGCGTTATCAGCGCTGGAATATTACAGGGATAATATTCATGTAGTAGATCTTGTAATCCTTGATATGATCATGCCCCGGATGGGAGGGCGTGAAGCTTTTAATAAGTTTAAAGAGATGAACCCGAAGGTAAAAGTCTTTATTCTTTCCGGATACTGCATGGACAGCGAAAACAGGGATATGCTTAATGAAGGAATTTCCGCATTTATCCAAAAACCGGTGAGTCTTTCTTCCTTGAAAATGAAGCTTGATAAACATTTTGCTTCCTGTGATATCAATCCGGATGATTACAGCCAGGAAAATATAAATCCTGATAATATTACTTCTGGTCAGGATGAAAAAATACTGGAGAAAAAAAAGAGCCTCCCTTTCATTGAAGGGATTAATACAGAAAAAGCTCTTGATATGCTTGGCGGTGATACTGCTCTTTACCTGAAACTGGTAGAGAGGGTAAAAACAAATTACAAAGGCTCCTCTTCAGTCTTGATTGAAAAATTCAATAAAGAAGATTATGAATGGATATATACATTTGCCCATAGCATTAAAAGCCTTGCAGGTAATCTTGGTGCTGACAAATTATTCAATGATGCTGAATCTGTTGAGCAGTCAATAAGGTATGATGATAAAACCAGACTTAAATATCTTCTTCCTTCCCTTGCCCAGGAAATTGATAATTTTATAAATCTTTTGACTCCTATTGAACAGGAAAAAACAAAAAACAGGGAAAACTGCTTTGAAACTGGAAAAAAGGATTCAGATGCTGATTCTTCTGTTGAAATTTCCGGATATCTTGAGGAACTGAAAAAGGCAATCAGGGTGCACAGCCCCAAAAAAGTGCATTCTATGATTGAGGTGTTGAAGGAGAAAAAGATTTCCGCAGATTCGTTGCTGCTTCTTGAAAAACTGCAGAAAGAAGCAGATGTGTATAAATTCAAGGAAGCAGGAGCAATCCTGTCTGAACTGGAAAAATTAATTGATAAAATGTAACAATGGTTACAGCCTCTCACAAAACTTTTTTATAGATTATGTGTGAAACGTAAAAAAACTGTGGAGAGAATTATATGAAAAGAAAAATAATTAAAATAGATGAAGAAAAATGCAACGGATGCGGGCTTTGCATTCCTGACTGCCCGGAAGGTGCCTTACAGGTTATTGACGGCAAAGCGCGGCTTGTAAGCGATTTATTCTGCGATGGACTTGGCGCATGCATAGGCCATTGTCCAGAAGGTGCTATTACAGTTGAAGAGAGGGAAGCAGCGCCCTATGATGAGAAAAAAGTAATGGCAAATATTGCCGCGAAAGGGGATGCGACAATAAAGGCACATCTTGCCCATCTAAAGAACCACAATGCAGAAGATTTTTATAATACCGCGCTTGAGTATCTGGAAGAAAATGGATACAGAATCTCTGATTATGCCAAGGAAGAGGTAAAGATTAATGTCTGCCCGGGGATGCGCAGCAGGAGTTTAAAACCAGCCCCATCTGCTGTTAACCAGTCAATATCAGCCCCTGCTCCTGTTTCGGGCGGGACTGGGCAAACAAAACACACTTCAGAACTTATAAACTGGCCGGTACAGATGCATCTTGTAAATCCTGATTCACCACATTTTAAAAAATCAGACCTTCTGATTGCAGCAGACTGTGCCGGATTTGCTGTCGCTGATTTTCATGGTTCATATCTTAAAGGTAAAACTCTTGTTATAGCCTGCCCGAAACTTGACAATTCAGCAGAACTCTATACCGACAGGATAATCAGCCTGATTGAAACAGCTGAGGTCAATACAATAACAGTCCTGATTATGGAAGTTCCGTGCTGTATGGGGCTAACTGCAATTGTCAGAAATGCTGCAGCGCAAGCGTCAAGAAAGGTTCCTGTAAAAGAGATTGTCGCAGGTATTGACGGGGAAGTTGTAAGAGAAAGCTGGCTTTAGGTAATCCTTGCCAAGCCGCTGAAAGGAAGAGGCTTCAGCTTCCGCTGTTGCAGCTGTTTCAGTTAAAACTTGAGTTTTTCAATATCTGCATAAGAGCGGGCCGGTTTATTATTTTCAAAGAACGGCCCTGCTGCTTTATTGTTTTTTCTTTTGAAAGTTCTGAAAAAACCCTTGACAGGGAAGGTCTTGTTACGCCGAATATCTCTGCAATTATCTCTTTTGTATAGGGAAGGGTTATTGATTCTGCTTTCTGCTTTTCAGAAAGATCAAGGATATATCCCGCTGTTTTTTGCCTTAAATTGGAAAATTTAAAGAGTTTTATCTTCTCGGCAAGCAGGTTGATTTTATCTCCTGTATCCTTAAGATAGTTTTTCAGGATAATTTCAGAATTCCTGAATAGTTTTAATACCGCCTCAGGCGGGAGAAAAAGCAGTTTTGCGCTGCTGAGCGGGGATACTGTAAGAGTTACCGGAATAGACGGGTCAGATGCAAAAAGTATGGCTGAGGCTGCAATTGAAGAGCTTTTGATTTTTTCTATTTTTATTGTTCTGCCGCTAATATCGTTTATTTCTGTATCAAGCTCGCCCTTAAGAACAATAATCAGGTTTTCATATTTGTCGCCCCGCACAAGTACAACCGCGTTTTTTTCATAATGTTTTATTGTATAGGGGGTTGTCAGAAAAAGGAGTTTGATTTCTGCCAGTTTTACAGATTTAAAAAGAGAGCATTTTGATATGGCGAGAAGTTCCTGGTCAGTCATGGCTGTTTTTCCATTATAGGGCAAGCAGCGTTGTTGCGCAAACAAAAAAAACCCGAAGCAAATTACTGCCCTGCCTTGAAAATAAAAAAGCTGTCCGCGCTATGGCAGACAGCTCATTAAGATAAGATAAAAACCTGTTGCTTCTTAACCCCAGAAGTTTTTAAGCATTGGAGCAATAACAAGAGAAACAACTGCCATAAGCTTGATAAGAATATTAAGCGATGGGCCAGAAGTATCCTTGAAAGGATCCCCTACTGTATCACCTACAACAGCAGCCTTGTGAGCCGGTGAACCCTTTCCTCCGCTTGCCCCTGCTTCAATCATTTTCTTTGCGTTATCCCAGGCTCCTCCTGTATTTGACATGAAAATGGCAAGAACTACACCTGAAGATGTAACACCTGTCAACAGGCCTGCGAGCATTTCAATACCGCCGGTAAATCCTATTATCACAGGAGCTGATATCGCGATAATACCGGGAAGCATCATTTTCTTAAGAGCTGAAGCTGTGCTGATATCAACGCATTTTTTATAATCAGGTAGTTCAGTGTTTTCCATAATACCTGGTTTTTCCTTAAACTGTCTTCTTACCTCTTCAATCATCGCGAAAGCTGCTTTTCCGACCGCAGTCATGGAAAGGGATGAAAAAAGATAAGGGATAACAGCGCCGAGAAGAATACCTGCAATTACTTTTACATTTGTAAGGTCAATTGCCCCTATCCCTGTAGTTGCCTTGAATGCTGTGAAAAGGATAATGGCGGTAAGCGCGGCTGAGCCTATCGCGAACCCTTTGCCGATTGCCGCTGTAGTGTTGCCGACTGCATCAAGCTTATCTGTTATCTTTCTTACTTCCTCAGGAAAGTGAGCCATTTCAGCCATACCGCCTGCGTTGTCTGCTATCGGGCCATATGCGTCTACAGCAAGCTGTATACCGAGTGTCGCAAGCATCCCAAGTGCTGCTATAGCAACACCGTATAGGCCGGAAAGGTAAAAACTTGAAAGTATTGCGCTGATAATAACTATAAGGGCAGGAAAGGTTGAAAGCATACCAACACCCATTCCTGTTATAATTGTTGTGGCAGCACCTGTCTCACATGATTCAACTATGGTTAAAACCGGTTTTTTGCCTGTTCCGGTATAATACTCAGTAAGCATTCCTATCGCAACACCTGCCGCAAGCCCTATTACTGATGATGAAAACACCTGCAAAGGGCCAATTCCGTTGTTGAATGTCTCGCCGCCGAAAACAAAAATACAGAGAGGGTATGTCAAAATAGCTGCGAGTATTGCTGCCCCGAATGATCCTGTGTTAAGTGCTTTCTGGGGATCTGAATCAGGTTTTGCTTTTACCAAAAATATGCCGATAAGAGAAGCTGCCAATCCGACTACGCAAAGCAGCAATGGAAGGGCAATGAGTTTCATCCGCATCGTATCTGTTCCAATCATGGAAGCGCCAAGTATCATGCAGCCGACTATTGAGCCTACATAGGATTCAAAAAGATCTGCTCCCATACCTGCTACATCACCTACATTATCACCCACGTTATCAGCTATTACAGCCGGGTTTCTGGGGTCGTCCTCAGGTATTCCTGCTTCAACCTTGCCGACAAGGTCTGCTCCCACATCAGCTGCCTTTGTAAAGATTCCGCCGCCTACCCTTGCAAAGAGAGCAATTGAAGATGCTCCAAGTGAAAAACCTGAAAGAATGGGCAGTATGGTATCTGAAAACTGTGTTACTGAATCCCCGATAATATAAATTGATCCGAGAAGCACGGCAAAGATCCCAAAAAGGGCAAGGCCTACAACGCTCATTCCCATAACTGAACCGCCGGCAAATGCTATTTTAAGTGCTTCTGTAAGCCCTGAATCAGCCGCGGCAGTTGTTGTACGCGCGTTGGCAGCGGTAGCGACTTTCATTCCAATAAATCCCGCAAAAGCGGAACAGGCTGCGCCAATTAAAAAAGCGGCTGCCTGGAGCTTGATGTAACCCTGGTTTGCGATTATCAGGAAAGCGCTGACAAATAGAACAAAAGGGATCAATGTCTTATATTCCCTTGAAAGGAAAGCCATTGCTCCATCAGCAACGAAACCGTTGATCTGCTTAAGCTTTTCATTTTTTATCGGCTTTTTAAATATCCATTTTGTTCTTAACATGGCATAGAGCAAAGCAACAATACTTCCGGCAATTGTCGCATAAAGCGCAAGTTCAATTTTCATAAACCTATCCTTTTTCTATTTGATTTTTTAAACACATTCCCAATAGAATATTTCATTGAGGCTGTGTAAAATTAAATACTAATATTATACATCTTTATGTTTTATATCAATATTAAAAACACAAATCACAATTTATGAATGAGAAAAACTAATTGATATTTCATTATTATTTCCATTTGTTTATTTATTATCCTTCTGCTGGTTATTAAATATATCATAATTACTTGACCGGCCAGTCATATTAGGATTTAATTTAATCCAGCTATGGAGGTGGTTTTTTATGATCTGGAATCCTGACGCAGAAAGCGCTGATCTTAAGACAATGCGGCAGCATCAGCTTGAGAGTCTGAGAAAACTTGTTGATATTGTTTATGCCAAAGTACCGTTTTATAAAAAGAAATTCGAAGATGCGGCAGTCAGGCCGGATGATA
>JAVEZE010000025.1:0-21491 GCA_034003145.1 Spirochaetia bacterium
TTCGATGCTATATCCAGAATCTATAGTATGCCTGAAAGAGGAAATTTTGAAGGTAAAATACATTTAATTAAAAAGGATGGATATTCAGATATTTTATCAGCTGATGGCAAATCTTCAGCTTTATTGAAAAACCTTCTATCAGCTGAGGAGAAACTGCTTACCGCCAGAAAAGAAAGGCCGCAGCCGTTTTGCGACTGTAAAAAAATCACCAGCTGGAATTCTTTTGCCGGTATAGCGTTACTGCAGATGCACAGGCATCTTGGCAATAATGATGCTTTGAATATGGCACTTGATATGCGCTCTGAGCTTGTAAGCTCCCATATTACCAAAACCGGGACTGTCCTTCGAGGCTCACTTGACAGCTCTCCTCTTACTGGGACATTTCTTGAAGACCATGCCGCATTGCTCCTTTTTCTAACTTACTGCTTTGAGGAAGACCGTAAATATAAGAATGTTATTGAAAAGCTATACACTGGAATTGAGGTTTTCAGGAATGGGCCTCACTGGATGGGATCAAGGGAATCTGATTTTTTACCGGTTCAGGCTGAACGCTTTGATTCTCCTGTTCCTTCTGAATCATCACTTGCTGTTTTTGCATCTATACGAGCCGCGGTTATAACTGGAAAAAATTATCCGCAAATTCCTTTCGGAATTCCCGGTGTACAGGATTTTCAGAATTTCGCCGCTCTTGAAACTGGAATTAATTCCTGGTCAGTAAAATCTCCGGCTCCTCTTCCCTGGGACAAACTTCCTGTTCACACAATTCAGGCTTATGGAGAAGATATTGAATACTGTCACAACGGGAGATGTGCCAGGGGGTTGCCGGTTCAGAGCGAAAATTAATTACAGTTCCGGCTGTTTTAGTTAGTTAGTTATTTTTTTACTTATGAACAGCTTATTGATAAAATTCTTAAGTTTCTTGGCTATTGTAATTTTTTTACAAGATCTTTAAAAATACCGATATCTTTTTTCTTGCTGATAAGAATCAGAATATCTTTATTAAGAAGGATGGTATTGCAATCAGCCAGTATAATTTCATCTATATGACATTGTATTGGTGATATTTGTTGACGAAAAATCCTCTCCGAAGTATAAGGTAATCATGCAAAAACCTGCCGTGAAAATCTGGCAGGCAGTTGAACAAGCAGGACAATTTGGGCTCATGGAGGTCTTTTCTGAAAAATAAATATAGGGTTGTTATTGCGGGGGGCGGTGTAGTCGGATGCGCCATTGCGCGGGAGCTTTCGCAGTATGAAAATCTTTCCATAACTCTTCTTGAAAAAGAGGATGATGTCTGTTCAGGGACAAGCAAGGCAAACAATTCTCATATTGTATGCGGCGCGGATCTTGATCCTTCCTGCCCTGTTGAAATTGAAATGATCAGGCGGAGCAATAAAAGATGGGAAAGTATTACAGCCGAGCTTGATGTAGAATATACAAGGTGCGGCTCATTTAATGTTGCAGTTACAGAGAGCGAATTTAACGATACCCTCCCAGCGCTTCAAAAAAAGGCGCAAAGCTGCGGCATTTTTTCAACCAGGATTATAGGAAGGGATGAGCTTCTCTCAAAAGAACCCTATGTTAATCCCGACGCGCTGGGAGCTCTTTACGCTCCTGAAGACGGATCTCTTCTTTCTTACTACCTTGTTCTTGCGCTTGCGGAAAACGCTGCTGTAAATGGTGTAAAATTTCTTTTTGAATCTGAAGTAACAGCGCTATCGTTCTCTCAGGAAGGAAAATTCCCATGGACAGTCGAGATTAACAATGGGGAAAAAACACTTGATGCGGATTTTGTAATAAATTCAGCAGGTCTTTACTCTGATGCGGTTTCAAAAATGGCAGGATGGGATAATTTTGAGATAAGGCCGAGAAAAGGGGAGTTCTGGGTTATTGATAAAAAATACTCAAGCCTTGTCAATTCCATTGTATACGGATGTCCCCAGCCTGATTTCCGCGGTACAACTGTTGTAAAAACTCGTGACGGCAATCTTATGGTTGGCCCTACAGCGAGGGACCTCAGGGACAAAGAGGAAAAAGGGACTACCCAGGATGCCATGGAAGCAGGCTGGGCCGCCGCAAAACGTGTTTTCCCCTGGCTTGATAAATCAATGACAATACACCAGTATGCCGGCCTTAGGGCAAGGTGCGCTGAAATTAACGATTATATAATCGGCTGGCACCCTGACGGGGTAAAACCGTTTATCAACGCTGCAGCTATCAGGTCAACAGGAATAAGCGGAAGCATCGGGATAGGCGAATATATCGCAGAACTTTTGACAGAGCGGATAACGCTTGAAAAAAACCCTTTATTCAATCCGGTAAGAAAAAAAATAAAGCGTTTTGAGACTGCCTCGTGGAGTGAGAGGGAGGCTCTTGTTAAAGAAAATCCCCTTTATGGAGAGATTATCTGCAGGTGCCAGACTGTATCAAAAGCTGAAATAATTGAGGCAATTCATAACCCCCTGGGTGTGGTTTCGCTTGACGGAATCAAGCGGAGGACAAAAACACAGATGGGCAGATGCAGCGGCGGTTTCTGCACGCCAAGAATAGTAAAGATAATCTGCGAAGAGACAGGGTCAAGTCCTCTTGAAATAACCAAACGGGGCAGGGGAACAGAAATACTTAAACGGGAGACAAAAAACCCTTCCTCTCATTGCAGGATGACAGCCGGCAGAAGCGGGGCAGGGAAATGAAAGAATATAAATATGATGTGGCAGTTGTCGGTGCAGGCCCGGCAGGTCTTGCCGCCGGAATCGGCGCCAGAGAAGGGGGGGCTGAAAAGATTGTAATAATTGAGCGGGATTTCATGACAGGAGGGATCCTGCCCCAGTGCATACACAACGGATTCGGGCTTCATAATTTTGGCAAGGACCTTACCGGCCCTGAATACGCGGAAATTTACGCGGAAAAAGCAGCTGCCCTTGGAGTCGAGATCAAGCTTGAAACCATGGTTCTTGAAATAGTACCTGCCAAAAATATCCTGTCAGAGGCAGATGACGCAGTTCCGCCATCTGCTGGACTTGATCCTGGCTATAGCGGGAGAAACCCCAGCTCCGGCTCCACCACCGGCAACGTCTCCAGTTCCGGCAACGTCTCCAGTTCCGGCAACGTCTCCAGTTCCGGCAACGTCTCCAGTTCCGGCAACGTCTCCAGTTCCGGCAACGTCTCCAGTTCCGGCAACGTCTCCACCACCGGCAACGTCTCCAGCTCCGGCTTTCCGGAAATACATACAGTAATATGCGTTTCAAAGAGTGAAGGGCTTATTAAAATAAAGGCAAAAGCAGTAATCCTTGCCATGGGGTGCAGGGAAAGGACAAGGGGCAACATCATGCTGCCCGGAACCAGGCCGGCAGGTATTTTTACCGCTGGGCTTGCGCAGAGATTTACGAATATCGAAGGATATCTTCCAGGAAAAAATGTTGTAATCCTGGGTTCCGGCGATATCGGAATGATAATGGCGCGGCGCCTTACTTTTGAAGGGGCATCTGTTAAGGCAGTTGTTGAGGTTATGTCTTTTATCGGGGGGCTTTCCCGCAACAAGGTGCAGTGTCTTGATGACTTTAATATTCCAGTTTTTCTTAATCACACGGTATGCTATATAAAAGGGAACAGCCGGGTAGAAGGGGTTGAGATTGCGGAAATTGATGATGAGAAAAAAATCATTGAAGGGACACGGAGATTTATTGAATGCGACACACTGCTGCTTTCTGTAGGGCTTATCCCTGAAAATGAGCTTACAGAAAAGGCAGGGATAAAACTTGATCCAAGAACGAAAGGGCCGGAAGTAGACAGCACATTCCAGACTTCTGCTGACGGTATATTTGCCTGCGGAAACGTTATGCATGTTTCTGACCTTGTGGATTATGTCTCGGAAGACGGCATTACCGCGGGAATTGCGGCTGCCAGGTGGGCCAGGTTTTCAGGTAAAGAAAGGGAAAAAAGATATCCAAAAGCAAGACAGCAGTTTACTCCAGGGAGAAATGTTTCATACATAGTCCCTCAGGCGGTGTATACTGGTTCAGATTCAGGAGAAAACAGTAAAACAGAAAAATCTCCCTTTAAACTGTCGTTCCGGGTTACAAAACCGATGAGAAACGTAAAAATACAGCTTGCAAGGAGAGAAGTAATTCTTCATGAAAGTAACGTGAAAAAGATAGTAAGGCCGGGAGAGATGGAGAAAATAGATATAAATGATAAATTACTGGAATTGATAATATCAAAAAATGATACTTCTGATATAAGGGTAGAGGTAATACAGATATGAAGGTGATAACATGCATAACCTGTCCTGTAGGGTGCGAGATAACAGCAGAAGAGAAAAACGGAAGATACCTTTTCAGGGGTGCGCTTTGCAAAGCAGGCGAAAAATACGCTTATATGGAACTGACATCCCCTGAACGGGTTGTTACTACAAGCATAAGGATAAAAGGATCAGTTATGCCTCTGGTTTCAGTAAAAACATCTGCTCCTGTTCCCAGGGAAAAAATCAGGGGAATTCTTGACGAAGCACTTAAGGCTGAAATTGTTTCTCCTGTTAAAAGGGGGGATGTTATAATAAGCAACATCTGCGGAACAGAAGCTGACCTGATAGCGACAAGAACGCAATAATTAAGGAAGCAAGTTATACGATAAAAAAAGATTTTTTTGTTTTTTCTTATTTTTAGTATTATAATTAATACCATATTGGAGGTAATTTATGAAAAAATTATTATTGCTTCTGCCAATTCTATTTCTTTATTCATGTGCTTCTGCGCCTGAAAAAGCAGTGGAACCGGTAGTTGCAGCTGTAGTAGAGCCGGCACAGGTTTTTACGGCAGATAAAGAAAAAACCAGAGCAACAGAAGCAATGAACAAGGCTAAATCTGTAAAGGCAGAGGTAGCAATGAAGGATGAATTCAATAAGGCTCTCGGCATATACAATGAAGCAAACACTCTTGTCTCAGCAGGCGGAGAAAAGGTAAAGACGGCAGCTGCCAAATATCTTGAATCTGAAGCCCTGTTCCTCGCGGTATATGAAAAATCAAAAATCAAGAGGGAAGAGGCAGTAAAACAGCTTGAAAAAGCAAAAGCAGCTGTAAAAAATGTTGAAGAAGATGCTGCTGAACTTGAAGCTGAGATGGACAGTGATGCTGCAGCAACAGGAGGCGGATCATGAAAAAAATAATTATTCTGGCTTCCATTTTATTGATTACAGCTTCATCAGTATTTGCCCAGTCTCTTGCAAACAATGAATTTTACAAAAAGTCCATTGAATTCACAAAACTTTCAGAGAAAGCACTTGCAGATGGTGAATATGATATGTCTGCAGACTATGCTATCAAGGCGCAGGAAAATGCTGCTCTTTCAAAAAAGTACATTGCAGAAATGGTATTGGCTTACAGGGCAAGAACAGCGCTGACTGCGGCAAAAGAGAGAATGGAACTTGCAGACAGGCTTAACATAAAAGGACGGGACAGCGCCCTTTATGCTGATGCTTCAGGTTTTTTTAAAAGTGCCAATGATAAATTCTCTGCAAAGGATTATGAAAACAGCACAGCAGATTCCTTAAAGGTAATTGAACTTCTGAAAGATATCTCTCCTGCAGCAAAAACCAATGTACTGCCTGCTTCCTATGAAGTAATTCTCAATGTTAACAGAAGAGACTGTCTCTGGAGGATTGCTGAATACGATTTCGTATATGGAGATCCCTGGAAATGGAAAGTACTTTATGAGGCAAACAAGGATACTATGCCGGAACCTGATAATCCTTCGCTCATAGTGCCGGGACAGATTTTGAAAATCCCGTCAATAAAGGGTGAAACAAGAAGCGGAAAATATCAAAAATAAGTATTACGCTCTATAATTAATGCAAAAAAGCCGGACTGGATAAGTTCGGCTTTTTTTTCCTCTGTTGCTTTGTTAAGTACTATTGTGTTACTTGCTTTGCGGATAACATGCTATGCTTCAAGATACATCATTCTTATTTCAGTATCCTGATCAGCTCTTTCATGTAATCAGGAAGGTCTGCCGGAGTTCTGCTTGAGACATAGTTTCCATCAACAACTACGCTTTTATCTATCCATTTGGCGCCTGCGAATTCAAGTTCCGGCCTTATCGCTGAAACGCTTGTAACAGTCCGCCCTTTTAGCGCATCAGCAGTTACCAGAACCCAGCCTGCATGGCATATTGTAGCGACAGGTTTATTTCTTTTATTCATGCTAAGGATTATATCTGTAACTTCTTTGTAACGCCTCAGCTTGTCCGGCGCCCATCCTCCTGGTACGACAAGAGCTTCATAGCTTTCCGGTGATATCTTTTTAAAACTTACATCAGATTTTACAGGATATCCGTGTTTCCCTGTATAGGTTCTGCCTTCTTCTGCTCCCGCAATATCAACCTGATACCCTTCTTCCCTGAGCCGTATAACTGGATAGAGAAGTTCAAGATCTTCATAACCTTCGTCAACAAGCGCGATGATTTTTTTTCCCATAAATTATCTCCTTGTAAAAATTCTTATTGCCTATTTCCACAAACTTGATACAAGATAACCCATCCCTGCGCCGTAAATTGTAGAAATAACAGGATTAGAAGTAATGGGGCATGCCCCTGATGCGCAGCCGATAAATTTATAATATCCGAATCCGGCAAGAGCTCCTATCCCGATTGGCAAAAAATTCTTCATGACAAAATCGATCATTATTAGTTCCTTTGTATATATGATAATTACAATATAGCACAGGTTTCCGGAATAATCAACTTTTAAAAGGCTCTACATGTATTGTTGCTTCGATATTTAATCTTTCCCTTAACAGATTTTCAATTTTTGTCGCTGCCTCATGCCCCTCTTCTACAGTTTTATCCCCGGGGAGGCATATATGAAAAGTCATTTCTGTATGGTGCCCATACCTGTGCAGATGCAGATGATGCAGATGATTTTCTGATCCGATAATCTCACTGACAAGTTTATTAATCTTCCCGATCAGCACCTTGTCAGGCGATTCTCCAAGAAGAGGGGCAGCCCCTTCCCTGATAATCGCGATAGCTGAAATTATTATGATGAGGGAAACAATCAGCCCGAGGACTGCGTCAATCCACCAGAAATAACGGCTGATAAAGATTCCTGTTACAATTAAAAGTGATGCAAGGGAATCGCTTCTGTGGTGCCAGCCGTCTGCTTTTAAAGCCATGGATCCTGTTTTTCTGTATGCCCAGAAAGAGAACTGGGCAAGACCTTCCTTTAAAACAACTGATACAGACATAACAACAAGTACGGAAAAAGAAAAATCCGATCTTTCCCTGGAGATAAGTCTGTGGGCTGATTCAGTTATAAAATTTATTCCCACAACACTCAGGAGTACACCGATAATGATTGATGTAATAAGTTCTGCCCTGCCGTGGCCGAAAGGATGTTCTTTATCCGGTGGTTTATTGGCTGACTTTGCCCCAAAAATCAGAATTACAGATGTAATTGAATCGGATAATGTGTGCCAGGCATCTGCTATAACAGCAATTGAGCCTGTTATGGTACCTGCCCATAATTTTAACGCAAAAAGAAGTGTATTTATTATTACCGATGCAATTCCTTCGGTATAGGCAAGCTTTGTCTTGTCATACATGTTATACTCCAGGGAGTTTTTCAGGCTCAAAATTCCTGCTATTATAACAAAAATGATCTGAAAATCAAAGCTATATATCAGTCAACAGCAAAAACATAATCCTGAAATTCATCATCTGCAGGGCGTATAAATCTGGTAAGCCCGGTGTCATCCATATCTGCAAAAGATTTTATTGTTGTTGTTTGATAGGTATCAATATCGCTTTTTGATTTTACATAGGTTGTCTGGTACAATGACAGTTTCTTGCTGGTATGAATTCCCATCTTCAGGAGTGTTTGTGCCCCTTTGCGTATCAGTTTAAGTTTTTCAATCAGATCATCTTCAGAATCTATGCTCCACACTCCCAAAAAAATAGCGCTGTTTTCATTATTAAGATCACCCCTGAATTCCCCTCTCAGCAGTAAATTCTTCTCTTTCCCGAGATAGGAAACAAAATCAAGATGTTCTGCAAGTTTTCTGTCTGTCGCGAAAAAATTCCCTGTCTCTGGATCCAGTGTGAAAATAATGTTGTTCTCAAGTCCAATACCGTAACTTTTAAATAACGCGCCTTTGAATTTATCAGTATCAACATTTTCCCTAATGGTTTTATATTTTTCTTTTACTACAAGAACTATTTCGTAGAGCCATTTCTTTGTTTTTTCATAGTCTGACCTGTAAGCTGATATTGTATTTGTTAACTGCTCTTCAGATAAAACATCCATCAAAAAGGCGAACACAGTTTTGTAAATCGTTCTTATATTATGATAATTGCTGAAAAGCATAATAAGGTCATAAAGAAATATTTCCATTTTTCTGAGGTTCCAGATATAGACTATCATTCTTGACCTTTCTGAACTGCGGTTGATTTTATAGTATCCCAGAAGTCTCATAAACTCGTTGAACCTTCTCTCCATTACAACATATATCATATCAGAGCCGGTATGACTTTTATCAAATGTTATGATCCACGTAGTCCCTTTCCCTTTTTTACTTTGAACTGATATGTTTTCATGGCCGAATGTTGAGTATATCTGTCTGGTTCCGGTCCCTTCCCCTGTTTTATGCCTTTTTGTTGTTTTTCCTACAAATAGGGGAAGCCCGTCTTCTCCAGGTAAAAGCTTCTCCTCATCAATCCCTGATCCATTATCTTTAATTAAAAGCTTGATCCGGTTTTTATTCTCATTTATGCTTATTGCGATAAAACCTTTTCTGTCTGTTTCATCAATTGCGTCAAGCGAGTTTGAAATAAGGTTGATAAGCGCCCTGCTGATATTAATGTAATAACCTGATATTATGGGTGAATCAGAATTAAGGTTCAGCTGTACCCGCGCAAATACAGGCGATGCTTTAACAAAAGGGACAATCCTTTCAAGAATTAGATCTCTCAGGTTTACGTCATGCCGAGTCTGTGTGCTGTCCCTGAATGAGTTTATCATGTTTATGAGAGATGTTGTTTCCCTGTTTATATCTTCAACTATTTTGTTGCAGTTATCTATTGAAATGGATTCTACCATGTGGCTTAAAAGCCTTAGTGTTTTTCTCGCGTCATGCCTTGTCTTTCCAATTTCCTCTATTCCAGGCTGTCTGATTTCTGATCTGTCTGCTTTGGGTTCAAGTATCTTGCTTCGTTCTGCGGAAAAGTAGTAGTAGACAAGGTTTTTATAAACAATCTGCTCCCCGATTGTAAATCCATTGTTTTTAAAGAATTCAATTATATCTGTATGTTTTTCCCATATATAAAGATAAACTCCGGAATTATCTGATATTTTTTTCGCAAGATGCTCGATAAACGCTGTCCCTATTCCCATGTTCCTGCCGAAAGGGCTGGTGACAAGTTTGTAGATATGAAAATTTTGCTTGATCTTATCGGAATAGACAAGCATATATCCTAAAATTTCACCTTCAACAAGGCAAACAAAACTGAAGCTATAATCTTTTTCAACAGCCAGGTCATTTATGTATGGTGAGGGAATTATAAATGTGTCTATGTTAAGGAGCGGATTTTTCCTGATCATTTTTTCAAGCTCAGGCGTAAGCGGTATTATACTTTCTTCAAACATTTGTTTTATTTCCTGTATTCCCTGATAAACCTTTTAGAGTCTCCTCTCTCATTAAAAAGGGCGGTATAGCCAAGCTTCTGAAGTTCGGCAGCAACTGATGCAAAAGAGGAGAGGTTCTCATCAACTGATCCTTTTCTTGTGTATAGATTGTAGTTTGCCTGCTCATTTTTTGGTGTAAGATTGGGCATAAGTACATTAGCCCCTGCTTCAAAAGAAAGCGCGCGCGTACCAGAGGCAAGGGCATCCATGGCAGTTGTTGCTGCTATATTAACATCAGGAAACATTATCCGCATGCGGGCATAAATTGAGATAAGAGTATCGACAGAAGGAGGGGGAAAATTTTCAAGAGGTGTTCCCGGGGATGGAATAAACGGGCCTACTCCAATCATGTGAACACCCAGATCTTTAAGAAGTTCAAGGTTCCTCTCTGTATCCCCCTCATCCTCACCGGGGAGTCCTGCCATAAACCCGGAGCCAAGTTCAAATCCCGCTTTCCTTATATTATAAATATCCTCAAGCCTTTCTTTGAGTGTTTCGCCGGGGTGGAGAGCTTTGTAAAGTTTTTCATTTGAAGTCTCAAAACGGATCAGAAAGCGGTCAGCGCCAGCTGATTTAAGCTCGCAATATTCATCATAGGTTTTCTTGCCTATGGAAAGGGTAATTGCTGATTCAGGATCAAACTCCTTGATTCTTCCACTTATTCTGCATAAAACTTCTGTTGTTATTTCAGGGTCTTCACCCCCCTGGAGAACAACTGTTTTTATACCGTTTTTTATGTGTTTTTCCGCAACATTTACAATTTCATCTTCACTTAAGCGGTATCTTGTAACTGAAGATTTGCCGCTCCTGATTCCGCAGTATGTACAGTTTTTTCTGCAGATATTGGAGTACTCAATTATTCCCCTTATATAGATTCCATTCCCGTAGAGCGAATCTGTAACAGCTCTTGCTTCTTTTATAAGCTCTAAAGTTTTTTCAGATAATTTGAAACTGGGAAATATATTTTTCAATCATCTCTCCTGTCTTTTTTTTTGAGATTCAAGTATATTGTATATATGAAAAAAATAATACTTCTTTTGTTAATAATTTTAGCTGCCGCAAACGGGTATGCAGGGGGGGATAAAGAATTGAAAAAAAATGAAAGGATTTTAACACCCTTTGAATTTTCGGTAATAAAGGAGAAGGGAACAGAATATGCTTTTTCAGGTGAGTACTTTGATTACCATGAAGACGGCACATATTTGTGCAAAAACTGCGGTACACCGCTTTTTTCAAGCGCAAGCAAATTTGATTCAGGCTGCGGATGGCCTTCTTTCGATGACCAGATAGAAGGAGCTGTAAAAGAGACACCTGACGCAGATGGAGTCAGAACAGAGATAGTCTGCGCAAACTGCAGCGCCCACCTGGGGCATGTATTCAGGGGGGAAGGATATACCAAAAACAACACAAGACACTGTGTCAACTCGATTTCAGTTGAATTTGTTCCAGCTCCTGTAGAAAAACAGCTGCAAAAAGCAGTCTTTGCCTCAGGCTGTTTTTGGGGGACAGAATACATGTTTGAAAATCTTGACGGAGTAGTGTCTGCTGTTTCAGGCTATACCGGGGGGGACAAGGAAAAACCGACCTACAGGGAAGTATCTACAGGCAAAACAGGCCATGCAGAAGCGGTTGAGGTTTTTTATGATCCTGAAATCATAAGCTATGAAGAGCTTGTTGTATATTTTTTCAATACCCATGATCCCACCCAGGTTAACAGGCAGGGGCCGGATTTCGGTTCCCAGTACAGGTCCGGTGTTTTTTATCTGACAGAAAACCAGAAAGAGGAAGCTGAAAAGATAGTAAAAAAACTTGAGGGAAAGGGATACAAAGTCGCAACTGAAATAACAAAGGCCGGCCCTTTCTGGAAAGCTGAGGAATATCACCAGGATTATTATAAAAAAACAGGCGGTGAGCCGTACTGTCATTTTTTTCAAGACAAACTTTGAAAACCATGTATTAACCCATTTACCAGGCGTTAACTGGACATCAGGCAGGCAATAAGCAGGCAATAAACAGATGTTAAGCAGGCGTTAAGCAGGCGTTAAGCAGGATGCCGGAAGAGCGGAAAGACTATTCCGGCAGATCAGTTCCACAGTTTATCTTTACAATAAAGGCTAAAATGGCTAAAGTAATTTTGCAAGGAGAGCTGATTTGGCTGCCGGAAATGAAGATTTGCTTATAAAACTAGCGCTTGAGGAAGATCTGGGGAAAGAAGGCGATATAACCTCGGAATCTGTTTTTACAGATCAGGCTGGAAAATACAGGCTGCTGGCAAAAGAGAGCGGAATACTCTGCGGGATTGGTATTTTTACAAAGGTTTATAAAGCTGTTGACAGCGAAACACTGGTTACAGCCTGGTTTGAAGATGGAGATGAAATTAAATCCGGCGATGTTGTCGCAGACATAGAAGGAAGGGTTGTCTCTATTTTAAAAGCTGAGCGTACTTCTATAAATTTCTTGGCCATGCTTTCAGCTATTGCTACAAAAACATCTCTTTTTGTAAAGCAGTCAGGCGGAAAGGTTAAAATACTTGATACAAGAAAAACAATCCCGGGCTACAGAATACTCTCAAAATACGCTGTAAGATGCGGAAAGGGCCTAAACCACAGGACAGGGCTTTATGATATGGCGCTGGTAAAGGATACCCACATAGATGCTGCCGGAAGCATAGAAAAAGCAGTTGAAAAAATAAGAGACAGATTCGGTCATGCTGTCAAGATAGAGGTTGAGGCAAGAGATCTTGAAGAGGTGAAAAAGGCGGTGGAATCCGGCGCTGACAGGATTATGCTTGACAACATGTCAGATGAAATTACAGCAGATGCGGTCAGGTTTATTGCAGGCAGGACAGAGACAGAAGCTTCAGGCAACATGAGCCTTGAAAGGATAGATACAGTTTCAAAAACAGGAGTTGACTATATATCCTTTGGAGAGCTGACACACACAATAAAATCATTTGATTTCAGTCTTAAAAATATCAACTACACAGAAAAGAAGGTAAAATAATGGACACAGCTGAATTGAAATTTAAAAATTACAAAAATGATGATTTTAAAAAATATATTTCTGATTTTAAAAAACGTTATAAAAACCGGCTGATAATTCCGGCCCATCATTATGTACCGTCAACAATAATTGAATTTGCCGATTTGACAGGAGACTCATACAAACTGGCAGTAGAAGCGGCAGGCAGCCCGGCGGAATGGATTGTATTCTGCGGAGTCTCGTTTATGGCTGAAGGGGTTGAGATACTTACAGGGGAAAAACAGAAGGTTTTAGTTCCTGACCTTGATGCCGGATGCCCTATGGCAGACATGATTGACCGGGAGTCCGGGTTAAAAGCACTTGATCATATCAAGCTGTTTTCAGGCGCCGCCCCTGTCCCTGTGGTTTACATGAATTCCCATGTAGATTCAAAAAGTTTCTGCGGTGAGTTTGACGGGGCAGTCTGTACAAGCTCAAACGCACAAAAAATAATGAATTACTACCTTTCCCGCGGAGAAAAGCTTTTTTTTATCCCTGATTTTAACCTGGGGACAAATATAGCCCGCAAGACAGGCCTTGGGGATGATGAGATTGCTCTTGTAAAAAGGGATTTTACAATTGAGCACAAGTCGCAGCCGGAGAAGATAAAACTTTATCTTTGGGACGGAATGTGCCCTGTCCATCACAAATTCACAATCAATGATGTAAATAATTTCAGGCATAAATATCCTGAAGGAAAGATCATTGTTCATCCTGAAGTCAAACCGGAAGTCGCATCCCTTGCAGATATCCAGGGATCTACGCAGAAAATATATGATATTATAAGCACATCTCCTGCCGGGTCAGTATGGGGAGTGGGGACAGAACTTACATTTGTCGAAAGACTGGCAGAAACATTTAAAGAGATGAGTATTGTCTCTCTTAACAAAAATACATGCCATGATATGAGCAAAAACAATATTTCAAATCTTGCCGAGTCGCTTTATTCAATAGAAATGTTTGAAAACGGTAAAGGAGAGCTTAAATATCCTGTAACTGTTTCAGAAGATTACAGGGAAAACGCCAAAAAAGCGCTTGATAAAATGATAATGATAGCAGGCCTGAAATGAGATACCATTATGAATCCATAATTGTAGGCTCAGGGATTGCCGGCCTTACCTGCGCGATAAATCTCAAAAAAGCAGGAGTTGATGTTGTTGTTCTTACGAAAAACAGCTCTCCCCAGGAAAGCAATACTTTTTACGCGCAAGGTGGGATAATATCAGCCTGTCCTGATGATACAGAAGAAAAATTTGAACAGGATATAATGGTTGCAGGGTGCGATTATAACAGAATTGAAGCTGTAAAAATGTTTGTAAAGGAAGGGCCTCCCCTTGTCCCTGAGTTTTTGATAAATGAGGCAGGAGTAAAATTCAGCCGCAGCCCTTCCGGGGAAATTGACTATACAGGGGAGGCTGCCCACCAGATCAGGCGTATTGCCCATTATGAGGATCATACAGGCGACAGGATAATCACAGACCTTCTAACCTATGCAGAGTCACTTAACATCAAACTTGTAACCGGATACACTGTAATTGACCTTATTACCAACAACCATCATTCCAAAGATACGCAGGAAAAGTATAAGCCGCGGGAAGTTCTCGGCCTGTATGCCCTTAACAACAGCACCGGCGAGGTTGATACATTTTTTTCAGGCTCTGTTGTCCTTGCAACCGGAGGAATAGGCAATATATATCAGTATACAACAAACCCGGTCTCATCCACAGGCGACGGCATCAGCATGGCACACAGGGCAGGGGCAGATATCATCAATGCGGAATTTGTACAGTTTCATCCAACATCCCTCTTTCACCGCGATATTAAAAGATTTCTGATTTCAGAGTCTTTAAGAGGTGAGGGTGCCCGTATAAAAGATCACCGCGGTTTTGAGTTTATGAAAGACTATTCTCCCCTAAAAGACCTTGCCCCGAGGGATGTTGTCGCAAGGGCAATATTTGACAAAATGAGTAAAACCGGATCAGAATATATGTTTCTGGATCTGTCGAATAATTACAAAGGGAGCATCTCTATTGAAGAACGGTTTTCCAATACTTACAAGACATGTCTTAAAGGCGGGGTGGATATAACAAAAGAGCCTATACCTGTAGTCCCAGCGGAACACTATTTCTGCGGAGGGATCAAGGTATATCTTGATGGTAAATCTTCTGTTACCAATCTCTATGCGATAGGAGAGGCAAGCTGTACCGGAATTCACGGAGCCAACCGCCTTGCCTCCACTTCACTTCTTGAAGGGCTGCTCTGGGGAAAAAAGGCAGCTGAGTCTATAGCGGCAGATAGAAAAAGTCCTGATGCAAAAAGAACAGGCAGGATCCCCGACTGGCAGGGGCCGTCAAGAACAGAAGAATTTGACCCTGTTCTTGTAGATCAGGATATGCGGGCACTGCAGTCAACAATGTGGAATTATGCGGGGATTATAAGGACTGAAAAGGGTTTAAGCAGAGCGCTCGCAGATCTTAATTATTTTACTCACAGGATTCTAAAATTCTATCATCAGGCAAAACTCAATACAAGTATCATAGAGTTGAGAAATGCTTATGTATGTTCAGGTATTATAGTAGATGCAGCGATACGCAATTTAAACCCGATTGGATGTCATTATATACAAAAAAAATAGCCTTTATAAGATAAAATTTTTTATAATTTCATCAACATCTTCCTGCTCAATATCATGCTGTCTTTCAAAAGCCAGCTCCTGGTTTGTAACTGAAAGTTTTTTCAGCATGCTGTAGATAATGATAAGCAGCACTTTTATCCCTGCTGCCGGTTTTTCCTTTATAAAAGCGTGAAAATTTTCCCTTCCAATCTTGAGAAGAACAGAACTCGCGGCAGCCCTTACATTTGCAGTTCTTTTCAATGTCATGAAAATGCCTGCTTCCCCTATAAATTCTCCCGAGCCCATTGAGCAGATATAGATATCCTTGTCTTTCCCTTTTACATCAATATTCACAGTGCCTGAAACAATAAAAAAGATATGAGGGCTTATTTCATCTTCCTTTATTATCAAGTCTCCTTCTTCAAATGTTACAATTTCACCTGCATCAACAAGTTTTTTAACACTTAAGGGCTCGATTGATTTAAGCAGTGTGCTGCTTGAGATATGGCGGATTATGTTTTTTTTATCTGTCATGGTTTTCCTGTCTGAAAAAAATTTAAATTTACAGAGAATTATTACAGTTGAGAGGGGCTGTTGTCAACTGCAATGGTTTAGGCTGCTGCGATAATGGTTAAGATTTTCTTAAAAGTAAGGCAGCTGCCTGATGTTTTTTGGAGATGCTTTAATTTTTACCTTTAGCTTGCCAAATCCCTATCCCTAAGCTTATATTTATTTAATGGTTTGATATTAATGCCGATGTTTGGAATAAGTATCAAAGAGTGATGTGAAAGTGCAGAGAAGGCGCTGCTGTTTATTATGACTGAAGTTGAGAAAATTCAAAAGGTTTTAGAACTCGGAACTGAGCTTAATACAGTCCAGGATGTTGATATACTTCTTGAGAGGATACTCTCTGAAGCCAGGAAATTTGTAAATGCTGATGCGGGAACCATATACCTTAAAGAAGGTGAAAATCTGATTTTCGCCCATGCGCAGAATGATACCAAACAGGCTTTGCTCCCTCCGGGGAAAAAACTGATCTATAATTCTTTCAAAGTCCCTGTAAACAGAAATTCAATTTCCGGATATGTGGCGACAACAGGGGATATCCTTTGCATTCCTGATGTTTACAATATAGACCCTGCATCTTCCTATAGTTTTGACTCTACCATTGATAAAAAATCCGGATATACAACAAAATCAATGCTTACTTTTCCTCTTGTCAATCTTAACGGAGAGGTACTTGGTGTTTTGCAGATGATCAATCCTCTTGACAACAAATGTACCGTAACTGTTTTTACAGAAGAGGATCAGCTTTATATTACCCATTTTGCAAGTTCAGCAAGTATTGTTCTCCAAAGGGCCCAGATGACCCGCTCAATGGTACTCAGGATGATACAGATGGCAGAGCTTCGTGATCCGAAAGAGACTGGGCCCCATGTTAACAGGGTTGCATCCTATGCTGTTGAAATATATGAAAAATGGGCACATTACAAAGGAATTGACGAAGATGAGATTGAAAAAACAAGAGACTCGCTTAAAATCGCTGCCATGCTTCATGATGTTGGAAAAGTCGCGATATCAGATACTATACTGAAAAAACCGGCACGGTTTACAGATGATGAGTATACAATAATGAAAAGCCACACTTACCTTGGCGCAAAACTTTTTGCAGGCAAACAATCTGCGCTTGATGAAATATCCTGTGATGTCGCTCTCATGCATCATGAAAACTGGGACGGTACAGGTTATCCCGGGTATATTGATATAGAAACAGGAAAAGCGCTGAAAAAAAATCTTAAAGGAGAGCCTCTTCCAAGAAAAGGAGAGGAAATAAGCATTTTCGGCAGGATTGTCGCAATAGCAGATGTATTTGACGCACTCTCATCCAAAAGGGTATATAAAAAATCCTGGGGCGAGAAAGATGTTCTTGATGAAATAGCGCAGCTCTCTGGCACCAAATTCGACCCTGAGCTTGTTGAGGTTTTTTTTGAAGTTTTTGATATTATCAGATCAATCCAGAATAAATATCCTGATGCAGAATAAAAAAGCCGGCAAAAGCCGGCTTAATTTTTAAATTACGCGTCAGAGTATTTCTTTTCAGAAACCGCCCATCATTCCTCTGCGGCCTGATTTGCCGCCCATTCCATGAGAAACATATTTTTTACCTTCATATTCAAACTCAAAGATTCTGAATAATTTCTCGCCGGTGATGCTCCAGTTCCTGCCAGGTACTTCAAACCCCTTAATTTTAAGCTTTGACCCGTTTGTCATTTTTAATGCTTCTATAGCATCTTCAGACAGGGTAATCTCCATAACCTCTTTACCTGTTTTGATAGCTGGGAAATCATCATCCTTAAGGACAAGTTCTCCTGATACTTCTTTTATCTCGGCAAATGATGAAACTCCTGATCCAGAACCCATACGGCCGAATCTCTCATTATCCATCATGTAGCCGCCTCTTCCCTGACGCCCCTCGTCTGTAAATCTACCGCTGTAATTACGGCTGTTGTCAAAGTTTCCGGGACCTCTCATACCTGGTCTTGCATCTGCTGAAACAAATCCAACAGCAAGCACTGCAAGTAAAACACTCAATACAATCATTTTCTTCATTTTCTACTCCTTGAATTATTGATTACAAAGCTAATCTAAACCTCTAATGTGAAGAAATTATGGAGAATATATATTGTTTAAAAGTTGTTACATCAAATTGCCATATCAAAGGAGCTTGTGTAATAATTTTATAAATATCCTTTAAAATCAGGTAAAATAATGCTAAAATCTGAATTATCAATTATTAAATGGAAAAAGCAGAGGTATCAAGAGTGAGTGATTTTAGCTATGAATTAGTAAAACATATAGCTGTGTTATCTGAAAACAAGAACGGATGGACCAAGGAGCTCAACCTTGTCAGCTGGAACGGAAGAGAGCCCAAGTATGACATAAGAGACTGGGCACCGGAGCACGCCAAGATGGGAAAAGGAGCAACTCTCCAGAAAGATGAATTGTTGAAACTAAAGGAAATTTTGAAAGATCTTGAGTTGTAGAGGGAAATTAACCTGCAGTTTAATCTATTCATTGTTTTAATAGCAGCTTCATCGGAGGGCTTGTTTTTTACCTTCCGGCTGAAGCTTTTTTTATCCCTGCAGGTGTAGCCTAAACAGTTAAATTCATTTTAGATGATTTTTAGTTATATTGTTGTGCAAATTATACAGGGATGTGCTAAGATATTTCCTGAAAAAGGAATTCCATAAAGGGTTTAGAATGAAAAGGCTTGTTTTAATACTTTTTTCCTGTTTGCTTTTTTTATCCATTTGTTCCCTCCTTTCTGCAGACGCAAAAGGGACACTGGTATACCTGGATGGAAATGTTGAAATTCATAAAAGCGGGGAAATAACAGGTATAGATAAACTGAAAACAGGGTTTGAAATAAACTGTTATGACCTGATAGAGACCGGAGCTGACGGATATGCCGAATTTGAGATAAGTCAGTTTATGCCTGAATCTGCTGCAGAGAGCGTAATTCTGAAAATCGAAAATTACACTTCAGTTTATTTTGTTTCCGGTAAAAACATGGAAGAAGGATTTGTACAGCTTCACCTGCTAACCGGCTCCATCAATGTAAAGACAGGAAAACTCCCTTCAGGAGAGGGTATGACAGTCAGAACAGCAGGAGACGGCCTGGTTAAGGCAAACGATGCATCATTCTGCGTTGTAACCGCACCGGACGGGGCTATTCTTGTAGCATGCAGTGAAGGGGATCTTGAGTTCAGCATACCTTCTGACAGAATGGTAATGGAAAAAGCAGAAGCAGGAATGATTGTTGATGCTGTTCCAGGGCATAATATAAGAAGCCTTGATATAAGTGCTGAAAGGTTTGATGTATACAAAACAGAATGGAGCGCTGAAAGGCTAAGGGTATTCAGATCCAGCGCTTTTTCATTAACAAAACCGGTTTTAATCCAGTATGAAGAATATCTTGAAAAATATAATCTTTTTTATAAAGAACTAAGGGCCAGCGATAAAATATTCAACAAATACAAAGACAGTATTATACAGTATGGCAGTGACGATATAGTCAATAAGGCAGATAACACGGTTGAAAGTCAAACTGATGGGGAAAATCTGAAAAAAAAGGATATTATTGCTGACAAATTAAAAGCTGCACCTGCTGTTTTTAAAATGAGGAATATTTATTTCACTTTTGAAGAGCTTTTTTTCCGGATTAAGGATATAAAAAGATATCATGACCAGATTCCTGTAAAGGGGGCTTTAAGAAAAAAATATGATATTGATGATTTTATGAAAGATTTTCAGAAAAATCACAAGACAGTGGAAAAAAAGAACACATATGTAAGGCAGGCGTTTAACATTTATTCAAAAATGGATGCCGCAGGAATACCTTAGGCTTCAATCGAAAACCTTATTTAAAATAACAATATAATTTAAAACATAATTTGCAGTTGACTCTATTTAAAAATAAATGTATAATCGCTATAATCTGTGGATTGCACAGTCGTATTTTGAATATTTTTTTGTTTTTGAATTATAATTTCTGGACTATGTTTTTATGCTGGAGAATGAAGCTGTTGAATAATCCTGCCAATTATTTAATCTAAACAAAACAAATAATGCAATAAACGAGCACCACGATAATTTTTTTTATTATTTCTGTTTAATTACAGGAAAAGGATGATTTTTATGTCAAAGAAACTCTATGTTGGAAACCTAAACTATGCAACAACTGAAGATCAGCTTGCCGATCTCTTCGCGGAATACGGCAATGTACTGGATGTGTCTATCGTAATAGACAGATACACAAACAGGTCGAAAGGCTTTGGTTTTGTTGAAATGGAAGATGGTACAGCAGCTTCTGAAGCTATCGCAGCATTGAATGGAAAACAGTTCAACAACCGCGAACTTCTTGTTAATGAAGCAAGAGAAAGAGCACCAAGAGAAAGATCTTACAGAAACTAATATTTGATAATATAGTTCGGAAAAGATAAGGAGCCGGTTCCCGTGAGGTAAATCGGCTCTTTTTTTAAATTTTTTTGGTTTTACATTTTTTTTACAATACCCTCATTCATAACATATTAAGATTATTTATGGAAAACTCTGATTTATTCTTTTTTATTCAGGCAATAATTGCCTGTCTGAAATATAATTAATGAAGAAATACTGAAATTGAAGGGTCAAGAATGTTGTCAAAAAATAAATCCTGTTATCTCGGGCTGGACATCGGTTCAGACACAATCCACTGTGCTCTTTTAGATGAAAACAGTTCTGTTGTATTAATGCCGCCGTCTCTTATGCACTTCGGAAATCCTGTAGAAGCTGTAATTGAAATGTATGAAAACGTTGTTGAAATTATACCGCGTGAGCATATCAGGGCAGTATCTTTTACAGGGTCGCTTGGCAGGCTGATAGCAGAGACTACATCAAATCCATTTTATTTCGATACAATAGCTATTTCATCAGGGGCTGATCTTATTGCGCCTGATTGCGAATATCTTGTTCATGTTGGATCAAAGGATCCCTATTTTTTTGAGCGGGAAAAAACCGGTGATAAGACCGGTGATAAATCAGGGGGATTTTTTATTTCCGATCACGGAACCGGTACCAAGTGCGGAGGGGGAAGCGGTATTCTGATAAACAAGCAAGTTCGCCGCTATTTTGCAGATAGCACACTTGTAAAATTACAGTCTGCCGGAAATGGAACAGATACAGGCAGTGACGGCAGTACCGTCCCTGGCAGTGCTGATAAGAAAGTTCAGGGAGAGGGGTATAGGGAAAACAGAAGAAAACTTCAGAGCCAGGTTGAGAAAATGCACCGTATGGCATCAGAAGCGGTAAGTTATTCTGAAAAAGATCTTAATGTTGGGGGAAGATGCGGCGTAATTATCCAGTCAGACATGATTCACATGCAAAATAGCGGCGAACAGATTCAGGACATACTCAAAGGAATGTATAAAAGGATTGCGGCCAACTTTAGAAGCGATGTAATACGAATGAGGACACTTGACAGGAATAAAAAAACCGCAGCGACAGGTGGTATTTTTTTAAACAGTTTTCTGACTGATGTTTTTGCGCAGGAACTGGGCCTTGATATAACGCTTCCTCAAAACTGCGAGAAAATAGGGGCGGCAGGGGCAGCTCTAATGGCGCTGAAAGAGGGCAAATCCTCTT
>JAVEZE010000026.1:0-21453 GCA_034003145.1 Spirochaetia bacterium
TCGCAGTACTTATTTTAGGAATAATTATTACGGCTAGTATTTCCTCATCAGCATTTATTCCGCCGGCAGAATTCAATTTACCACGCGATAACGGAGTAGATATAATGATGGAAGCAGCTCTTGTAAAAAGTGATGCATCAGATGAAAAAGCATTCGGTGATGTTGATATGTCTCTATTAAAGGGCCTGAAAATTCGAGAACACAAGATTGTAACCGGAGAAAGCCTTTCAACAATTGCCGGCAAATACAAAATTGATCTTGGTACTCTTATCAGTTTTAACAACATTAAAAATGCCAGAAAGATAAATTCCGGAACAATAATTAAAATTCCTGATAAAACCGGCCTTTTTTACAAAGTGTCCAAAGGAGATTCACTGGGGTCAATCGCCAGCAAATTCAATATTGAGCTGAACGCGTTACTGGATATTAATAATATTGATTCATATCTGATAAAACCGGGCCAGGAATTATTTATCCCGGAAGCCAAAATGGACAGTTTTGACCTTAAAAAAGCGCTTGGCGAACTTTTCCTTTATCCTGTAAGCGGAAGGCTGACTTCTCCCTTCGGTTACAGAAAAGACCCTTTTACAGGGAAAAGAATGATGCATTACGGTATGGATATTTCCAACTATACAGGGACAAAGGTAAGGGCAACGCTTGACGGAAAAGTATTGATGTGCAGCTACAGTTCTGTTTACGGAAAATATGTAATTATCAAGCATCAGGATGGATATCAGTCATTATATGCCCATCTTGATAAATACAGGGTATATGAGGGTGAAAATGTTGTTCAGGGCCAGATTATTGGAGATCTTGGAAATACAGGAAGAAGCACCGGCCCCCACCTTCACTTCTCTATCTATCACAAACAAAAGCCTATAGACCCGGCAACAGTCCTGTCATCCAGGTAGAATTTAGCGCCATCTGATTATCCATTTTTGCCTGCAGAGAATTATTCACCTTCCATGGCAGTGTTTGTATTTTTTACCGCTGCCGCAGGGGCACATATCGTTTCTCCCTACTTTAGGCACACTTCTTTTAACCTGAACGTTATCCGGCATTCCAGCTGCTGACTGCTGAGCGTTGCCTGAAAACTGTCCCATCGCATTGTGTGAAGCATGAACACTCTCGCGCGGCATATTTTTCGGTTTATCGCCCTCTGCTGTTCTTATTCTTACATTTAATACTTTTCGTGTCAGCATCAGCCTTATTTCAGAAATAAGTTTATCAAAAATCTCAAATCCTTCAAGTTTATATTCAAGCAGCGGGTTTTTCTGTCCATATGTCCTTAAATAAACCGCTTCCCTGAGCTCTTCCAGGTTTTCAAGGTGTTCCTGCCACTTTGTGTCAATGTGGCGCATATATTCTATGCGGATAAAGTAATTGAAATTTTCCTTTCCAACCTGGGCTTCTTTTTCCAAGGTTTCAGCTGCTATCTGCCTTACAATATAATCCTTTAGTTCATTCAAAGGCATATCATTGATTGAATCCTGTGATACCTGAGGTCTATAAAAAAGCACTTCCTGGATTTTATCAAGGAAATAACTGTTGGTATTATGGGTTTTTTCTGTTTCAAGGAGAATATCATCAAGACATTCTTCAGCGATTGAGATAATCCTTTCGCTTAAGTTTTCCTCTTCAAGGATTGTGTCTCTCTGGTTATAGATGAATTTCCTGTGTTCATTAAGAACATCGTCATATTCAAGAAGATGTTTTCTTATATCATAGTTTCGCTCTTCAACCCTTTTCTGCGCTTTTTCTATGGATTTGCTTATCCAGGGGTGATGGATCGGTTCATCATTTTTCATCCCTGCTTTTGACATCAGCGATTTCATGTTCTCTCCGCCGAAAAGCCTCATAAGGGTATCATCAAGCGATATATAAAACTTTGACCGGCCGGGGTCGCCCTGTCGGCCTGATCTTCCCCTCAGCTGATTGTCTATACGGCGGGATTCATGCCTTTCTGTTCCCAGCACAAAAAGCCCGCCCGCTGCTTTGACTTGTTCATATTCTGTAAGCCATTTTTCATATTCTTTCCTGTAAGCTTTCTTAAAGACTTCTTCTTCCGCTTCAGTGCCTGCAGCTTTTCTTGCCCTGAATTCAGGATTGCCGCCAAGTTTGATATCTGTACCGCGGCCCGCCATGTTGGTCGCGATTGTAACAGAACCGCCTGCCCCTGCCTCAGCAATTATCATTGCCTCCCGGGCATGGTTTTTCGCGTTGAGCACTTCATGGCGGATACCCTTTTGGGTAAGAAGTTTTGACAGCAGTTCCGACTTTTCAATTGAGACAGTCCCCACCAGAATCGGCTGCCCTTTTTTGTGGGCAGTTTCAATCTCTTCGCATATAGCGTCAAATTTACAGTTCTCGTTCAGGTAAATCTCATCATCCTGATCATCCCTGTTGATTGGCCGGTTTGTAGGGATTACTACTACATCAAGGTTATAGATCCGCGCGAACTCTCTTGCCTCGGTATCAGCTGTTCCAGTCATACCTGATATCTTGTCATACATCCTGAAAAAATTCTGAAAAGTTATAGTTGCCAGGGTTTTGTTTCTCTGCGCAACCTTGATTTTTTCCTTTGCCTCTATCGCCTGATGCAGCCCCTCAGAGTATCTTCTTCCAGCTAGAATACGCCCTGTAAATTCATCTACAATCTGAACAAGTCCGCCCTGGACAACATAATCGACATCTTTATGAAAAAGTTTATGAGCTTTTAACGCCTGGGTAATATAGTGTATATATTCAAAGTTATCTTCGTTGTAAAGCGATTCCTTAATTATTCCGTTCTTGATCAGCAGCCGTTCGACACTGTTGATTCCTTCCTCGGTAAAGGTTACCCTTTTACCTTTTTCATCAATCTTGAAGTCGCCGACAGGATTTTCATCAGGATATTCTCCGGTGTTTTCATCTTTCTCACACTCTTTCAGCAGGCTGACCAGATTGTTTACTTCATAGAATTTGCGGGTATCATCTTCTGCCGCGCCTGATATGATGAGAGGGGTACGGGCCTCATCAATTAATATTGAGTCTATTTCATCAATAATACAGTAATTGTGGTGCCTCAGCACTTTATCTTCGCTGTTCCACCGCATATTGTCGCGAAGATAGTCAAACCCAAGTTCATTATTTGTACCGTATGTTATATCATTTAAATAAGCCTGTTTCCTTACTTCATTATCCATGTTTGAAACAATAAAACCGACAGATATATCAAGCAAGTCATAAACCGGCTTCATCCATAATGCATCCCTTTCCGCGAGATAATCATTAACTGTAACAATATGTACACCGCGGCCGGACAAGGCATTAAGATAGGCAGCTGTTACACTTGAGAGTGTTTTCCCCTCGCCGGTTTTCATCTCTGTAATTTTGCCCTGATGAAGCACTATTCCGCCAAGGATCTGAACATCATAAGGACGCTCTCCAAGTGTTCTGCGCGCTGCTTCACGTACAACAGCAAACGCTTCCGGCAAAATATCATCAAGACTCTCATTGTTTTTGATCCTTTCCCGGAACAACGCAGTTTGGCTCTTCAGTTCGTCATTATTAAGCCCCATTGCCCATTTTTCTTTTTCATTTACTTTGTGGAGAACAGGGAGAAGTTCTTTTAGATCTCTCTCATGTTTTGATCCAAATACAGTTTCAATTATTTTATTTACCATTGTAAAAACGATGCTCCTGTGGTTATACGTGAAAAATATAACAGATTTTGAGTTTAAATTGTATATGTTTTTAATTAAATCTATTCTTTTTTAATAAGGGGGTCAAGATTGACATAAAATATTGCAGATAGTATCATTTCGCCAAATGAAAAGATATTTTTTTTTATTACTTGTCCTGTTAATGCTTTTCAGTTCATGCGATGACAGAGAATCTTCACTTCTGAAAAAAGAAGTGCTGTTCACACTTAACTACGGAAAAATGGAAGACCAGCTTGATATGTCCTATAACAGCTCCATTATGGTTCCGTTTCCAGCGCTTATAAAAATGGTAAACGGAATAGTATATGTCATGAACGGTAATCTGAAAAAAATCATGAAATTCACCTCTTTCGGTGATATCCTTACTGTACTTGGAAACAGGGAAACAATTTCATCACCTGTAATTGTTGAAGGAAATCTTTCCGGAGATGAAAAAGTAAACCGCAAAGCTGTATTTTTCCCTTTCAACAGCATTGAGGAGTTTACAGTCGATAAAAAACAGTACATATATGTTAGTGATGTTCTGCCCCAGGAAAGGCATGAATATGATGAAGAAACAGGGGCAATGCTTTCCAATATTATATACAGGTATGACAACAATTCAAATTTTATTGATTTCATAGGGCAGGACGGGAAAGGTGGAATACCTTTTCCCTTTATCAAAAACATAATTACAAATGACAACAATGATATTATAGCTGTAACCCGGCCCGGAATGCAGCAGATAGTTTTCTGGTTTAACAGCAATGGAGAGCTGCTGTACAGGGTTGAAATTGATGAAAATTCAGTGCCGTTTCCTGAGGGAGAACAGAATCTTTTTCCTTCAATCAGTGCCATAAGAGCACCTGACCAGGACCATTTATTATATATAAAAACAGATTACTATAAACAGATTGACAGCGAAGTTCTGGATGATAGAAATGATATTGATTTTTACAAGTCCTATATAAATATTCTTGATGTTGATACAGGAAAATATATAAACATGATTGAACTCCCTGATGCCTTTACTGCACCTGATATCAAGGGAAACTTCATGGAAAAAAGACTCCAGGTGCTCCACAACTTCCTTGATGTTGTAGGTAATAAATATATTTTTCTCTCCTCTTTTATCAATAATAACGCGATGCAGGTTCTTGTCATAGATATTGAGGGAAATGTGGTTGATCAGGTGAGAATAAACATTGATTTTGAGTCATACTTTCATATAGATATAAATTTAAGTAACGAAGGAATACTTACAGCGCTTCTGGCAGGCAGCAATGAAACAACAATTGCCTGGTGGAGGACTGATTCAATGCTCAATGAAAAGTAACTCTGCGGGGATAATATGATTATTGTTGAATCTGATACAATGTCTGAAATTGACAAAAAAGCAATGGATGATTTTGCTTATCCGGGAATTCTCCTGATGGAGAACGCAGGAATTAACTGCTTTAGAATACTGGAAGAAAGGGTTTTTCCTTTGTGCGGCAGCAAGGATGCAGTATTTGTTTGCGGAAGGGGCAACAACGGAGGAGATGCGCTTGTTATGGCCCGCCACCATTTTATAAGAGGAAATAAAGGTTCAATTATAACTACCGGAAACAGTTACAAAGAGGGGCATGCCAAAATAAATTTCGGGCTCTGCAAAAATCTGGGTATACAGATTCTTGACTGGAAGAAAGATAAAAAAGCATCACTTGAGGCACTTGAAAGTTGTAAAATTATTGTGGATGGTATGGCAGGAACAGGTATAAAAGGACCTTTACGGGAAAATGAGGGAGAATTGTGCGATGCCATCAACAGCACAAATTCATATATTTGCTCTATTGATATACCATCAGGAATCGGAGACAATTTCAAAAGCAGCCATAAATCAATAAACGCAGATCTTACCTTGACGATTGGACTTCCCAAAATATCACTATACTATCCGTCGGCAAGAAAAAGATGCGGTAAGATTATTATTACTGATGCCGCCTTTCCTCCGTCCCTCCTTGCGGTTGAAAATCCGGCCTATACACTTCTTGAAAAAAAAATGGCTGACCGGTACATCAGCCTTCCTTCTCCCTGGAGTTATAAAAATTCGCGCGGACATGCGGCAGTTTTTGCAGGAAGCAAAGGAAAAAGCGGAGCAGCTGTTTTATCTTCCACCGCTGCACTTAAGAGCCTTGCCGGGCTTGTTACACTTTATACTGACAAAGAGATATACAGCTCTCTTATCAGCTCAGTTACATCTGTGATGCTGAATTCATTTCCGCCTGATAAATCTTTTGATGATCTTTTGGATCGCTACGATGCATTTATCACAGGCCCGGGATGGGGTTTTGATATAGAAAAGAAAGAACTGCTTTTAAGGCTGCTAATGGAAACAGACAAGCCTGTTGTTATAGACGCAGATGCCATCCCGTTACTTGCGTCAATTTTTAAAGATCAGGGAACAGTTTTTTGCCCGGTAAAAACAGAAAATGGCAGTGAGACAAAGGCTGTGAAAACCCTGTTTAAAAACAAAAACTCTATTATCACGCCTCATCCCGGAGAGTTTGCATCACTTTTAAATGCTCCAGCCGGTGATATACTTGATAATCCTTCCCCCTGGTTAAGGTGTTTCTGCATTAAAACCGGTATAACAGCTCTCCTTAAATCCCATGTTACCTGGATATGCATGCCGGATGGAAAAATAATGATACTCGACAGCATGAATCCTGCCCTCGCGACAGCCGGGAGCGGCGACATTCTTGCGGGAATTATTGGCGGACTGCTTGCTTACAGCCTTGATCCGGAAAAAGCTGCTGTTTCCGGAGTAATTATTCATAGCGAAGCAGGAAAAAAATGCTATGATGAAAAAGGATACTTTACTTCAGAGGAAATACTTGATTTTATTTCCCATACAATAAAAGAAATAAAGCAGGCTTAAAATATGGAAGATAATGGCAAAGAGCAGATAGAAATCCACTACGACAGAAACGAAAGGCTTGCAATGATTCCTGAAGCTCTGCTTAAGCTTAAATCCGGAAAAAAAGGATTTTTCCACAACAAATCCATGGCAATACTTTTCGCAGATATTGTAATTATATGTCTGCTTTCTGCCGGTTTTTTTATCTACAGCAGCTTGACAACCAACACATACTCGTCAAAAAATTACAGTCTGATATTAAAAGGATATATTTTCAATGATACAGCCCTGGTAACACTTACAATTACAAAAAAAATGGATGCACCTCCACTTAAAACCGAACCTAAACCATTTGAAGCTACAATCACGGTAACAGGAAATAAAAATTACTATAAAAAGAATTTTGATTTTCTACCTGATGTCATTAACCGGGATGTTACGGTAAGGGCATCAATTCCGCTTGACCCGGCAGATCTTGATAAAAAAATGAACACTATTGCATACGCGGCAGTAAAATTCGAAAATACAAGCATAAAATTGAAATACAAATTAAAGAAAGAAAAATAAAATTGACGACTTTTGCAGTTTCATATATTATCTTACAAGGAGTATTATAAATGGTTCAGTTTTACTTTTTATCAATTTTTGTAAATTTTATTGGCGGTTTGCTGCTTGCCGGTGATACAATAAACAAGCAATATCCAGGCTTTGAATCACTTCAGGATTTTTTCAAAAATTCTTCATATATGCTTTTTTTTGCCATCCTTTCAGCTGTTGCAGGAATTTTCAAGATTATCAGTGTATTTGACGGCGATGTTTATGTTGTAGGCGATATTCTTCCAGCGCTTGCAAGCATTACAATTTCAATATATCTCTTTAATTCATACTTTCTTGAGAAAAAAGGGGTATCAGAACCACATATAGAAAAAATAAACATCTTTATTGAAGAATATAAATCATTGATCGGCATCACAATTATTGTGATATCAATACTGCATTTTTTCTTCCCTGATGTTCTTTTTATATAATTTACTAACAATGCTATATTCCATCTCAACTGCAGGCGTGGCAAAACGGGGAAACAAGTATTTCGTTGCCAAAAGAAAACCTGGCAACTCCATTGGTGATTTATGGGAGTTTCCCGGAGGAAAAGCAGACAAAGGGGAAAAACCTGAATCTGCGCTTAAAAGGGAATTCCTTGAAGAGTTTAATGTTCAAATCGATGTGGGTAAAAAAATCTGCAGCGGTATTTTTACCAATAATTCAATTATTTATAAACTGATAGCTTTCAGCATAGACATCCTGTCTGACAATCTCCAGTTAAATGAGCATACAGATACAGCCTGGGTAGAAAAAGAAAAATTCACTCAAATGAATTTTCCAAAATCCGACATGATAATTGTCAATTTTATAATGAATAATTGCTGATATTGCCTATACAATATTCTGCTTTTGGTAAAACAGCAGAATTGACCTGCCGTATTTTCTCCTGTCTTTAAGCAAAAGATCACCTATTCTTTCAGGCCAGTTTTCCTCTGAAGGATGGTGGATCATCAATAAGCCGTTTGCGTTTATAATATCTTTTTCACAGGCAAGTTCTGCAAGCCTTACCTTGTTCTTTAATGGGAATGGAGGATCAAGAAAAACCAGGTCGAATTTTTCTTTTGCTGTCGATATAAACCGCTCAGCAGACATTATAAATATCTTTGTTTCCGTGTTTTCTGCTATCTTCACATTTTCACGCAGAACATGTTTCTTGATCCTGTCCATTTCCACAAAACAGACAGGAGATGCGCCGCGGGAGGCAGCTTCAAGCCCAACTATTCCAGATCCGCAGAAAAGGTCAAGAAAACTTAAGTCATCAATATTTCCAAGTATGGAAAACATCGACTCCCTCATCCTGTCCATTGCAGGGCGGATTACACCTTTGGGACACTTGATCTGTCTGCTGCAGTATTTTCCGCCAGTTATCCTCATCAAATAGCCAAAAAAGAGGTGCTAATTTCTTCTGCCCATAATTCTGAGAAAAAAGATAAACATATTTATAAAATCAAGATAGAGTTTTAACGCTCCTAATATGGAAAACCTTATATAATCTTCCTCAGATACTGATCCTGAATATGTTCTGCTCATCTTAAGAATTGCCTGGGTATCATAAGCTGTAAGTCCGCAGAAAATAAGAACGCCGGCATAGGAAATAATGTAATACATTCCTGAACTTTTCATGAAAATATTGACAACAGATGCTATGAGAAGTCCCCACACACCCATAATAAGATATTGTCCATAACCGGATAAATCCTTCTTTGTTGCAGCTGCATAAAGGCTCATTCCTGCAAAGGTTGCTGATGTTATAAAAAAGGTAGATGCAAGGCTCGCCCTTGTGTAAACAAGGAAAAGGACAGACAATGTTATGCCGTTTAAGAAAGAATATGCCGCAAAAGAGAGGGTTGCTGTCTGGGGACTCATGCTCATGATCCGTGCAGACATAAAAAATACAAGGACAAACTCACCAATAATCAAAGCCCAGAAAATTCCTGACCTCATGAGTGAGGCAATCATTGCGGGGTTTGACAGCATCCACAGTGATACAACACCGGTCAGGGCAAGCCCTGCTGTCATCCAGAGATATATATTTCTTACAAGACTTCTTTCATTAACTGCTCTTGATTGTGATAAAAAATCTGTTTTTTCAAACAATTTGTTTCTCCTTAAAAATGATATATAATAATATCTCAATAATTTATCTGTTCGTCAATTCTATTCTATGAGCATTTGCTCCAGCCGCAGTCAGTACAGGTAATGCAGCCGTCCCGGAAAACAAGGGGCCCTTTGCAGTCATCGCATTTATTGCTGCCTGTAATAACCTCTTCTCCGTCAACAATATATTTTTTAAGCACACGGGAAATAACCCTCTCAAAATCCTGGAAATTGGTATCTTTTGAAAGCTGATCCACTATAAACTGGAGCGGAGTTCCGTGACGCAGCGCCATGGAAATAAACCTTGCAAGAGAGGCATTAGGGGAGTCAAAAGTTCTTGTGAAATTTTTCAAAACCGCTTCAACAGGGCCGGATTCAACAACAAGATTATAGATTCCGGATCCTGCTTTCCTGACTATACCGTGAGCATATTTTTTTAAATCTATATGATCATCAGGATCATCAATTACAAATATTTCATACAGGCTGGCGTTAAGTATCCCGGCTATTACTATATGTTTTTTTCCTTTGATATTGATCTGATGGATATCACAGGGAAGATCCTGGGGCCGTTTGGGTGCCATTATTCTTTTAATAGTCTGGCTGCTGCCGCTGTATTCAAGAATACCTTTCATGCTGCCGTCAGGGTTAAAGCTGGTAAAACCTTTCAGCCTTTTTTTATAGGCATACATAAAAAGGTCTTTGTAGGTCTCAAATGTAGTCCCTGGAGGCAGGTTAAGTGTTTTTGATATGCTGTGATCGATATATTTTTGAATAACAGCCTGTATATCAATTGATTTTACAGGATCTATATCCATGGTTGTGACAAAATAATCCGGCGCTGTTTTTACTTCTCCTTTATCAGCAGATTTTGCAATCTCAAGATATTTAAGCCATGCGTAATCATAGACTGTCTCTGTCCGTGTCTCGTTTTCCACCCCTGTCCTTATGTTCCTGTCATACTGCAGGGCGAATATCGGCTCTATGCCGGATGAGCAGTTCTGCCCCACAGAAAGCGAGGTGGTGCCGGTCGGGGCGACAGTGTTAAGCTGTATATTACGGAGCCCTGAGGTGCGGATTTTATCCCTGATATCATCTGGAAGCTCTTTAATGAAAGAGGCATCAAGCAGTTTTTTGATGTCGCACGCCGGAAATGCCCCTTTCTCTGCGGCGAGATCCGCACTGGTGATATAGGAAGTATCCCGCATTGTTTTTGCGATTTCACCTGCAAGCTTAAGCGAGGCATCATCGCCGTATTTAATCTTCATCATGGCAAAGACATCCCCGAGCGCGGTAAATCCAAGCCCGATCCGCCGCCACTGTTTCGAGAACACCTCGATTTTTTCAAGCGGGTATTCTGTTTTATCAAGCACATTGTCGAGAAACCTTATACCGGCGGCTACTGTCTCCCTGAATCCTGCAAAATCGAATTCGGCCCTGTCTGTAAACGGATCATTTACAAACTTCGAGAGATTTACCGCAGAAAGGCAGCAAAGCGAATAGGGCGGCATTACAAGCTCGCCGCAGGGGTTAACCCTGTCCATCTTGAAAGCCCAGTAGCCGTTATTGTATTTTTCCACATGGTCGCTGTTAAATATTCCAGGCTCGTTATGGGTAAAAGCGTTTTTCGCAAGCAGATTGTAAAGATACTGAGCCTTTACTGTTTTATAAACACGGCCGCCGAATACAAGGTCCCAGTCCCCCTCCTCCTGTACCGCTTTTATAAACTTATCAGATATTTTTACAGAAATGTTAAACTGCGTTAATTCCTTGTTCCTGTCACCCTGCTTTGCAGTGATAAACTCTTCGATATCAGGATGACAGACATCGAGAAGCGCAATATGGGCAGAGCGCCTCTGTCCCCCTGTTACGATTGTCTTTGCAGACTGGTCAAATATACGAAGGAATGAGACAACACCGGAAGACTGCCCGCCCCCTGAAAGCCTCTCCCCTTTTGGCCTTAATTTTGAGATATCGAATCCTACCCCTCCTCCCATCTTGCTTATCAGCGCGTCCTCTTTAAGAGAATCGTATATGCTGATCATTGAATCTTCGACATCTATCGTAAAACAGTTGTTATAGTTCTTCATCGGGCTATTCGGCCTGGCATTTGCAAGAATCCTTCCTGCAGGAATAAGTTTTCCGCTTATCATCTGATCATGGAATAGTTTCTCTATTTCCCCCCTTTTCTCAGTTTTTTCCGCAGAAGCTATTTCTTTGGCTATCCCATTAAAAACCTCTTCAGGCGATGACTCGCCCTGAAGCATATATTTAGAGCTGAAAATTTCACCGCTTATCTTTTGATCCCACTTTATACTGCCCATTTTTTCCTCCCGTTTTTTACAGAAAATAAATATAGCGTATATTTATTTGAAACACAAGTATAATACGCTATATATAGAGCCTTTTATATGTAATTATCGATATATTTTTTATGAGTTATTACAGTTTTTTTTAATTTTTCAAACCTGGCAGAAAATTGGTAATTTTATCCGGCGACATACCGCTCTGAGACTTTTCTGTGATGAAATCCGTAGATGGCAAGTGTTGTTGCAACAGGAAAAAAACCGGGGTGTCTGAAGATTGTCCACAACATCAGTTTCCAGTAATAAAGCCTTTCTTTGCCGATAATCCCAAGAAAGAATGTTGTTTTAAATAGTGTTAAAATATGAACAGGTTTAAACCTGAAAAAATTCCTGCCGGACCCCTGAGGGTTATACTCTTTGAGAAAATCCCTGATCCGGAAGTAATAATATTTCGGTGTATAAATAGTTGAAACAATCCTTTTATATCCTTCAACAAGCTCTTTTAAATCCATTTTAGGGATAAAATTAATAGAGCAGTCAGTGTTGTCTCCTGTCTCTTCACCTAAAAGGCGGTTTTCATTTTCAAGACGTTTATAAAGATCTGTCCCTTTTAGCGCTTCAAGTAATCCAACCATTGCTGTAACTATCCCGCTTTTCTGTATAAACCTTATCTGGTCATCGAAGATGGTTTTCGGATCGCTGTCAAAGCCGACAATAAATCCCCCCTGGACTTCCATCCCGAAATTCTGAATCTTCTTAACACAGGCAACCATGTCCCTTCCTTTATTCTGAATTTTGGAACATTCGGCAAGGCTTTCTTCATTAGGAGTTTCTATTCCCACAAAAACCTTATTAAAACCGGCATCTACCATCAGTCTCATCAGTTCATCATCATCAGCAATATTGATGGAAGCCTGTGTATTAAATGAAAAAGGATGATTTTTTTTTCTCATCCATTCTGCTATTGCCGGAAGAGTCTCATTTTTCAGAATCTGTCTGTTGCCGATAAAGTTGTCATCAACAAAAAAAACATTCTGCCGCCAGCCCATACTGTAAATATTTTCAAGCTCCTGAATCACCTGTTGAGTTTTTTTAATGCGTACTTTTCTACCGTATAAAAGGGTGATATCGCAAAAATCGCAGTTAAACGGGCATCCCCGTGTATACTGAAGAGACATGGAAGCATATTTTTTTGTTTTTAAAAGCTTTAAGTCAGGAAGCGGCGTTTTTGTGACATCAGCCCAGTTGCCGCTCATATATAGATGACGGGGAATTCCGTTATTTACATCGCGGATAAACTGAGGCAGTGTAATTTCTGCTTCATTAAGGACAAAGTGGTCAACGCCCGGGATATCCATGTAGCTGGTTGTAAAGAGAGGACCTCCGGCCACAACCTTTACCCCTTCCCTGTCGCAGAATTCAATTACATCGAGTGCAGACTGCCTCTGGACAGACATTGCGCTTATAAATACATAATCAACACCGTCAAGTGATCTTTTTTTAAGATGATTAACGTTCATATCTATTAGAGTGATCTCCCAGTCATCAGGCAGCATTGACGCGACTGTGAGCAGCCCCAGAGGGGGAATTGCCGATTTCTTTGATACAAATTTCAAAGCACGGGTAAAACTCCAGAATGTTTCAGGAAACTCAGGATAGATTAGCAGTATTTTCATTTAGCCTTGTAACCTCAAAATAATGGTAATCCTTCGCAACTGGTATTTCAAATATACTGATCTATTTTAAGTGCCGTTTTACACAAGTTTTACATAAATTTCTTCTTTTGTTTTACAGATGTTTTTAGTAGAATAAAACCATGAAACACATTGTAACCGGAAAACAGGAAAACTCAAGGATGTGCTTTATCTGCGGACTTGAGAATCAACTGGGATTAAAAACCACATTTTACTCACTTGATAACGGGGAGCTTGCTGCCCGCTTTACCGCACGGGATGAGCATCAGGGATACCCGGGAAGGCTTCACGGCGGAATTGCCGCGTCAATTCTTGATGAAACAATCGGGCGGGCAATCGCGGTCCCGTCAGGGAAGACAGTATGGGGAGTAACGGTTGATATTTCACTTAAATACAGAAAGCCGATACCGCTTGGCGTTGAACTTACCGCAATTGGGCGTATTGTTTCTGAAAACAACCGTTTTTTTGAAGGGACGGGAGAAATTATCCTCCCTGACGGGAGCATCGCTATTACAGCAAAAGGGCGGTACATGAAACTGTCGATTGATAAGATCGCATCAGGCGTTACAGATCCGGAAAGCCTGGGATGGAAAGTCATTGAAAGCGAAGGTGATCCGGATTACCTTGAAATACCGTAATTATATTTTCGTTCTGCTGATGGAACTATATGATATCACTTATATGATGAATTAAAAATTACAAGACTATTCCAATCAATATTACCATTTTCATCACAAAATTTATTGTCAAATTCTTTGGTAAATTTATTTATCATGCGCGAAAATGAGATCATGAAAGCATCATTTCGCTCTTTTGCCTTATGTCCAAGCGGTTCAATTATCTGGGTAAACAGATCAGGATCACCTGAAATAAATTCCCAGAACCTTTGACCGCAAAATTTAAAATAATCACCTTTATCCGGTTTTTTATCCTGCCCGTAGCAGCATCCGTTTATTGCAATAATATTCAATTTCGAATTGCTGGTTCTTAATGCTTTTTTGGCAGTCAGAAAATCGCTTCTCATTTTTGCAATTTGAGAACTATTCCCCCAGTTAGGACCAGATTTTATGGCAATAATATTTCTATAACCGTTATCATCAAATTCAAGATCAATACCGGTAATACCGGATTTACGTCCATTATATGCCTTTTCATTTATGAATATTGCCAGACCCTCAAGCCAATCACCAAAAATCCCCTCCTCGCTTGATGAAACATGCGCGTCAATCAATCCTCTTACAACCTGTTCTGATGTTAATACATTTTTAGCTTTGAAAAGATATGGATTTTTTTATTTTCAAAACCTGGGTTAGCTTAAGTGAATCAAGGCTCTCTATTCGCTTTTTGTGAAATAAATTAATATTCTTTTCAACATATTGAGTTACATCTTTCAGGTTAATCTTCTTCATATTTTACCGTCTTGTCGCAAAGGTACAATTCAACAGGGTTAATGTTTTTTTAACCATATTGTAATACTCAGGTACTATATCAATTCCAACTGAGTTTCTTCGCATTCTGTTTGCTACAAAAATTGTTGTGCCTGAGCCCATAAATGGATCCATGACAGTATCGTTTTCCTGGGTAAATAATTTTATAAACCATTCCGGTAAACCTTCAGGAAATGCTGCGCTATGGTTCTTGTTATTGCACTCAGTCGCCAGATGTAAAACATTTGTAGGATAAGCTTTGTCCCTGTTTATCCAGTTTGAAATATTTTTTCCAAACCCGCTCCCAACTTTTGAATTATCTCTTTTTTTGTCTGTTTCACTAAGATTTTTAAGCCGGGCTTTTGACCAGTCGCCTGTTGGAACCATTACTTCTTCCTGATACATTTTAAAGGTTTTATTCTTATTAAACTGAAGGAGCCGTTCCCATGCGTCACGGAATCTGTTGGGCCATTTGCCTGGATAGCAATTTTTTTTATGCCAGATAAATTCCTCAGTCCAAAGCCAGCCCTGTTTTCGCATTTGAATAATAAGTTCCATTACATAGATACTGCGTTCACCATTTACAACTTTTTCTTTTATATTAAGGATAAATGTCCCATCAGGTTTTAAAACACGCAATAATTGCTCTGTTACAGGAAGAAACCATTTTACGTAATTATCGGGGTGAATTCCTCCGTATGTACTTTTACGCTGATCTGCATAGGGAGGAGAAGTAATTATTAAATCAACTGAATTATCCGGTAAATCGCATAATATATCTTTACAATCACCTAAATATAAATCTGTTTTAATTTCCATTGTTTCTTGCTTTATTGATTTCCTGTTTTATGAACTATCAAAAAATTATACATTTAATCATAAAGGATAACAAGCGTAATGAGATTCCTGATTTAGATTCTGCTGCTTTCAATAATCATATTTTAATAAAATATTTTCACAACTTGAAAACTGTTGACAGCTGGAATCTGAACAGTTACCGTATCGGAAGAGGTAAAATGGATGAAGTACAGAAAAACAATAACCGCGCTTGTCATTGTGATTGCCGCTGTATCTGTGATCTGCACAACAGCCGGAATTTTCACGCGCGGCGGGCCTGGCAGATATGAGTATGAGTCAATACGGGGCAAAACTGTTATCATCTACGGAGAAGGGCTTTACAGACACATGTCTGCCGATGTCGCGGTTCAGGGAATTGCCCAGGATTATGTAACGCTGATACTGGCTGTTCCGCTGCTCATCCTGTCCCTGTATCTGGCACGCAAAAATTCTGTCAGAGGCCGTTTCCTGCTGGCAGGGGTTTCAGGTTATTTTTTTGTAACTTATCTGATATACACGCTGATTGCCATGTATAATGCCATGTTTCCGGCTTACCTCATCCTATTGGGTTCATCATTTTTTACTTTGTTCCTTGCGATAAGTTCTTTCGATTTTTCTTCAATCAAAAATCACTTTGACAATAAAACTCCGATAAAACTTGCAGGCGGTTTTCTTGTATTTAACGCAGCAGCAGTATCGCTTATGTGGCTCGGTGTTATAGTACCTCCTATTCTTGACGGGTCGGTAATACCGGTTGCGGCAGAGCACTACACAACACTTGTGGTTCAGGGGCTTGATCTTGCGCTGCTTCTTCCTGCTGCATTTGTATCTGCAGTAATGTTTTTGAAAAAAAAGAGCGCTGGATATATCTACTCAACAGTTTATCTGATTTTTCTCTCTATTTTGATGACTGCTTTAACTGCCAAAATAATAGCTATGGGCTTAAGCGGGGTAAATATAATTCCTGCTGTTTTTATCATTCCGTTCATTAATGTTGTTTCAGTGATATTCGCATCACTTCTTTTGACAAATATAAAACAGGGGAAAGGTGAAGATGAACATTAAAAGCGATACCCTTAAAGGTATTCTGTTTGTAAATATTGCCACATTTTCATGGACTACAAACATGATTTTGGGGCGCTATATCAGGGGCTCGATCGGGCCGCTGACACTGACAGCTGCAAGATTTACCATAGCATCAATTATTTTTGCTTTTCTACTTGGAAAACTTCCGAAAGAAGAAAGAAGTTTCGGCAGAGATCTGCCGCTTCTCGGCGCAATGGCTTTGACAGGCGTTGTTCTTTTTGCCCCTGTTTTATACCTAGGCTTAAGGTTTACCACTGCAGTAAACAGTACCCTTATAAACGGCTTGGGGCCGATTCTTACTGCTATTTTCGCATCCTGGTTCATCAGGGAGCCGCTTACAGGACGTCAGCTCGCAGGTTCACTTTTCGCCTTCACAGGTGTGGCTGTGCTTATATCAGGAGCGTCGATGAGTTTTTTCAAAAATGCTGTATTTAATCAGGGTGACCTTCTGATAATCCTGGCAGTTACAATCTGGGCTTTATATTCTGTTGCAGGGAGAAAAACAATGAAAAAACGCTCTCCCCTTTCTGCATCCGCCCTTTGCATCTTCATGGGACTCCCTTTTCTCATCGCGGCGGCTGCTTTTGAATTGCAATCAATTCCTGTAATTCTTGATATGAAACTTATCCTGATAGTCCTTTATATCGGAATAGTTCCGGCGGCTCTCGGCTTTTTCTGCTGGAATGTAGGCGTAGGGCTTTTGGGAGCGGGAGGGGCGATGGTTTACTATAACACCATACCTCTTTACGGCGCGCTGCTCGGGTTTTTGTTTCTGGGTGAGACAATCGGCGCACCTCACATTATGGGGGGGCTGCTGATAATCGGAGGCGGGCTGATTGCGGCATTAAAAAAGAGAGAAAAATAAATTGCCATTTTTCATCAAAAACCGCAGGAATATTGGTATAATTATATAGCATTTCAAGGAGATTAATATGTTGAAAACAATGTATGACAAAATCTGGGAATCGCATCTTGTGCATGAAAGCGAGAGCGAGACTTCAATTATATATGTAGACCGCCATCTTGTTCATGAAGTAACCAGCCCCCAGGCTTTTGACGGGATACGGTTAAGCGGAAGAGGGGTACGGGCCCCGGAGAAAACCTTTGCTACAATGGACCACAATGTATCAACAAAAACAAGGGATTTCTCACTGATGGAAGAAACATCGCGCATCCAGATGCAAAAACTTACAGACAACTGCAGCCAGTTCGGTATTACACTTTATGATTATGCACATAAAAACCAGGGGATAGTACACGCCATAGGGCCTGAGCTTGGTCTTACACAGCCGGGGATGGTTATTGTATGCGGAGATTCTCATACCGCCACCCACGGCGCATTCGGTGCACTCGCGTTCGGAATCGGAACATCTGAGGTTGAGCATGTCCTTGCTACCCAGACCCTGCAGCAGACAAAAGCAAAATCGATGCTGATCAGTGTAGATGGAGAATGCGGATTCGCCGTTACTCCCAAGGATATTATACTTTATATTATAGGCCTTATAGGAACAGCCGGAGGCACCGGTTATGTTGTTGAATACGCCGGCAGCACAATCAGGGCCCTTTCCATGGAAGGGAGGATGACTATCTGCAATATGAGCATTGAAGCAGGAGCCCGTGCCGGAATGATTGCACCTGACGAGACTACATTCGCCTACATGAAAGGGCGCAGATTCGCCCCAAAGGGAGAAGACTGGGAAAGAGCGGTAAAATACTGGAAAACCCTTCCCGGTGATCAGGGTGCGCGTTTTGACAGGGTTGTCAATATTAAAGCGGCTGATATTAAACCGCAGGTTACATGGGGAACAAGTCCCGGGCAGGTTACATCGATTGACGGATCGGTTCCTGACCCTATGAGTTTTCAATCCCATGCAGAACAGACTGCGGCTAAGAATGCCCTCACCTACATGGATTTAAAACCAGGTACAAAGATGAGTGATATCAAAGTTGACAAGGTTTTTATCGGCTCCTGTACCAACGGCCGGATCGAGGATCTCAGGGCGGCTGCCAAAATAGTTGAAGGGAAAAAAGTTCATCCGGAAGTAGAGGCAATTGTTGTTCCCGCCTCAGAGCAGATCCGCCGGCAGGCGGAAGAGGAAGGTCTTGATAAAATTTTTAAGGCTGCCGGTCTCCAGTGGCGTTATGCAGGCTGCTCAATGTGCCTCGGGATGAATGATGATCAGCTTAAAAAGGGAGAGCGGTGCGCATCATCAAGCAACCGCAATTTTGAAGGAAGGCAGGGGCCGGGAGGGCTTACTCACCTGATGAGTCCTGAAATGGCAGCTGCTGCTTCCCTTACCGGAAAACTTACTGATGTCAGGGAATTTAAAAGGAAGTCAAAATGAAACCATTTATAAAACATACAGGGATCGCGGCCCCTCTTGACCGCGTCAATGTCGATACCGATGCAATTATCCCTAAACAGTTTCTGCGGAAAATCGAGCGGACAGGTTTCGGAAAACATCTTTTTCACGAATGGCGGTTTACCGATTATGAAGGGACAAAAGAGAATCCCGGTTTTGTGCTTAACAAGCCTGAGTACCGGAAAGCCTCGATACTCCTTGCACGCGACAATTTCGGCTGCGGATCAAGCAGGGAACATGCCCCCTGGGCACTTGAAGACTACGGCTTCCGTGTTGTTGTTGCCCCATCATTTGCTGATATTTTCTACAACAACTGCATTAAAAACGGTATTCTTCTTATCAGATTAAAAACTGAAGAAGTTGATGAGCTTTTCAGAGAAGCTGAAAAATCTCCCGGCATCAAGTTTACAGCAGATCTTGAGAGCCAGAGCCTGTCTACCCCATCAGGCCGGAGGTACAGCTTTGAGATTAACGATTTCAGCAAATACTGCCTGCTTAACGGCCTTGACCAGATAGGCTGGACACTGCAGTTTGAAAAAGAGATTGCCGGTTATGAAAAAAAAATCGCATCTGCTATGCCCTGGCTCGCTTGAGATACTTTGCGCTTCAATAAAGGCGGATGATGAGCAGACTTAAAAGAGCTAATCACCAGTCGATAGGGAAATAATCCTTAAGAAACTGGCCGCACCAGTGTTTCCCGGTTAAAATGCCGTCAAAGAAAGGATCGCACACCCTTGCCGCCCCGTCCACAATATCAAGGGGAGGCTGGAAATCATGCAGTTCCTGCTTGAGCGCGGCAAGAGCGGCAGGATCCTCATCTGTTACCCAGCCTGTATCAACCGCGTTCATATAGATACCGTGCCGGGCAAGCTCTCCGGATGATGTGTGGGTAAGCATGTTAAGGGCAGCTTTTGCCATGTTTGTATGGGGATGCCTCTCATCCTTTTTAAACCTGAGGAATTTACCTTCCATCGCCGAGACATTTACAATGTGCTTCTGCCCTGTATAATCCTTTTTCATGAAAGGTATAAGACGGTTGCAAAGTACGAACGGGGCAATAGCGTTTACAAGCTGCACCTCAATCATCTCTGATGTGTGAATTTTACCGATAGGGAGCCTCCAGCTGTTTACAGTGCGGAGGTCTTTCTGCTGAAGGTCTGCATCTAGCTCGCCGTGCGGAAAAACCTTTTCAACAGAATGCTCCTCATCATGGGAATATGGGATCTGTGATAACTTAGCTGAAGAGCGGATCCCGATCCCCGGCATTCTGCTGTTCCAGGAAGGGGCAGATGGAATTACAGCAGAAAGCGCGGTATCTGCTGATGAGGTATCAGGCAGAGGAAAGTTAAGCCGGCTTTGCGTATTTAATATTCCCATGCACTTTCTGTAGCCTGAAAGCAGCATTTTTGCATCTTCAGGGAGAACTTTCTCCCCTTTTTCCTCGTTTGCAAGAAGGTGCGCGTAAAAACCGGGGGGGCGCCTTACTGTCTGCGCCGCGTTATTTATAAGTATATCAAGCCTTTCATAGTTCTGTTCGATAAAACCTGCAAATATTTCAACGCTCGGTGTATGACGAAGATCAAGGCCGTAGAGATGAAGACGCTCTTTCCATGAGTCGAAATCATCCTCTTTTGAATAACGCAGCGCGGCGTCAACCGGAAACCTTGTCGCGGCTATTACAACCGCCCCGGCGCGGAGCATCATCAGAACAGCCTGATACCCGATTTTTACACGCGCGCCTGTGATAAGAACAACTTTACCGTCAAGCGGGGCACTCTGGAACCGTTTGCTGTAATTGAATTTCGCGCAATCAGGGCATAGCGTATCATAGAAAAAGTGAAGATGAGTAAATTCAGTCTTGCAGATATAGCAGTTCCGGGGTGAGTTTAATACCCGCTCTTCCTCATTTTCCTCTTCACCGTTTTCAGGAATCTGCAGCGGAGCTTTGAATACAGCATCGGTTCTCGCGCTTCTGATTCCGGTAAGGCTGCGCGCTTTTTTTTCCTTTAAGACGATTTTGCTTCTTTCAATCTTATCCTTTTCCCTGTTTCTTTTTTTTATCTCTTCCCTGTCCGGCCTTGATATCTTCCCGGCTGCCGACATAAAAGCTATTCTCTCATCATCGCTTAGGGTATGAATCCAGCTGGAATCTGACGCGAGTTTCTCAAGCATTTTTATGAAGCGCCTTACTTCTTCAATAGGGATTTCCCCTTTAATATCTTCCCCATTTTCAGACATATTCAGAAAGCTCCTCCCAGCGGTTTGTTTTTAATTCAATTTCATCAAGTATTTTTTTATATCTATTATGATTATCAGCAAGTTCAGAAGGAGAAAGAGTTACATCGGAAAACGACTCTTCAAGTTTCCCTTTTTCCTTTTCAAGTTTTTCAAGTGCAGGAAGAATGGAATCATATTCCCTTTTTTCATTAAAGGTAAGCTTTTTTTTCACAGCGCCTTT
>JAVEZE010000027.1:0-20591 GCA_034003145.1 Spirochaetia bacterium
TTTTGCGGCTTTTTTTGTCTTGCAGCAGATAAGCAGATAACAGATTGTCTGTACCGGGCCGAGTGTATATTTTTTAATAATCAATTACAGCTCCTTTTGATATTAGTTCCTGGATCAACAATAGCGTCCTGATGATTAAAATAGCAATAATCTGCCAAATATTCCATGATAGATAAGTGGTTTTAAATATATTTGTATGATATATCTAAAATCTGCAAATGGAGGATATGAATGGAAAATGAAAGTAAAGTAAGCAGGGAACAGGGCGATATAAACCAGGGAGAGAACAGAATAAAATACTGGGAAAGGAATTTTGACAGCGAAGCTGAAAAATGGTTTGAGGAAGATAAAAAGTATTTTCTCCATCAGGCTTTATCAACCCCTGTCTTAAATATATTAAGCAAAACCGATGGAATATATATTTACGATATGTCAGGGAAAAAATACATTGATATGCACGGCAACGGAGTCCATAACGCGGGTTTCAGCAATCCTGAAGTAATTGAGGCGGTAAAAAAACAGCTTGATGAAAAGCTCTGCTTTACCCCGAGGCGTTATTCCAATATCCCTGCCATTAAATTCGCGAAAAAACTTGCAGAAATTACCCCTTCCGGGCTTGAAAAATCCCTCTTCTGCCCCGGAGGGTCCGAAGCGGTAGAGATGGCAATCTCACTTGCGAAACAGCTTACAGGAAATTTCAGGACAATCTCGTTCTGGGACTCGTTCCACGGGGCAGGCTATCAGGCCGCAAGTGTTGGCGGGGAAGAGCATTTTAAGGGAGGCTACGGCCCGATGGTTCCCGGCGCGTTCAAGGTTGAATTTCCCAACTACTACAGAAACCCGTGGGGATTTAAGACAGAAGAAGAGGTGGACAATGAATCCTTAAGACAGATGGAACTCATATTTAAAAGAGAACCCGGTGTTGCAGCAGTACTTGGAGAGCCGATATCAGCTACTCCTGTTGTCCCGAGCAGGGATTACTGGGTAAGAGTACGCGACATGGCTAAAAAATACGGGGCTTTACTTATTTTTGACGAGATTATTGAAGGGTTCGGCCGGACAGGGAAAATGTTTGCCTGCGAGCATTTTGTAACCCCTGACATCCTTGTCCTTGGAAAATCGTTCGGGGGTGGGCTCGTTCCTTTCGCCGGTATTGTCACAAAACCTGAATATGATCTATTGCCAGGCAGATCGATCGGCCACTATACGCATGAGAAAAACCCCCTGTGCTGCGCTGCAGGGCTTGCCGAGATTGAATATCTTGAAAACCACGGAATTGTTGAGCATGCGGCTGAAATCGGAAGATATACAATGGACAGGTTTGAAAGCCTTAAAGAGAGGCACCCCATGATCGGCAATGTCGCAGGAATAGGATGCCACATCGGTATTGATCTTGTAAAAGATCGTCATACAAAAGAGCGGGCAGTGGATGAGGCTGAAGCAATAATGTACAAATGCATGGAAAAAGGGCTTGCGTTCAAGATTATTGAAAGCAATATAATAACCTTAAGGCCCTCTCTGCTGATTTCGAAGGATGAGATGGAGTGGTGCATAAAAACAATAGAAGAGGCAATAAGCGAGGTTGAGAAGGGTAATTCCTATTAATCCCTTTTAATCTTTTTTTTACCTGGAGCAGTCTCAAAACTTTTTACTGATACTTCAAGATTGACTTTTTAACTGTAGAGGCACTATGATTGAGTGCTGTACATTTTCAATCCCTGACAGCTGGGGAAAAAAGAGGCAGAATGGTATCATCCGTAATTCCCGAACAGCCAATCCTTGAAACACACCGCATAACAAAACAGTTTCCCAGGGTACTTGCCAATGATGATATAAGCATCAGATTGCATAAAGGGGAAATTCTCTCCATTCTCGGCGAAAATGGGGCTGGTAAATCCACCCTCATGAACATACTCTACGGACTTTACAGGCCTACTTCCGGAAAGATTATCCTTAAGGGAAAGGAAACATCATTTTCTTCCCCGCGGGATGCGATTGGAGCCGGGCTTGGAATGGTTCATCAGCACTTCATGCTTGTTGAGACTCTTACTGTAACCGAGAATATAATACTCGGCTCTGAGCCCTCCAGAGGCGGTATTATTGATTATCAGCTCGCGAAAAAACAGGTTCTTGAGATATCTGACCTTTACGGTCTTCATGTCGACCCTGATGAAAGAATAGAAAACCTTCCGGTTGGGCTTCAGCAGAGAGTCGAGATCCTGAAGGCTCTTTACCGCCATGCCGAAATCCTGATCCTTGATGAGCCTACTGCGGTGCTTACTCCACAGGAGGTTGAGGAGCTTTTCAGGGTAATACTGGCCCTGCGCGGCAAAGGTGTGTCTATAATAATAATTACACACAAGCTTGAAGAGGTAATCGCGATCTCTGACAGGGTTTATATATTAAGGCGCGGGAAGCTCTCCGGGGAAGGGGATATTAAAGACCTTACAAAAGAATCCCTGGCTAACATGATGGTCGGGCGGGATGTTGTCCTCCGTGTCCTTAAAAAAGATTACGAAGAAACAAAATACGATGATAAAAAAGAATCTGTATTTTCCATTGAAAATCTCACTGTTCTCAAAAAAGGAAGCCAGCCGATTCTGCGTGATATAACGTTCAATGTTTTGCCTGGTGAGATTGTCGGGATCGCTGGTGTTGATGGAAACGGGCAGAGCGAACTTTCACAGGCTGTGATGGGGCTTATTAAAATTGACAGCGGCTCAATCATTCTGAATGAAAAAGAGATCAGCAAGCTGACGACAAAACAGAGGATCGCGCGCGGCATATCCTATGTTCCGGCCGACAGGCAGCGGGACGGACTTGTGCTTGAAATGAGCGTTAGTGAGAATATTATTATCGGAAGGCATGACAGGAAACCGTTTGTGAAATCGGCGGGAAGGATCAACCATCAGGAAATAAAAAATTACGCACAAAAGCTTACCAGTGATTTTGATATCAGGACTCCTTCTGTATCAGTAAGCTCAGGCGCCCTTTCCGGCGGCAACCAGCAGAAGGTTATCCTTGCCAGGGAGTTTTCACGCTCTCCTTTATTCCTTCTTTTGAATCAGCCGACGAGAGGGCTTGATGTGGGAGCTATTGAATATATCCACTCCCGTATTATGGAGATGAAGGAAAAGGGCGCCGCGATACTTCTTGTTTCACTTGAACTGGAAGAGATATTTGCGCTGTCAGACAGAATACTTGTCATCTATGAAGGGGCGATTGTAACGGAACTTAAAACAGAAGATACAACTGACAACGAAGTTGGGCTTTATATGACAGGCGGATGGAATAAATGAGCAGAAATCTGATAAGCGGCAATAGTTTACCTCTTAGAAAATATTGTGACATATTATCCGGTTTTCTTATTGCCGGAGGGGCAGTTTTTTATCTGGGCAGCAGTTTCCTCGGCCTTATTCCGCTTGCATCAGGGGCGGCTTTATATCTTTTTATTATCTTTTATTTTGAAGGGAGGGAAAAAGGAGCCGGCGCTGTTAAAAAACACATGTCCAGACTTGCTGTGCCTGTAATCGGGATCGTATCTGCTGTTTTCTTCGGCGCAATAATAATGCTTCTGACAGGCTATGACCCGGTGCGTTCATACGCGGCTCTGTTTTACGGCGGATTTGTAAAAAACTGGTATGTATCAGTACTTAATGCCACTCCTCTTATATTTACAGGATTGTCAATCGCGTTTGCTTTCAAGGCAGGTCTTTTCAATATCGGGGCTGAAGGGCAGTACTATATCGGAGCAATGGCAGGAGCCTGGCTAGGGCTTACTCTTGATCTTTCCCCTCTTCTTTCTATCATGCTGATTTATATCGGAGGAAGCTTTATTGCATCGCTGTGGAATTTTATTCCCGCGCTTCTAAAGGTAAAAACAGGAGCGCATGAGGTTATCACCACAATGATGTTCGCCCATATCGCAAGGTATCTTTCCCCGATATTTATCAGAGCCTTCGGCGGTGACCCTGCGACTTCATCCCACGCGTATGTCACATATGAAATACCTCAAAGCAACTGGCTTTTATCTTTCCGCGCTTTTATTCCGGATGCCAATTACAGGCTTCATACAGGAATACTGATTGCTGTTGCTACCGCTTTTTTTGTCAATTATATGCTTAACAACTCAAAAACAGGTTTTGAGATAAGAGCTGTTGGCTTTAACCGGGATGCGGCGCGGGTGCAGGGGATATCAATCGGGAAAAACATTTTTATCGCGATGATGGCAGCCGGCGCACTCGCGGGAATGGCGGGTATCACCCAGGTACTGGGTCTTGATCACAAGCTGTTTGAGAATCTTCAGGCAGGCTATGGATGGAACGGGATATCGGTAGCGCTGCTTGCTTCCAACCACCCTATCGGCGTAATTTTTACTTCGCTCCTTTGGGGAGCTCTTGATGCCGGGGGGCAGTATATGGCAAGAACAACAAATACCCCCAATTCCATAGTTGAGATAATCAAGGGGATAATGCTGTTTCTGATTGTAGCAAAATATATCTATATTTATGCTGTAAAATTCATAAAAAAGAAAAGGAGGGGAGGCAATGCCTGACTGGACATTTCTGATGTTTTTAAATACCGACCTCCTTGTCGCCACTGTCAGGCTTTCAACTCCCATAACGCTTGCCGCGCTCGGGGCAACTGTCTGCGAGAAGGCGGGAGTTGTGAATATCGCGATGGAAGGGATAATGATTATCGGGGCTTTCTTTGCCGCTGTTACCGCTTTCTATACGGGAAACCCGTGGCTGGGCCTTGCCGCCGGAGTCGCGGCAGGGGGGATCTACAGCCTTATCCACGCGGTAGCAACAATAAGCCTGCATCTTGACCATGTTGTATCCGGCGCGGTACTTAACATCCTGGCTTTCGGGATTACACGCTATCTGATGGTCCTTTTCTTCGGCCACCCTGGAACATCGGATGCTATTCCCTCTTTTCTCGGGGACTATCAGTTCGCGGTTCCTTTTCTTTCAAAGATACCGGTGCTGGGACCTGTGTTTTTTAACCAGACACCGATTATTTATATTTCCTTTTTTCTTGTGATATTTCTCTCCTGGTTTCTTAAATACACAAAAACAGGGCTTCATATAAGGGCGGCAGGGGAGCATCCGCTTGCCCTTGAGACAATCGGCGTATCTGTTTACAGGATAAAATATCTGGCAGTGTTTATTTCAGGGCTTGCATCAGGGCTTGCGGGAGCATATCTTTCAATAGAGAATAATGTATCCTTTACTGAAGGGATGACAAACGGCAAAGGGTTTATAGCGCTTGCGGCAATGATATCTGGCGGATGGAGCGCTTTGGGATCATTCCTTTCAGCCCTTTTCTTCGGGTTTGCGGATGCCCTTCAGGTGCGCTTGCAGATATTCAGGGTGTTCCATGTCCCTGAAGAGCTTTTTATAATTTTCCCGTATGCCGCTACAATAATCGCGGTAGCTGGTTTGGTGAAAAGATCAAGGCCGCCGAAAGCTGACGGTGTTGATTTTATAATAGAGAAAGAAAACGAATAATAAAAGGAGATTCTCATGAAAAAAGGCATGAAACTTGCCGCTCTGGTTGTGGCCGCGGCTATGATTCTTACCCTTGCTTCCTGCAAAAAGGAAGAGAAAAAAACAGAAGAAAAGAAATTTATGGCAGCAATGGCAACTGACGTTGGCGGGCTCGGGGATAAGTCTTTCAATGACGGCGCGCATCAGGGGCTTGAAATGGTAAGGGAAAAACTGGGCGCGGATATTAAGGTTGTTGAGTCCAAACAGCAGACAGATTATGTTCCCAATCTTATCGGCCTTGCTGAAGACGGGTCTGATATTGTATTCGCAGTCGGTTTCCTGATGGAACAGGCTGTAAAGGAAGCAGCCAAAAACAACCCTGATACAAAATTCGCAGGTATCGATATCTGGGCCGGAGATAATGATCCTGCCAACTTCATGGGAATATTATACAAGGAACATGAATCAGGATATCTTGCGGGCGTAGTCGCTGGAATGATGACAAAGGAACATTCTTCCGCCTCACCCAGGTTCAATGACAAAAATGTTGTCGGAGTAGTCCTCGGAATGTTTATCCCCCCTGTCGAGAAATTTGAAGTCGGTTTTATCCAGGGAGTAAAATCGGTGAATCCTGACTGCAAGGTATTATCTGTTACAACAGGTTCTTTTGTTGACCAGGCTAAAGGGAAAGAGGCTGCTCTTGCGATGATAGAACAGGGCGCCGACATTGTGTTCCAGGTAGCCGGTCTTACAGGGCTGGGAGTTATCCAGGCATGCAAGGAGAAGGGGGTTGCGGCTATCGGGGTTGATGTTGACCAGAGCGGTGTAGCGCCTGACACAGTACTTACCTCAGCTGTAAAACAGATTCCGCAGACAGTCTTTCTTGCTGTAGAATCGGTTAAAAATAATACTTTTACCGGCGGAACAAAAGTTTACGGTATTGAGGATGACGCCACAGGTATTTCCCCTTTCCATGATTTTGAAAGTGTTGTACCCCAGGCTGTAAAGGAGAAGGTTGCTCAGGTAGCCGCAGACATGAAAGCCGGGAAAATAAAAATCGAGACAACACGGGCAGCTCTCGGTATGTAATATATTCAGGCATCCTGGTTCTACAGATCTTTGATTCAGCGGAGCTGACAGCTGTACTGATATCCAGGGATGCCTGACCTCTTTTTTATTAGCTGCTTTCGTAAAAACCTTTCTATTGCATTGTCCTTCTCTTTGCTGTATTTTATTAATTGAACAATACAGCAAAAAGGCGAATAACATTCTGATCCGCCCTGCAATTCCTCATACTATTGAAAATGGAGTATAATTACAGATGAAAGGGAAAAAAATATTATATACCTTGATAATAATAGCGCTTTTTCCTGTGCTGACAGGATGCACAGGAAAGAAAGAACCTCTTCCTTCCGGGAAAACAGCTGTTTTTGTGAGCATACTTCCCCAGCAGTATTTTGCAGATCGCGTAGGGGGGGTGAGGGTAACAACATCTGTAATGGTTATGCCGGGCAGAAGCCCTGAAACCTATGAGCCCTCGCCGAAGCAGATGATAGAGCTTGGAAAAGCTTCTGTTTTTTTCGCGGCTGATGTCCCTTTTGAGGAGGCTTTTCTTCCATCAGTAAGAAAGATGAACCCCTCTCTTTTGATAAAAGATACATCAGAGGGGATAACTAAAAGGATGATGGCGGGTCACGGACATGAGCACGAAAGCCTGACTCCGGAAGAGGGGCATGAAGATGAGAATACGGATAAGCATGCAGAAGGAGAAGACCCCCACACCTGGCTCTCCCCGCCTCTTGCGGCAGTACATGCCGAGAATATCTGCGCGGCATTGAAAGAAATTGACCCTGATGGGGCAGAATACTATGATGCAAATCTTCTCACATTAAAAAATGAGCTTTTAAAGCTTGATGCTGATATTGAAAGCAGGCTGGCCCCTTTCAGGGGAGACACTTTTTTTGTATACCACCCGGCGTTCGGATATTTCGCAGACCGGTACGGCCTTGTACAGGAATCTGTTGAGACAGGGGGAAAAGAGCCTACCCCAAGGATACTGGATCTGATAATAAAACAGGCAATAGAGGAAAAAGTCAAAGTTATAATTGTTCAGCCTGAATTCCCTGATAAAAGTGCTTCTGCTGTGGCAGGAATGATAGGCGGAACTGTGGCGAGAGTCTCATCACTTGAATATGATTATATGAAAAATATTGAAAATATATGCGCCGCTATCGAAAGCGGACTTGCCGGAAAAGAGTAAGGAAAAAACAAGGAAGCTCAAAAATGGATGATAAAGGAAAGGAAGTACGGATCGAGTTTGACAGCGTTTCTTTTTCATATAAAGAATACAATGTTTTGCGGGACTTAAGCTTCAAGGTCTATGACAGGGACATCGTTACAGTTGTCGGCCCCAACGGCGGCGGGAAAACAACAATGCTCAAGCTTATCCTGGGCCTTCTGAAGCCGGACTCCGGCACTATCAAGGTAAACGGGAAATCAAGGCCCGGCTATGTGCCTCAGTATACCCTTTTTGACACGAAATTCCCGGCAACTGTATTTGATGTCGTTCTTACAGGAAGGATTACAGGAGCGCCTGGATTCTACTCCTCCTCAGACAGGGAATTTGCCGAAAAAGCGCTGCTTGAGATGAAGCTGCAGGATGTGATGAAAAGGCCTTTCTCGGCGCTTTCAGGGGGACAGAGGCAGAGGGTTCTTATCGCGCGCGCCCTGGCTGGAGACCCTGACATACTTCTTCTTGATGAGCCGACCGCCAATGTTGACGCGTCTGTCGGATCCTATCTATCTGATTATATACTTAATCTTGAAAGGGAGTTTACAATAATGCTTGTGACCCATGATATGGGATTTGTCAACAGCCTGATAGGGCGCGTTTTCTGCATCAACAGAAACCTGCATGAGCATCCGCTTGAAAAGATAGATTCGGATGATCTTTACGGCCCCCACAGAAAAGGGATGCAGCTGGTGCGCCATGACATAAAACTTTTCAGTCCTGACTGCGGCAGTGTTGCTGAAAACGGAGAGCAAAAATGATTGCAGATTTTTTTTCCGCCCTCTTTGATCCATCAATTCCCCTTATCCGTTATGCGGTAATAGCAGGACTTGTTTCAAGCATAGCGTTCGGCATGATCGGAAGCTATGTTGTGGTAAAGCGGACTACATACATAGCCGGGGCTGTAAGCCACGCTGCGCTTGCCGGTATCGGCCTCTCTGTTTTTCTTAAAGAGCTTTACAGCATTATGTGGCTTACTCCTCTTCTGGGAGGGATCGCAGCCTCTGTAACTGCAGCGCTTGTCATCTCCTGGATTACATTAAAGGGCAGCGAGAGGTCTGACACTGCCATAGGAATAGTGTGGTCTGTAGGAATGGCAGCCGGACTTCTCTTTATTTTCAAGACGCCGGGATACGGAAATCCCATGAGCTATCTTTTCGGCAATATTCTTCTTATCACTAAAAATGACCTTCTTATAATTACAGCGCTTGATATTGCGGTTGTACTTGTCATACTTTTATTTTACAGGCAGTTCCTCGCTCTTTCATTTGATGAGGAGTTTACCAGGGTAAGGGGGGTAAACACGATATTTTACGATACTCTGCTCAATATACTTATAGCTGTAACAGTAGTGCTGATGGTATCGACTGTCGGGATATTGATGGTTATAGCGTTTCTCACCATACCGCCCGCCGCTGCCGGGCTTTTTACCAACAGGCTCTGGAAAATGATGGCTCTTTCTGTGCTGATATGCGCTTCTGTTACATTTATCGGGCTTTATATAAGCTTCGCTCTTGATATCCCTTCAGGCCCTACCACTATAATCGCTGCCGCATTTCTTTATTTTATTCTTATCCCGATTGGAAAACTGGCAGGGGCTAAAAACTCAAAAAAAGATTGATGCCTTATCAGCCAGGCTGCCGCCGGCGCCGGGTCAGTCTGGTTCTGCCTGCTGCTTTCTGCATGCTGCAGCATCAGAGGATGATTAGTTTTTTTATCGCCTCATCTGCCGCCAGAAGGCCGAATATGGCGGTGATTACAGGATAGCTTCCGAGTATATTTCTCTCTCTTCCCCGGATAAAATCTTCCTTTTCAGATTCGCTCTCTGGCCGGCGGAGCGCTTTTTTTTCAGGTATTTCATCCGAATATACGCATGTTATTCCATTTGTTATACCCCGCCGCCGCAGATACTTTCGCAGGTTCTTTGCCAGCGGGCAGACATCTGTTTCAGAAATATCCGCGGTTTTTATCTTTGATGGATCTGTTCTCAGAGCAGCCCCCATGGAGGATACAATCTCTATGCTGTTTTCAACTGCCCAGGAAAGAAGCTCAATCTTGGGGCCAAGCGAATCTACCGCATCAATAATAATATCAGGCTTATCCTTAAAGATCTCAGGGAAAGTTTCGATGTGGGCAAAAATCTTTAGCGCGTTAACAGTGCATTCCGGGTTTATCCCGGCTATCCTTTCCTTTATGACATCAACCTTTGCCCTGCCGACAGTACAGTCGAGGGCGCCTATGTGCCTGTTGATGTTTGTTACCGCAATCAGGTCAAAATCGGCAAGCGTTATATGGCCGATCCCGCACCTTGCAAGCGCCTCTGCGGCAAACCCGCCGACAGCACCGAGCCCGATGACAGAAACGTGTTTCCCGGAAAGCTGCGAAAATTTATCTTCCCCGATAAGCTGTGTAAGCCTTGAAAACCGCTCCATTTTCCTCAATTACCCCGCATAATTCTGTAATATCAATTTTAAGCAAATTGGCTGTTTTTTCATAAACAGACAGAAGTTCATTCCGGTATGCATCCGGCTCTGATGCATCCGGTTCTGATGCATCTCCACCCGGGTGCCATGTCCAGTCTGTTTCCAGCAGCAGAAATCTTCTGTCGATCTTAAGCAGGCAGCCGGATGCCTTGTCAGAAAATAATCCTTCCCTGCTGTGGGAAAAAAGGGTCCCGAATGAGATATATCCCCCGAGCGATATAATTTTTTCCATTGTTTCATCCGACCCGCTGTATGCATGTACAATAAAGGGTGCCAATATCCTTTTTCTTACGCTTTCCAGAATACTTATAAGAGCGCCCCACTCCCGCACGCAGTGGATAGTAAAAGGCTTTTCCGTTTTCAGGGCAATATCAAGGGCTTTTCTGAAAACAGTTTGCTGCACCTCTCTCCCCGCGCTGTCAAGGCGAAGCCGGTCAAGCCCGATCTCCCCTATAAAAGCCCCGCTCTCAAACGCTATCTGCTCAAGTGCGGCAAAAAGCTCATCATCAGCCTGCTCAAAGTCCCAGGGATGAATCCCTATAAAAGAGACAACTGCCGCGCCGCTTTCCCTGCCGCCGGAGGGCCATTCCCCAAGTGAAAACCGGGCCCCGCTTTCCCAGAGATCTCTTTCCCTGATATTGTTGAAAATCATCCCTGGTTTTATACCGGCTCCTGATTCATGTGCGCTCCGGGCAAAGTTCTCTTTTCTGCCTGCCGAGAGGCTGCTGTTTTCCTTTCCTTTGCCGGGAAACTCGTCTGTAAATCTGGTGAGTATCGAATCCATACTTTTGCCCTTATCATACCCGTACAGATGGCAGTGAAAATCACTTAGTATCATAAACTGATTGTACAATAAAAAATCAATTTACTGATCAAAAATATTTTTTAAGCCACCACAGGGAATCTTATACTCCATTCTGTTCCCTGGCCTGCTGTACCAGGGTCTGCTGTTTCCGTGCATACCGCACCTCATCCTCCTTAAATCTGATTTTTTCTTGACAATTGCTTTATGCCGCTATAGGATTCACATCAGCATCAGCTGCCCCTTTTTGGAAAAGGTTTTTATCTCAGGCGTGATTATTTTAACTTTTGATCATGCAGAACATAAGGATTAACCTGCAATGTCAATCATTAGAGCTATTTTGTATCCCCTTTCCATCCCTTTCAGGATGACCTTTTCCCATGCCGAGGCAAGCCGTTCAGTCTGTGATTCATATATTCTTGCGCTAAACGACGGGAAAAACAGCGGCTATGGCGAGCTTATACTGCGCAGCTATGTAAATGACCCTGATAAAGTCCTTGATTCAGATAAAAAAATATCAGATAAGCTCTCTGATATGATAACGCTGGCATCCGCAGGAAATACAGACCGCCTCACTCCGGATGAATTGAAAAACAGGGTTCATGACATTCAATGGAAAAAACATGAACTTCCGCTGCTTGCCGCAATTGAGGGGGCTCTCCTTGACCTTCTGTGCCGAAGCAGCAATACCGATATTTACAATCTGCTTGGGCTGCCTCTCCAGAGGGAGACTCTAGTCTATGGAGGAGTTCTGCCGATTCTGTCTGATGATGCAATGGCCGGTATTATCCGTATCTATCAACAGATTTCGATTCCCTATATGAGGGTAAAACTGTCGAAAGACTTAAGCTATAACAAACAGGTTTTAAAAACAGTGAGGGAGAGCTTCGGCACAGATTTTGACATAAGGGTAGATGTAAACTGCGCGTGGGATGTAGAGACAACTGTTAATCACATTAAACTTCTTGAAACATCCGGAGTTTCCCTTGTAGAGGAACCGGTCGGCGCTGACCGGGAAAAAATGGTGAAACTTGCAAGTCTTACAGAAGGCAGCGGCATTAGCTATGTTGCGGATGAATCTGCTGTCTCTTTTGATGATCTTGACAGAATTGCTGCAGATAAAACTTTTTCCATGCTTAATCTAAGGCTGGCTAAAAACGGCGGCCTCCTGCGGGTACTTGAACTTTCCAAAAGGGCAGATGCCGCGGGACTCAAATATCAGCTTGGATCCCATGTGGGGGAAACCGGCATATTATCTGTCATGGGGAGAATTGCCGCATCTCTCATGAAAAATCCTGTATATATTGACGGTTCATTCGATGATTACCTGCTCTCTGATAATATCACCACAGAATCTTATACATTCGGCAATGGGGGAAAGGCTCCAGTAATTACCGGAAAAAAGATGGGATATGATATTGATATCAGTAAATTAGGGAAGGGAATTGTAATTCTTTAGCATCTCTTTTCCCGGAGCCTTCGGACAGACAAATTGTTTATACAATCTTAATCATTATTAATTACTTTCAGAAAGTTTAAGAGAGGGCATGCCGATAGTTATACTGGAGAACCGGAACCCTGATGACTGAAAGTAATGCAGCTGAACTAAAAAAGAAAAATAACACTCCTCTTGATAATGACGCCCACAACGAAGTGAGCTGTCTGAATATAAAGGCAGTCTATGAATATGTAAAAAACAGAATTCCAAAGAAGGCAAACCTTGTATTCAAGGATTTACCAGGCGTTTATGCCAATATCAAGAACCCTGTAGAGGTTCTGACTGATGAGAATAACTGGGTTTCAAACCTGGTTACGGTAAAAATCTTTCAAAACGCAAAAGAGATACTTGGCGATGAAAATGCTCCATACTCTATCGGACTGGAATCAATCGCACGCAAGCATTTCGGTTATATACAAAAAATATTTTTAAACGCTTTCGGTGGCCCTTTAGGAATATTAAAGAGGATTAATCATATAAACAGCCAGTTTAATACCAATAAGGTTGTGGAAACTGTCTACAGCTCACCAAAACTTGCTGTAGTGAGGCTTCACTGGAAGGAAAACCGGGGAATAACCAGCGATATCTGCTCTTTTAACCGCGGAATATATTCCGCGATTCCCACACTTTGGAAACTCCCTCCGGCAGATGTTCAGGAACAGTATTGTTTTTTCAGGGGAGACCCATACTGCCAGTTTGATATTCGTTTCCATAACGGAACCCGCAATTTATACAGCCTGTTCAACGGATTTATGACCAGAAAAAGCCAGCTTCTGTCAGCACTTGAGCAGATAGAAAGCGATAAACTTGTACTGAAGAGAAAATATGATGAGGTGAATTTTCTGAATAACGAGCTTGCAGATGAGGTTGAAAAGCTCAGGGCTATCAACGTAGCGTCAAACATGCTGGTATCCCAGGACAATACAGAAGAGATACTTAAGGCAACCATGAAATCAATGAGTGAAGTGCTTAAATACGACCGCGCAATTATAATGCTTACAGATAAAACTGAAAATTTCCTTGAATTTAAATACGCATTCGGCGAAGATCCCCTCTTTATCAAAAAATATCTTGTCAGTTATAAAATTCCCCTGGAAAGGGAGAAGAATATAATAGCAAAAGCAGCAAGGCTCGGCCGTCCCATACATATCTCTGATCCAGGCAAGGCTGGCCTGCGCAGGGGAAACCTTATCCTGAGTAATTTTAATGTTTCCTCTTTTGTTATTGCCCCGCTTGTTGTCAATGAAAAAGTAATAGGTGTTGTGGCTGCAGACCGGATCAGAAGCGATCAGAAAGTTACTACCAGAGACCTTGATGAACTTTCCATTTTCACCAATAACATTGCAGAGACTCTTCACAAGGCGCAGCTTAAGGAAGAAATTGAGGCCAGTTATCTCAATACTGTTAAAGCGCTTGTCCAGGCGATTGAGGAGAAGGATGCCTATACAAGGGGCCATTCCGAGAGGGTTGCGTTGATTTCGGTTAAAATCGGGGAAAAAATCGGACTGCCGCAAAAAGAGATTGAATACCTTCGGCACGGCTGCCTTCTTCACGATGTCGGTAAAATCGGCATTTCTGAAAGTATAGTCTGCAAAAACAGTGAACTTACTGATGAGGAATATGATATCATAAAGCAGCACCCGATCAAGGGAGAGGAGATTGTCAAGTCAATAAGCTTTCTCCAGAATCACCTCTATCTTATCAGAAATCATCATGAATGGTATGACGGATCAGGTTATCCTGATGGTCTCTGCGGAGAGGAAATTCCCATCGGCGCCCAGATTGTGGGGGTCGCGGATGCCTATGACGCTATAACTTCAACACGCCCGTACAGAATGGGACTGCCGCCCGGGGAAGCCCTTGACCGGATAAACTACTACAGCGGAATCCAGTTTTCTCCTCTTGTTGTAAATGCTTTCAGGGAAATATTCCCTTTTATAAATGATATCAATATTAATTGATCCGCAAAAATCGTTTTATACTGAATAATATAAAAAAGCTTGAATTATCAGACACTCGGGTGGAGAATATCAAAATACCCCTTCAAAAGCGGAATTACAAAAATACTGCCATAAAGGAGGGGATAAATATTTTTTAACAAAGAGGTGTGATATGAAAATTAATCTGTCAAATTTTTTCCAGGTGAAGTTTAATGTAATGCTCTTTAAGGTTCTCCCCTACAGCTGCAGTTATGTTTACATGCAATTAATAGGCCGCCTTTATTATCTTATTTTCCGCAAGGAAAAGCATACAATTGAAAAAAATGTCCAGGATCTTCTAAAAGATAAGCCTGATGCATATATCAGGAAAAAAACAAAGCTTGCTTTCAAAGGTATTTTTGATCACTATTTTGAAAAAATGTATTCCGCGTTCAAAAGCATGGAATCTATCAGCAGCCTTGTGGAGAAGCGTTTCACCATTGAAAATGAACATATTCTAAAAAATGCTTTTTCTATGAACAAGGGAGTTATCCTTGTAACTGCTCATTGGGGAGCTGTGGAATTTATCCCATGGGTAATGGCTCTCCGCGGTTATCCGATAAGCGTAATACTTGAATGCCAGACTGAGCACCTTGCAAAGTCACTGCAGAAAAAAGCTGAACATCTTGACGCTAATCTGATCACTTCTGCTTCCTGTGAATCTGTCTATGGCACAGCACTTGGAAGCCTTCAGCAAAACCGTCTTTTAATGACTGAATGCGATGAGGTTGATAAATGGCGGAAAAAAAACAACAGGACAATGGAACTCTTCGGACAGAAGCTCTATTTTGACAATACCCTTGATATCATGGCTCAGCGTTCAGGCGCACCTGTTGTGGGAGTGTTTCTCAGGCGGAACGGGAAAGGTAAATTTACCCTTATCTGCGAAATGATCAGCAACGGAGAGAGAGGAGAAACCACAGCAGCAAGATCCTTTGAATTGCTGGAAAAATATGTTTATCAGGCGCCTGAACAGTGGTACCAGTGGAAAAAATGGCAGGCAATGAAGGCTGTATCTTAGTTCACTGCATGACAGAGCAGATAAAAAATCAGGGTGCGTATGGGGTGCAAATACGGAAAAAAAACATGAAACTGGTACAGAAAAACAGTATTTAACTCAAAAAATATGACTGTAAAACAGGTGAGATGCATAATTTACCCTTTTTTACAGCAGGAGTGAAAAATTTATCTATCCTTTGGATAAAATATTTTTCTCCGCATTTTTCTTGAGTGCTTTATCTCTTTTTATTATAAAAATAGATAAAATATTGAATAAAACTGCTGAAAACGCTCATCTTTATTGAATTTAATGCTATTTCTCACCAATTTCTTGACACCTGTTTCAGGCATGCTATATAATATAAATGTTTATATTGATATTTTAAATAATTTTTACAGGAGCAAATTCTTGTTAAAAGGTAAACCTATAATTAACCAGGAACGGTGCAAGGGGTGCCGCCTGTGTATCGGAGTATGTCCTAAAAATATTCTTGAAATGTCGGAAGAGACAAACAGGCAGGGGGTTCATTTTCCTGTCTGTATTGATGAAAGCAAATGCATAGCTTGCGCGTTCTGCGCGACAATCTGTCCCGATATTGCAATCGAAATAATCAAATTCACACCGGAGAGAGAATAATAATGGATAAAAGAATTCTCATGAAAGGTAATGAAGCTATAGGCGAAGCTGCCATACTCGCAGGATGCAGACACTATTTTGCCTATCCAATTACACCTCAGAACGAAATACCAGCCTATATGTCTAAAAGGCTGCCTGAAGTGGGCGGAACATTTCTCCAGGCAGAAAGCGAAATTGCCGCAGTAAGCATGGTGATGGGAGCATCCGCGGCGGGAGCTAGAGCAATGACCTCCTCCTCCTCCCCGGGAATTGCGCTGAAGCAGGAAGGGATATCATACCTCTCTGGAGCGCAGCTGCCCTGTGTTATAGTAAACATGATGAGGGGCGGCCCTGGACTCGGCAACATAGCAGGCGCCCAGGGAGATTATTATCAGGCCACAAGAGGGGGCGGAAACGGAGATTACAGGACCATAGTTCTTGCGCCGGGCAATGTTCAGGAACTTGCCGATTATACAATAAAAGCATTTGAGCTTGCAGACAAATACAGGGTAGTTGTGCTGATTCTCGGCGACGGATACCTGGGACAGATGTCAGAACCGCTTGTCCTGCCTGAGGCGGTAAAGTCCCTTCCTCCCAAACCGTGGGCCCTTACCGGGGCAAAAGACCGCGCGCCCCATACAATAGCATCGCTGAGGCTTTATCCTGATAACTATCTTGAAAAACATAATATTGAACTTGAGAAGATTTACACAGAAATCAAGAAAAAAGAGGTGATTTCTGAATCTTTTATGACAGATGATGCTGATTTTGTACTTGCCGCCTACGGCACATCCTCAAGGGTATGCAAAAAAGCGGTGAGAATACTTAGAAAAAACGGAATAAAAGCCGGCCTTTTCCGGCTGATAACACTCTGGCCTTTTCCTTCGGAAGAACTGGAAGTACTCGGCAAAAGGGTAAAAAAAATACTGACAGTCGAGATGAGCATGGGGCAGATGGTGGATGATGTGCGGATGAGCGCCGGGAAGTTTACAGAAGTTGATTTTTACGGCCGGGCAGGGGGTATGATTCCTGAGGCGGAAAAAATTGTTGAAAGGGTAAAAAGCTATGTCTGAAAAAATATATGAATATCCAAAATCCATTAATGATACTGCCACCCACTACTGCGCGGGATGCGGACACGGAATAGTTCACAAACTGCTTGCGCAGTGTCTTGATGAGCTTGATATCGCGGGTGAAACCCTTCTTGTCGCCCCTGTTGGCTGTTCAGTCCTTGCGTACAATTATCTGAAAGTAGACGGCCTTGAGGCGGCCCACGGCAGGGCTCCTGCAGTTGCTACCGGACTTAAAAGGGTACATAAGGATAAAATTGTTGTTTCATATCAGGGAGACGGCGATCTTCTGGCGATCGGGACTGCAGAGACTATTCATGCAGCAAACCGCGGAGAGAAGATCACAATCCTGTTTATCAATAACGCGATATACGGAATGACAGGAGGGCAGATGGCCCCAACATCGCTTGAAAATCAGGTTACAATGACAAGCCCAAGAGGCAGGGATGTCGGCGATGTTGGTTATCCAATCAGGGCATGCGAACTTATCAACACACTTGAAAAACCATATTATATTGAAAGATGCAGCGTGCATGATGTTAAAAGCATAAATAAAACCAAAAAAGCGATAAAGAAAGCGCTCACCTGCCAGAAAGAGGGCTTGGGTTATTCTTTTGTCGAGATACTTTCAATGTGTCCGACAAACTGGGGAATGGATCCGGTAAAGGCAGTAGAGTGGCTTGAAAATTCTATGATACCGTACTATCCGCTAAAGGTTTTCAGGGATAAAGGGGTAAAGGCAGATGCATAACGAAATAATCTTTGCTGGATTCGGAGGGCAGGGTGTAATACTTGCCGGTAAAATACTTAGCATCGCAGGAATGATGGAGGGGAAATATGTTTCCCATATTCCGTCATACGGCGCTGAAATGAGGGGAGGAACAGCCAACTGCAGCGTTGTAATCTCCGAGGAAGAGGTCGCATCCCCGGTTATTGATCATCCTGACATCTGTGTTGCGTTAAATAGCCCGTCTCTCGCGAAATTCGAGCCCAGAATGAAAAAAGGGGGACTGATGATATATAACAGCTCCCTCATTAATCTCAAAGCATCAAGAAATGATATTGAATATCTGGCTGTAGATGCCAACGGAATTGCGGAGAGGCACGGTTCTACGCGCGGAGTAAACATGGCAGCGCTTGGCGTACTTGTCAAAAAAATGCCGCAGCTTGCCTCGCTTGATTCGCTGGTTGAGGCCCTGGATCACGCAATATCGGCGAGAAACAGGAAACATAACGCTGTCAATGTAGAAATTATTAAAGAAGCATATTCGCTCCCTTTATAAAAATATGACCGGCATAAAATTTTGGCCGCGCACCTGATTCCAGCTGCTTTAGAGGTATATAAATGACTAAGTATGAATTTGAGCATATCCATATTATATGCAATGATATTGAAGTTACGAAAAACTGGTATATCGATAAAATGGGAGCAGAAGTTACCTTTGAAGCTGTATTTAAGGGTAATCAGGTTTATTATTTAAGATTAGGCGGAGTATATATTGTATTAATTGACAAGCAGTTTCCCGGAGAAACACCTGAACCCTCCTCAATCAGGCACAGACGGGGACTTGATCATTTTGGATTGCTGGTAAAAGATCTTGAAAAAGCACTGGGTGAATTGAAAGCTCTTGGCGTTCATGTAATTCAGGACATCACTCATGTAAGGGAAGGGCTTAAAATATCATATATTGAAGCGCCTGATAATGTCAGAATAGAGATATCTGAAAGAAGCTGAGTATTGTGCATATCCGCATACACCCCTGACCGCCCGCAAACCAGTTACCAGATCGGTTACAAGATCTGAAAACAAGCTTAGTATTGACTTATCCGCATACACCCCTGACCGCCCGCAAACCAGTTACCAGATCGGTTACAAGATCTGAAAACAAGCTTTATCAAAAAAATGTTTTTCGCTATACTGATCTTCTCATAAGCAGAGGGGGATAAATTTGAACATCAAAAACAGACTTGGAAGCAGGCTTAAAGCGCTCAGAGAAGCAAGAAATATAACAGTTGAGGATCTTTCAGACAGGGCAAATCTTTCGTCTGAAGGTGTAAAAAAAATTGAAAACGGGGAAATGATACCGGGGCTTACTCCTTTATTCAGACTTGCGCGCGCTATGGGGGTGCGGTTAGGGACATTTCTTGATGATCAGGAAAATATCGGCCCAATTGTCACAAAAAAGGGAGAAAATAAAGGGATTACAAGATTTTCCGACAAGGACAATCCGGCAAGCTCTGATCTTGATTTCTACTCACTGGCTTTAAATAAATCAGGAAGGCATATGGAGCCTTTTATCATTGATATTTACCCCTCATCAGAGGAAGGCTACAAGACATCTTCCCATGAAGGGGAAGAGTTTCTCTATGTTCTTGAAGGTGAGATTGAAATTATATACGGCAAAGAAGTTTACAGCCTTAAAGAGGGTGAGAGTATTTATTATGACTCCATAGTAATGCACCATGTCCATTCAAAGGGAACATCTCCCGCGAAGATGCTTGCGGTAGTTTACGCGCCGCTTTAAAGGGGGAGATAAATGCTTGAAATAACACTAAGCGCGCTGCTGCGGGAAAAAACAAAAGCAGACCCTGACCGTGAGTTTATGGTCTATTCAGACAGAAACCTCCGCTTCACATACAGGGAATTTGACAAAAGGGTAAGCGATCTTGCGAAAGGGCTTCTCTCCATAGGGATAAAAAAGGGGGAAAACCTCGGTATATGGGCGACAAATGTCCCTGACTGGCTTACATTCATGTTTGCATCAGCCAGAATCGGGGCAGTTCTTGTAACAATAAATACCAACTATAAACTCCATGAGCTTGAGTATCTTGTAAAGCAGGCAGACCTTACTACCTTATGCCTTTCCGACGGATTCAAGGACAGCGATTATGTAGCTATGGTAAACGAGCTGATACCTGAGCTTAAGGATTGCCAGAGGGGATATCTTGAAAGCAGCCGATTCCCATTTCTTAAAAATCTTCTCTTTATGGGGCCCCAGAAACACAGGGGAATGTTTTCAATCCCCGAGCTGATACTTCTTGGCTCCCATCTTGATGACAGTCTTCTTTTGGATGTTGAGGAAAATATAGATTTTGATGAAACCATCAACATGCAGTATACATCAGGGACAACAGGTTTCCCCAAAGGGGTAATGCTCTCCCACTACAATATAATCAACAACGGCTATTATATAGGAGAGTGCCAGAAGTTTACCGCTGATGATAAAATCTGTCTTCCTGTCCCGCTTTTCCACTGTTTCGGAATAGTGCTCGGAGTCCTTGCAGCGCTTTCGCACGGCAGCACAGTAGTTCTTCTTGAAAACTTTGACCCCCTTGTTGTTCTTGCGCCTGTACAGCGGGAAAAA
>JAVEZE010000028.1:0-20096 GCA_034003145.1 Spirochaetia bacterium
ACAATTAATCATGTAAAATGATTTCTTGACCTGAAGTATATAGATGCATACAATTAATTTAATCATGAATAATCATGATATTACTTTTTCCAGGAGATAAAAAATGATCTGGCTGAGGAAGCATCTTTAAATGATAAATACATCTTTTTATAATATTTTCATGATACCGTTCGAGAAATTCGCAGGTCTTGATAAATGCAGGAAAACACTTATCCCGCTTGCATACGGGAATGTGCTTGAGGCTGGCCCGGGAACAGGGGCCAACGCTAAATACTACAACTGGGATGCTGTATCAAAACTTACACTTGTATCACCTGATCCTGATAATCAGGGGCTGCCGGGAGACACCTACCGCCGGGATTGCGTAAGCTATGTAGAAGCTGATGTGCAGAGCCTTCCTTTTGATGACAATACATTTGATACAGTGGTTGCTACCCTCCTCTTCTGCTCTGTAGCAGACCCTGATAAAGGGCTTTCCGAGCTGAGAAGGGTATTAAAACCTGGAGGGAAATATATTTTCCTTGAACATGTAAAACCATCAAAATCCGCTGCCGCCAATTTCACAGTCCTTGTTACCCCGTACTGGAAAAAGATCGCAGGGGGCTGCCACCTTGACAGGGATACAGGTTCCTCGATAACAAGAGCGGGATTTAAGGTAATAACCCCGTGTCTTTACTCGAAAGGGGTTTTTATAGGGGGAGCTGCCGAATAACAAAACAGCAGATCAGCGCCCTATATTACCCCAATGTGCTTTCACCTGTCCCCATCATTTAAACAAATAAGAGAATTCCCCGTAACCTTCTTCCTCAAGTGATTCAGCAGGAATAAAGCGCAGGGCTGCTGAGTTTATACAGTACCGGAGGCCTGTAGGCTGCGGGCCGTCATTAAACACATGCCCGAGATGGGAATCAGCATATTTGCTTCTTACCTCGATAAAAAGGCCCCAGAAGGTTTTTTCCCTGTTTTCAACAACATTTTTATCAACAAGCGGTTTATAAAAACTCGGCCATCCGGTACCTGAATCAAATTTTTCTTTTGATGAAAAGAGAGGCTCGCCGCTTATTATATCAACATAGATGCCGGGCTTTTTATTGTCATTATATTCATTTTTAAACGGAGGCTCTGTATCATTCTTCCTTGTGACATTGTACTGCATGGGGGTAAGTATTTTTTTAAGTTCGCTGTCAGGTTTTATTGTGTATTCACCCTTTTTCTCTCCCCAGGTTTTTTTAATAAACCCTTCCCTTCCGGAGCCTGCTTTGTATCTTGAATAGTTAAACGGATTTTTTTTGAAATAATCCTGATGATACTCTTCTGCTTCATAGAATTTACCTAACTTCTCGATTTCGACCTGTACCGGATGATCAAACATCCCTGATTTCTCTATTTTTTCTTTTGAAGCAAGGGCTGCTTTTTTCTGGCTGCTGTTGTGATAATAGATACCTGTCCTGTACTGGCTTCCCCTGTCGGCAAACTGCCCCCCTGCATCAGTGGGGTCTATCTGCTTCCAGAAAACATCAAGCAGCTCTTCATAGCTTATTATGTCAGGATCAAAAGTAATCTGCACAGCTTCTGTATGTCCTGTTTTACCGGCTGAAACCTCTTCATATGTAGGATTTTTGGTTTTTCCGCCGGTATATCCTGAGATGGCAGATTTGACCCCTTCAAGGTTTTCAAATGGCTGTTCAATGCACCAGAAGCATCCTCCTGCAAAGGTAGCTACTTCACTCTTTCCAAAAACTCCGAATGAGAGGAGAAACAGGAAAAAAGGTAAAAATATATATTTGTTTTTCATATCTCTAAACTCCTTAAATAATATTCTTGTTTAAAGATAATTATGAATTAAGCTATATACAAATATTTTTATATATTCGCAAGTATAACTTTTTGTTATTTATTCTGCCGCTGCCGCTTTTTCTGTATCATTTGTATCATTTGTCTTTTCTTCCTTTACTGCTGCTTCTGTTATTCTGCATTTATCCTTGTAAACCTTTTCCGCCCAGATAAATGTAAATACAGCGGCAGACCAGTTTATTATAACAAGGCCCCACCAGACTCCGTCCTGCCTCATCCCAAAGGCAAAAGAGAGTATATAGAAAATAACGGCAGGAGCTGCTATCTGCCTGTAAAGCCCCATCCACATAATCATTGCCGGTTTTTTAAGCCCCTGAAGAAGAGAGTTGCTCTGAAAAAGCACTATATAGCTGTAATACGTTATCCCCTGGATCAGCAGATACTTATATCCCATTGACCGGACAGCTTCTGATTCTGTAAATGCCGATATTATCTGCCTGCCGAAAACAAGGACAGGGGGAAGTATTACTATCATTACAAGAGCTCCTCCCAGAAGGCTTGTCTTGTAGGACTTTATAACTCTTGCCATCCTGCCTGCCCCGTTATTCTGTCCGACAAGGGAGGCAAGAGCCATGTTAAGCCCGGTTGTCGGGACAAGGGCGATCTGCTCAACCCGCACCGCTGCCCCGTATGCCGCGACTGCCTCGCTACCGAAAGATGAGACATAATATGTAATAACAAAGGTCCCCAGCGCCATGGTAAGAAAATTCACAGAGGCAGGAACTGCCTGCTCAAGAATTTCCTTTACTATCTTTTTTTCCGGTATAAAATCCCTGAAAGACAACCCTGAAAAAGCATTTGATTTTTTAGCTATATAAATCAAAAAAACAAGGCTCAATGCCTGTATGAAAATTGTAGCAAGCGCAACTCCTGCCTCTTTAAGTCCGAATGTGTACATGAAGAGAGGATCAAGAGCAAGATTGAGAAAAAATCCTGTAATCAGAATATTCCTGTATGTGCGGGTATTTCCCCTTGCGACAAGGCTTGAATTCAGGACAGGAACAAGGCTGATAAACACCATTCCTCCTGTTATAACCCGTCCATAACGCATTGCAGAGGCAAGCACTTCTCCTTCTCCGTTCAGGATAATAAAAATGTATTTGAGAAATATCTGAAACAATGCAGTTAATATTGCAGAAAGGATAATTGTAAGTGAAATTGTCTGTGAAAGATAAAGGTTTGATGTTTTCTCCCTGCCTGCTCCAATTTCGTTTGAGATTAAAGCTCCCGCGCCGTTTGAAAAACCGATGCCAAGCGCCATGATAAGCATATAAAGGGGAAAATTCAGGGAGAGCCCTGCAAGGGATTCGGTTGATAGCTGTCCTGCCCAGAAAGTATCAACCACATTATACATTGTATTGAAGAAAAAACCGATACTTGCCGGAAGTGCAAGGTGAAGCAGATGACCTTTAATCGATCCTTTGGTTAAATCGGAAGTATAATTTTGAATCATATTTTTTACCTTATCTTAAATATACACAACACACTATATATAGCATATTCAATTTATCAGTTTTATCCAGAAAAATGCTGTTTTTAACAGATTAATTGATCCGGCAATCAAGTATTGTATTATTTATAACTATTTGACAAATAATTACCGGACCAATAATTCAGCTGCATATTATTTTTTGCGCTATTTTTATCTACTGCTAACAAACCTTGACGCCGTAGACCATTTTTATTACTTTTAATTTGATTTAAGTGGAGTTCAGTTCTATGGCTGATAAAAACCAAAAAGCAAAGATGATACTGGGAATAGCGGTTTCCCCCGGCATAGCACGGGGCTCAGCTTTTATTCCTCCATCTACTGAACATGGCATGATCCCGCGCCGATCAATCGACGATAATGAGTTCTCCGGAGAGATTTCACGGCTCGACAGTGTCTTGAACGAGGCGGAAGGGGAACTACTGGCACTGGAGGCTGAAGTCCGCGATAAAATCGGTATTCAAGATGCCAAAATACTTGGAGTGCAGGCTGCTTTGCTTCGCGACCCCTCTTTTAGGACAGAAATTGTGGAGCGCTGTGAGAAGCAAAAAATTAACGTCGAAGCTGCTTTGAGCGATACTGCCGACCGATTGACCCTGGCTTTTAACCAGATTGACGATCCAGCGTTTCGTGAACGGGCTGCGGATTTTCGCGATTTGGCCAGACGATTATTGAATCTCCTGCTCAAACGCGGCCAGGAACATACCTTAGTTCCTCCAAAAGAGAGCATTCTCGTTGTCGGGGAACTACTACCAACGATAATCGCCAAACTTGACACGAACCGAATTCGTGCGTTAGTTGCGGAAAGAGGCGGACCAACAGCCCATGCGGTTATTCTGGCCCGCTCTCTTGGTATCCCGACTGTAATCGACGCCGAAACCGTAACATCGACTATTAAGCCCAACGATTTTCTAATCGTCGATGGCCTGGCCGGGCGAATTTTTATTAATCCATCAGAAGATATCTGCCGGGAATATGACGAAGTTGAATCCGACTTGAAGTCCCGTCAAACAGAATTACAGAGCTTGATCGGACTTCCCGCTCGCACGCAGGACGGAATTACAATTACTTTGAACGCAAATGTTGGCAAGGTAGCTGATGCAACTGCTGCCTCGGAGCTAAAAGCTGACGGCATTGGACTTTACCGGACAGAATTTGTGTTTCTGACGGAAGATCATTTTCCCGAAGAAGAGGAACAATATCAAATGTATCGGGCGACTGCTGATAAAACAGCGCCACGATCCACTGTTATACGAGTCCTTGATCTGGGCAGCGATAAACAACTCTCCTACCTTTCTCTCCCTGCCGAAGCCAACCCCTCGTTAGGACATCGGGGCACGCGTCTCCTTCTCCATCATACAGAAATTCTTCGATCTCAATTGCGGGCAATTCTCCGATTGAGCGCAACGCATCCGGTATCTATTCTTTTTCCCATGATTGGAGATGTGGAAGAAATGATCGAAGCGCGCAAAGCTGTCGAAAGCGCCCAGGCTGAGCTTCGCGCCGAGGGGCTCTCCTTCGATACCCATATTCGAGTCGGTGCAATGTTGGAGACTCCTTCGGCAGCGATAACGGCCCGGTGGATTGCCCGTCAGGCAGATTTCCTGAGCATTGGAGCCAACGATCTGGTCCAATATCTGCTCGTATCCGACCGAACCAGCCGCGAAATGACAGCCTATTATGAACCTTTCCACCCCGCGGTAATTCAGGCTCTCAAGTTGATCGTCGAGGCTGTTGCTGCCGAGGGAAAAGAACTCTCGATTTGCGGAGAAGTGGCCGGCAATCCGGCTTACATCGAACTCCTTCTGGGTCTGGGCATAAGAAACCTGAGCGTCACCCCCCGGGAACTGCTTGATGTCAAGAATACTATCAGATCTCTAACAATCGAACAATCGAAGAAACGAGTCGAAGCGGTTCTGATTTCGCAAACAGTTCGAGATGTTAAGACGAGTTTAACCACTGACATTCCATCAGTGCCAAATAGATAGTGCAGGCAATACTGATTGACTGTGGATTTTCGTATTAGTAATTTTTATTAAAATGATAAAAGGAGAAATGTATGAAAAAACATGTCATTACATTGCTATTAATTATTGCTGTTTTGCTTCTGGCTGCAGGCTGTACAAAGAAAAGTGAGCAGCCTGCCGTCAAGGATTCGCCGGACGGGAAAGCAGCTGAACCTGATGCTATAAGCACCGCCTCGGTTGTCGATAACGGGGAGGATTTCATCCGAGCCGCAGGGGCTGATGGAACCTGGATAATCGCGGCTCTCAGCGATCTTTCCATAGACAGAGAGATAGTACTTGAAGGTGAATTTACCAACAGAGGCGAGCTTGCGCGGAAAATCGCTCTCTACGCCCAGGATCAGGATAGAAAAATCACAGAACGCTACACCTTGACCGCGCCTAAGCTGATTGTCCGCAGTCCCAATGCCCGTATTCAGGGCGGAACCTTTGCCGGCGATGTTTATGTCGATGCGCCAGGTTTCCTGGTAATAGACGCAACTGTTAAAGGAGATATAACATTTTCAAGCACCAAGTTCCGCGATAGTTTTAAACAGGAAGAGGGAGGCAAAGTAACAGGAAAAATATCGGTAGAATGACAGAAGGTACTTCATCATAAAAGCTGACAGCGATACCGCGATTTTACAAATCGCTGCAGCTGAGAATTTGAAAGTGTCTTTAACACTCCGGCGTATAAAAAGAGGCAGCCATGATTCAAATCAAACGAGTTTATGATCCACCCGCGCAGATTGACGGAAAGCGCATTCTTGTGGAACGGCTTTGGCCGAGGGGGATGAGAAAAGATGCCTTGAGACTGGATGACTGGTTGAAAGACACTGCCCCCAGTACAGAGCTGCGAAAATGGTTCAGCCACGATCCGGTCAAGTGGGCAGAGTTTAAGCAGCGCTACCAGGCTGAGCTTGATAAACATCCGGAAGCCTGGCAGCCGATCCTTGAGGCTGCAAAAACAGGTAATGTAACGCTGCTGTTCAGTTCTCATGATACGGAACACAACAATGCCGCAGCACTTAAGATCTACCTGGAAAGAAGGTCAGAGTCTGCATAAACATTGTCATTCCCCTATTTAATTCTAAAATCTTGCGCTTATTTTTTCAGCATCTTAAGCTATTGAAATCTATATTTCAGATAGATATTCAAACTGCTTATTACATCGTTTACCATGGCAGCATTGTCGTAGAACCCTTCTTTATGATAAGAGGCGGATGAGAGCCCGGCAGACCAGCTAGCGGCAAACTCCTTTTCCAGGCAAATGTCAAGAAGGCCGATGATCGAGTAACCGGGGGAACCGTACTCAGGGACTGAGGTGGAGATAGTGTGGAGTCCGTAAACCGAGTATTCAACAAGCAGGCTGCCTATCTTTTTATGGCTGATATCCAGGTAGACTTTTATCCCCTCTCCAGTGGCAAGATCGTAGTTGCGCCGCTCTTCTCCGTTAGCAGGCAGCGGCGAAGAACTGTTATGAAGATAGATGTACTCAGAAGCCCCGAGAAGGACCCAGTTGAGGTGCCCCTTGAAAGATATATCCCAATTCTGCCCCGGGGTATACCGGCTTTTGTAGGATATGCCGATAGAATTGGCTGCGAAGTTGATCAGAGAGCTGAATATAAAGTCGTAGTGAAGTGACAAAGAAAGGGCGCTCTGGTAAGGAAATGAGTCTGCCAGAGGCAGCGCTGCCAGTACACCATCGGAAAAAAGGGAGATTGTATAGTAGGATTCGGTCATGTTAAGACGTGCCCGCATCTCGAAATGTTCATAGGGGGTACCTGTAAAGGGGCCGTAGGGATTGCCGTAGACAAGAACAGCCTTGGCAAAGCCGGAGAGATCGGTCGTCTGCGGGTCCAATTCGCGATCCTCATCCAGCGCAGGTGTCCCTATCACCATACCCGCAGCCAGGGAGATCTCCCCTCCTGTGAAGCCGGTATAGCCCTCACCGCGTACAGGGGTTCCGAAAAGCGCGTCGTTTAAGCTGTCCATGGGGCTGAGGATGTACTTCAGATGCGATTTCCTCCTGTCTGATTCTACATAGAGCCGGTGCAACATCTCACCAACAGCGATTCCGCCGAGACTGGTGGCGATCAGGTCGTTTAGCGACGGGGTCTCGCTCTCCAGAAAGAGTTCCCATACAATGCTGCCGGCAATAGTCAGAACAGTGGATTCCCAGAAATTGAGATGATTCGAGCGTCCGGCAATATAGTAGAATGAGCCTTGATAGGGATGACCGATCTGGTTGACAGAAAACTCATCCTGATCCCAGACCCAAGGAGATGTAATGTTGGTATAGATTGAGTCAGCCCCGATAAATGCATAACTGGCCTGGCGGATATAGCGGTTAACTCCCCAGAGAAAGAGGTTACTCCCCATGGCTTCACTTATTGCAACGCTGTACCGGGGTTCAGGTGAAGACTCCTCTCCGCTTAAGGGAAGAGAGAAGACCAGGCAGAGAAAAAGCAGCAACATCGTAGGAGAGGATTTTAGACTATAGCGCAAATCGATTTTGTTTACCATTACCATAATTGTTGACCTGAATTATTCTCAATAAGTTTTACTCACAACCTATCAGTAAACAGAGGTAATTGCTGCACGCCGGCTTTCCCGCCGTTTTTTAAATATCTTAATCAGTCGTTGACTACCTGTATATTTATTTCTATCTTTAAGCAAGGAGTTAATAATGAACCAAAAACAAGCAGAAAAGATGAAAAACGGGAAAGGATTTGTAGCAGCTCTTGACCAGAGTGGCGGAAGTACGCCAAAAGCATTGGCCGGATATGGTGTCGAAAAACATGAATACTCCGGAGACGAGGAAATGTTTAATCTGGTTCATGAGATGAGAACCAGAATCATCACAAGTAAATCATTCTCATCAGATTACATTCTTGCTGCCATCCTGTTTGAGATGACCATGGATCGAAAGATTGAAGGTATGTTTACCGGCGACTATCTCTGGGAGAAAAAAGGAATTGTTCCTATTCTTAAAGTAGACAAAGGGCTGGCCGAGGAAGCTGAGGGAGTCCAGCTGATGAAACCTATCACAGATTTAGATGAAACCCTGACAAGAGCCAATAGCCGTCATATTTTTGGAACCAAGATGCGTTCGGTAATCAAGAAAGCCAATGCGCAAGGGATAAAAAAAATCATTGACCAGCAGTTTGAATATGGAAAAAGAATTATTGACGCAGGACTTGTCCCGATCCTTGAACCGGAAGTAGATATTAAAAGTTCAGACAAGGGGATATCTGAAAAGCTGATGAAAAAAGAGATACTTCACCATTTAGACCAGCTTAAGGACGGGGAAATGGTCATGCTCAAGCTCTCAATTCCTGATGAAAAAGATTTCTATAAGGAACTGATAGACCACCAGAGGGTAATGAGGGTTGTGGCTCTTTCCGGAGGATATTCCAGGGAAAAGGCAGTAGAGCTTCTCAGGGAGAATCATGGACTAATTGCCAGTTTCTCAAGAGCTTTACTTGAAGGACTGAACGCAAAGCAGAATCAGGATGAATTTGACGGAATGTTAGGAAAATCTGTTAAAGAAATATATGATGCGTCAATAACTTAAGAGAGGCATTGAGATTTTTTATAAGAAGTATATTTTTTAAAAATTATCCTTTTACCATATTCAATAAGAGTTGAGACCTTATCCATAATTGAAACGATAAAACTTTCAGCATAGATAGGGCGCTCTTTTGTCTTTGGATACATGTGCTTGGTAATAATATCAGTCTCTTTCTCGTTTACATCAAAATAAAGATTTGCGTTGCTTAGGGCAATGTAGGGATGCTCTTTCCCATGAAGAGAGCGATGCTCATCACCTTTCTTTCTAACTCTCCAGTCATAAAGGAAGAAATCATGGAGAAGTCCGCCTCGGGCTGTAGAGATATAATCAAGTCCCAATAATTTTGAAAAAAAGTAGGATAGATATGCGACTCTCACAACATGATCATAAATATGATGGGTATGATGAAAGTAGTCTTTTAGTTTAACAAACTCTCTATGGTGAAGAATATCATTGGTGAGATAATTAAATTCTCCCATTGAAGGGAGGGCAAGAGAAGAACAAAATGTAGAATTCCGCCGATATTCACCTCTTGAACCATCAGATGCAGCATATTGTGTTTTATTAAGCAAAAAAACTCCTGGCAGTAATATATAATTTAACCTACAAAATGAGAGGCAAGGTGTCAAGTAAATGGGGAAAGAATACAAAAATACTTTTTTTTGCAGGGTATATCTCCTACTTGAGGATTTTTTCAGGAAAATATGCGAAGATATAATTCAAACCATAACAGTATTTGCGATGTCAAACCCATAAGGATAATTGATGAAACCAGAAAAAACTGTTCACAAAACTAAAGACAATAAAAATGTGGATATACTTTTGTTTGAAAAAGGAAAGCGCGGCGTTCTTAGAATGTTGTTCGGAAGAACAGGGATCTTTCTTTTTTTGCTGCTGTTCCAGATATGGGTGCTATTTAATATGCTTCGCTTTTTGGAAACACTGATTCCCTACTTTGTAGGTATACTGGCCGCTTTTACCATATTGATGGTCATCCACGTTATCAACACCAGGGACAATGAAAGCATCAAAATGACCTGGATTATTCTTATTACCCTGCTGCCTGGATACGGCAGTATGATTTACCTGTTTATACGAAGTGATCTCGGACATAGAAGAATTAAAAAACAACTGCAATCAGTCATTGCCGAGTCAGAAAATGAGTTTATACCGCAACATCAGCTGATGCACCGGTTATACTCTCAAAACAGAGGGCTGCATAACCTGGCCATCTATATGGAAAAAGCAGGCAGGTTTCCAATCTGCGAAAAATCAGGCACCAGATATTTCGCGCATGGTGAAGAGGCATTTGCTGAAATGCTTCTACAGCTGGAAAAAGCAGAGTCTTTTATTTTTCTGGAATATTTCATTGTTGATGAAGGGATCATGTGGGGACGGATTTTAAATACCCTTGTTAAAAAAATAAAACAAGGGGTAGAGGTTCGAATGATGTATGACGGCACATGTGAATTCGCGCGATTACCTCATAACTATCCAAAAAAACTACAACAATTGGGGATTGCAGCTAAAGTATTTGCACCACTTCGTCCCTTTCTTTCAACCCATTATAATTATCGGGATCACAGAAAAATACTGGTTATTGATGGATGTGTCGCGTTTACCGGCGGTATGAATATAGCAGATGAATATATCAACAAAAAAGAACTATTCGGCCATTGGAAAGATACTGCTATCATGGTTGAAGGCGATGCGGTAAACAGCTTTACTCTGATGTTTTTGCAAATGTGGAATATGAATGAAACCAGCCGTACCTATATGACTGATAAATACAAGGCGAAAAAAGCAAAAGGGATAATAAGCGGGTGTGTGCTCCCGTTCGGTGACTGGCCGCTTGACGATAATCAGGCAGGAAAAGCTGTGTATATGGATATCCTTGATCGCGCGGAAGATTACGTTTATATAATGACTCCGTATTTAATACTGGATAGCGAAATAATGACCTCGTTACAGTTTGCTGCCAAAAGAGGGGTCGATGTTAAAATTATACTGCCCCACATACCGGATAAAAAACTTGTTTTTGCCCAATCACGAAGCCACTACTGTATATTGATGAAAGCGGGAGTGAGCATCTATGAATACACCCCGGGATTCATGCATGCAAAAGTATTCTTGAGTGATAACAAAAAAGCAGTTGTCGGTACTTTCAATCTTGATTACCGGAGCCTTTATCATCATTTTGAATGCGCAGTATATATGGAAGGAACAGATGCAATAGCTGATATAGAAAAAGATTTCAAGAAAACTCTGGAAAAATGTCAGAAAGTAACGGCAGAAGAGATAAAAAAATACAACATTGTAATGACTTTAATTGGAAGAATTCTGAAAATACTTGCGCCGCTTATGTAACCAGGGATTACCAATCCCTGTCAGCTGTAATAACAATTTCCACCAACGCAATCTTCTTATTTCGTGGAAACCTTAATTTTAAATCATTTCAGACTGCAATTCTTGTTTCATACGTATTCAAAGTTGACTTTAGCAGGACTCGGGGTATATTAGTTAAAGCTGGTTAAAATATATTACAACACATGTTTTCGTGAAATTTAAAAAAGGAGAAATGAAAATGAAATTAGAAAAAGTTAAAGTAATCCAATACGGTTGCGGGTTAATGTCAAGAGTAATTATCAAGAATTTGATTGAGCATGGAGCAGAAATTGTGGGAGCAATCGATCAAAATCCCGATCTTGTGGGAAAAGATATTGGTGAAATTGCGAACCTCGGTTACAGAACCGGTTTAACTGTCTCAAAAAATGCTGAACAAGTATTATCCTCAACTGATGCTGATATTGTAATACTTACAACAATGTCTTATATAAAAGAAGTATTACCATCCATTTTACTTTGTGTAGAAAATGGGATGAATGTTTTAACATTGGCTGATGAAGCGATTTATCCATGGAATACTTCAACTGCTGAAACTACTGAAATCAGCCGCCTGGCAAAAGAAAACGGGGTGACTGTATCAGGTACTGGGGTACAAGATATATTCTGGATTGGAATGCCGGCATTAGCTGCGGCAGGGATGAATAAAATTAATCATATTCAAGGAACCATTAGTTATAATGTTGAAGATTATGGAGTTGAAGGAATTGACTTTAGCGCAAGTGATCTGAGTTTTATTGAAGCGCGTGATTCAGGAGCTTATTGCTGGAATTCAGGTTACAACTCTTGTGAAGCTTTAGCGGCACAACTTCATTTAACAATTTCATCAATTTCCCAAAAAACAATTCCAATTAAATTAAAAGAAGATATGACTTCAATGGTTAAAAGCATTGATTACAAAAAAGGCGACACAATAGGGATGTCGCTAATAACAAATATTGAGACACAAGAAGGTGTCACAATGGAAGTTGAAAATATCGCAAAAATCTTTGCACCTGGTGAGGTTGATTTATGTAAATGGACACTTAAAGGAGATCCGACAACTGTGTTCTCAGTGGAAAAACCAGATACTATAGGCTTAACATGCGGAACAATTGTTAACCGAATTCCTGATATTATAAATGCTGAGCCTGGATATATAACATCGGAAAAAATTTGTGGGCCAAAATACCGCACTCATCCATTGAACCTATACATAAATTAATTATAAAAAAATATAAGTCCCTTGCCATAAAGGCAAGGGACTTGGTTTTTTATGGGTTATGCTTTATTTATTCTTCATTCCATACCACTTTTTATTGATGCGTTATGTGCCAGCTTTGGGCCACAGTGGTTTATCATGAACAACACTCTGTCAATAACGCAACACTGCCGCGGCAAGGGCTTTATCAGGTACTAAATCCTGAGAAACAGCAAATACAGCGCCTCCCTTGATAATGGTCCGGATTGCGGCAAAATCGAGAAGATCCTCGTCTCCGGGCTGCCTGGTTTCGTGCAGATGAACTTTTCCATTCCCGGGATCGAACCTTCCCCACACCTGAACGCCAAGAGCTACAAAGAGTATATCTATTTGCCCGTGGTGCGCTGCCAGGATCGCCTCGGAAACATCGACAGTTGTCTTTCCGGTGCCTGCCAGTTGCCGATATCTCTCGAGACCTGCTTCCCGTTCCTTTGCAAATATCGGCTCGACAATAGCCCATGCCATCGGATGAAGCTCTTCGCTCTTCATCTCATCAGGGTTACCTGGAATCCCTTCGTCCACCAGATGCGGGTAGGTATTAACTTCTTTATAAAGCGGGAAAAGGCTTTCAACACCAGCCAGCACCAGGGGAGACCTTGTTTCTGCGAGAAGATCTACCACCGCTTTATCAATCATGCGGAACCATTTCCTGAGGCGCTGCTTGGTGTCGCTGCCGGTGTCGTGTCCATGTGACTTGGCTGACCGGCTTCCGCCCCCAGATGGCGTGCCTATGTGGAATTGGAGTTTTTTCTTCGGCCAGCTCTCCGGAAGGGATTCGAAAAGCGTTTCAGGCGTATCGCCCAGCTCGATTTCATCCACAGTTCGCCGTGTTCCCTCCAGCAGCCGGAGCTGGTTCTGGCTTATTGCAAGGATATGGAAAGTTCCATCGCTGGTTAGAACAGGCAGCAACGGTTTTACATGAAAGCGGCTGCTGACAACTACCATTTCCGTAAACTCAACAGGAAGTCTGAAAAGATTAAAGTGATCCCCTGAAAAAAAGAGTGCCAGCCCATCGCTTTGATGCTGCCAGAATTCGCGGTTCTGGAGAAGACTCCGGGGTTCTTTGAGCATTTCTTCCACCTTTAGGGGATCCTGCTCCTTGGCAAGCAGCCGCTCTTCCGCATCTCTCAACAAATTCTTGAAACGGATCGAATTCTGCTCCGTTTCCCGTCCAGCCCGATGAGTCGGCATGAAAAGTGAAATACACCAGCCTGAACGTTTTGCTATTATTTCCCTCAAATTCTCGGTTGTGAACATATCCATAAATCAATCCTCCATTAAATTGAGAAATTCTATCTCCGATATTTTTTTATCTATACATTTGATTTTTTTCATTTAGTCTTGCTGTTGGTATTCCACGAATTCGATATCTCGCACTCCAGGAACGACTTAAAGCAAATTCAACAGTAACATATTATATTGTTAATGTACAGTTGGATTATTGGATCAAATAACTCATGTGTTAACAACAGTTTCATTGTTCCTGTTTTTTGGGTGAATATTTCAGTCCAAATCAGCCATAAAAAAATGCTCATAATACATGTAATCTGAATTAGCGCCATTAAGTTTTATCACGAACTTTTCAAATTTATTTCCCGGTATTATTTCCCGTTATTATTTGAACTATTTGTTTTAAAATGGTATTCTTGTCATTCATTGTCTGTTTTTTTTGCACTAAAGAATTAGCCATTCAGCTTAAATCCTGATAGCAGTGATTGCAGGCAATTATTATTCCTTGTAAGGATAGGGCCTATGAAAAAAGATAATAAAATTTACGTAATATACGGAAACGACCCTGCTTTGATGATAAAAAAAATACTCACAGAAGCCAAGATAGAAAAACAGATCAAGCCTGGATCTCTTATCGGCATTAAGCCCAATCTTGTAGTCCCGAAACCCTCATCATCAGGTGCCACAACATCGCCAGTGATAGCAGGCGCTGTGATTCAATACCTTAAGGAAAAAGGATTTGATAATATTATTATACTTGAAGGTTCCTGGGTTGGGGACAGCACAAAAAAAGCTTTTAAAACCTGCGGATTTGAGGAACTATCAAAAAAATACAATGTCCCCCTTTTTGATACAAAAGATGACAGCTTTACAGTAAAAACAAGCGGCGGCATGAAAATGGAAATCTGCGACCGGCTTTTTGATGTTGATTTTTTAATTAATATGCCTGTCATAAAAGGACACTGCCAGACCCTTGTCACTGGCGCACTTAAAAACATGAAAGGGTGTATTACAGATAAGGAAAAAAGACATTTTCACTCGCTCGGGCTTCATGACCCGATAGCTCACCTCAATAAAATAAGGTGCGCCGATTTTGTAGTCGCAGACGGCCTTTGCGGCGATCTTGACTTTGAGGAGGGGGGAAACCCTGTGCAGATGAACAGAATTGTCTGCGGGACTGATTCTGTCCTTACAGATGCCTATATCTCGTCCCTTATGGGTTACAGGCCCGAAGATGTTGAATATATTGTAACAGCAGCGGAAATAGGAGTCGGCAGCTTGAATCTTGATGAGGCAGATATAATTGAGCTGAACAAGGACAGAACCATAGCATCTGCTGTATCAACAGGAAAAGTGAGCAAACTGGCAAAACACACAATACAGAAGAATGCATGCTCAGCATGCTATGCAAACCTTATACATGCCCTTGCCCGCCTTGATGAAGAGGGAAAGCTTTCACACCTTAAAGAAAAAATATCAATCGGGCAGGGATTCAGGTGGGAAAAATCCGATGGTACCGGGATTGGTTCATGCACAAGCAGCTTTGAAAAGTATCTCCCTGGATGCCCTCCTGCCCCCCTTGATATCATTGATTTCCTTAAAGATGAAATTGGATAATATTTTCTGAGTAACTGTCATGCTCTCTTCAGCACCAAAACAAGTAAAAAAAAATGGTTTTTCATTTACATTTTTACCCTGATCAGCTACATTCAAAAACATGAATATTATCATGAGTGCTCCGGTAATTATTAAAATACTTTTTTCCCTTACAGTTATACTGGCTGCCGACAGGCTGATTCACAATCTGGCCCTTTCTATGGCAATCGGCACTGCAGTCCTTGCCCTATGGTCAGGCCATTCTCCCATGGCAATGGTGACAATCACAATAGAGACAATGACTACACTTGATTACATAGTTCTTATGATTATGCTGTTTCTACTTATCTGGTTAAGCTCGCAGATGAAAGCGACCATGATGATGGATGACCTTGTAAAAGGGCTTCAGATGCGCCTCGCCGGAAAAACACTTCTTGCTGTAGTTCCTGCCATCATAGGGCTGATTCCAATGCCGGGAGGCGCTCTATTCTCTGCCCCTCTTGTCGATGACTGCGATACTGAAAAAACCATGAACCCATATCTAAAAACAAAAATCAATTACTGGTTCCGCCATATATGGGAATACTGGCTTCCGTTATATGCCGGTGTCATTCTCGCTCTTCAGATTACAGGTCTTGAGATTTGGCAGCTTGCAGCTGTAAACTTTCCTCTTACAGTTTTTTCAGTATCAGGAGGCTATCTTTTTCTCCTTAGAAAGGTCAAAACTGAAAAAAAAATATTTACCGGCAGCAAATCTCCTGTACTGATCTACCTGCTTCCCATAATTATGATTGTTGTTCTTTATACCATAATTGGTTTGAGCTTTCCTTTCCTTAAGGAAAGATCAAAGTATCTTCCCATGGGAATCAGCATATTTCTGACAATGTTATATATCCAGTTCTACAGACCACTGTCTGCTCAGAAATGGGCAAAAATAATCTTTTCAAAAAGTATTTTAGACATGGTTGTTGTTGTCGCGGTAATTACAATATACGGCTCTTTTATAAGGGCACAGCTGCCGGGCGGCAGATTTCTGATGGATATAATGAGGGACGAACTGACTGCTTCCGGGATAAGCCCTGTGCTGCTTATTATTATTCTTCCGTTTATAAGCGGATTTGCTACCGGAATCGCGGTAGGTTTTGTCGGGGCAAGCTTTCCGATAATCATAAGCATTCTTGGCCAGGAACCGGCGCTTAAGGATCTGCTATCAGCTGTTGTTCTTGCCTACGCATGCGGCCACATAGGCCAGCTTCTCTCCCCTGTCCATGTCTGCAATATTGTCTCAAACAAGTACTTCAAGACAGATCTGCTTAAATCAACATCCCAGCTTATCCCGCTTTGCCTTTTTGTACTTGCAGGTGCCGCCTTTTCCATCAGCATGATACATATATTGCTGTAAAAAGGGCTGGATATGTAGTTTTAGACAGTTTTAGACAGTTTAATCAATTTCTAACTGACTATTCACCCATTATTTATATATACATATTATCATTACTCATAGAACAAAGATGCAGGAGGAATGATATGGAACTTTTAGGTGCTATCGTGATTCTTGCCATGGTAATTGCCGGTGTTATTGCTTTTATAACTGATATACGTGATGTTTCGATTGATTCATGACCATTGCAGGATAACAGACAATTTAATCAGCCTCTCCATTCTCTGGATGGAGAGGTAACCGCAGTATACCCCCCTTCCGGGTGAGTCTTGAATGTAAGATGATTATTAAAACCTTTCGGGTTTATGTTGATGCTGTGGCTCACAAGCAGTATTGTGCTTTCCGCCAGGGATGCAAGCTTTTCAATTATATCAATAACAGATGATGTATTTTCCTCATCAAGCCCCTGACACGGTTCATCAAGAATTATAAGTTCCGGCATTTTCACAAGCGCCCTCATTATAAGTGCTTTCCTTTTTTCACCAAACGACAATTCCTTAAACGGAACATTTTTTTTATCCATCATTCCTGAAACATCAATCCAGGATAGAGCCTCTTCAAGCTGAAGTCCTGAGACTTCACTGTAAAGCCCTATTGAATCAAAAAACCCGGATAGCACAGTATCAAGAAGAGTTGAGCGGACCCTGTAGTTCATCTGAAAATCACCTGATACAAAGCCGATCTTTTTTTTGATATCCCAGATTGTCTCCCCGCTCCCCTTTTTTATCCCGAAAAGGGTTATATCATTCATATATGCTTTGGGATTATCCGCATTAACAAGGCTTATTAGTGTTGATTTTCCGCAGCCGTTTGGGCCGGTTATCTTCCACTTCTCCCCTTTTTGCACTTCCCAGTTTATATCTGACAATATTTTTTCGTTTTCATAGGAAAGAAAAACATTTTTCATGCTGATTACCGGGGGTCTGTTTTTTCCGGCAGCAGTTACAGCGTCATCTGACAGATCACTGCCGGCTAAATGCGCAAAGGCTGATGGATTTTCATGGGGGAGTAATCTATCCGAGGCTTCCCTGCCCCACCCTTCAAACGCAGTTCGGCCAGGAATTTTACCCTGATATTTAGCCGCATATTTTCCCGCATACTTTACCCTTCCCTCATCAAGCTCAAGCACATGGTCTGCCCATTCAGGTATTTCAGATTTCCGCGGTGTTACAAGAAAGATCCTCTCATCCGATTCGACAAGAGTTTTGAAAAGCTGCTGCAGATTTTTCTGCGCAGATACATCAAGCCCGTCAAAAGGGTCATCAACAATAAGGATATCAGGCTTTGCCATCAAAGCCCGGCACAGCATAATTTTCCGGAATTCTCCGGTAGAAAGATAACGGAGGCCTCTTGCAAGTATTTTTTCAAGATTGAACATGGAAATATATTCAAGAAAAAGGGTTTCATCAGATCCGCGGTTTTTTAATATAAAATCCTTAACCTTGGTGCCGGGGTCAATTCCTCCCTGCATGAATCTTGAGTTATCCACTCTCCTCTCATCAGCCATAATTTTCTGCTGAAGCTCGAAAGAGGCATAGCCGGTATTTCCTTCCAGAACTACTTTGCCGGAGCTTTCTTTAAGCGCACCTCCCATTATCATAGCAAGGAGTGATTTGCCGCTTCCGTTTGGTCCTGTTATGGCCCAGCAGCTGCCTTCAGAAAAATCAACAGAAATATCCTCAAGAAGGACTTTACTGCCGATTTTACAGGATACATTTTCAAGCTTTATCACTTTCACTCCCCGGATCATCATTTTTCAAGGTATCAAAATCGATAGCTTCACGGTTTCCTTCAAGTGCTGCCCTGCAAAATGCCCTGACAAAGGGATTTGATCCCCTTTTCTTCTGGCTGCAAAGTCCCAATTGATACGGTTCAAGAGGAGGATCAAAATCAAGTATCCTGACAGAATCCTTAAACGGGCTGCTGTCAATAACAAGTTTGGGGACAAGGCCTATGCCGCAGCCGAGGCTTACCATTGAAAGGATTGCCTCGTTACCTGATATTTGAGCATAAATGTCAGGCTTGATACCGCACGCGGAAAGCCGATCGTCAATGCGGTTTCGGGCAACCCCTTTTTCAGGAAGTATCAGAGGACATTTTTCAAAGACGGGGCTCCTCTCCTCCCTTGTAATAAATTTTGTATCAAAATCCGGCGCTATAAAAACAAGAGGTGTAACAGTAAGCGGAAAGAAATCAAGATTATCCGGCAATTTGTCTGGAAGGACAGCGATTGAAACATCAGCCTCATTGTCAAGTACCTTCTGCAGGGTAATGCCGGCATCTCCTGTCTGAAGTTTTATATTTATGTCCGGATATTCATTCCTGAATTTTTTCATTATGGGAAGAAGGATACTGTAGCTTGCAGTTACTGTGCAGAAAAGCGATATCTCACCCTTAAGTGTTTTCTCGCTAATTACAGCATTGTGCTGAAAATCACTTAGACTGTCGAGAATTTCAGAAGCATACTGCCTGAAAAGCTGTCCTGCCGTAGTAAGCGCTACATATCTGTTGTTTCTTTCAAGCAGCTTATATCCCAGTTCTTCTTCAAGCCTTTTAATACTTCTTGTAAAAGCCGAAGGGCTCAAGTTGCATTTTCTGCTTGATCTTCCGAAGTGAAGTGTCTCGGCAATGCTTAGAAAATGGACAAGCTGGAGTATATCCATTAAAACTCCTTTTATGCTCTGTATGATTGCATAAATATCAACAATTTTACACAGATTAAGCGTTTGACACAATATACTTTCATGGGTTATTGTATAAATAGTTATGTTTAGGGAGGTAACCGGAAAATGAACTATTTTAATTCACTGCCCTTCAGATTGCAGATTGAAGAGCTTGGCAAGTGCAGATTTATGGACAAATCCGAGTTTAACGGTGTAGAGAAACTTAAAGGAAAAAAAATTGTAATTGTCGGCTGCGGAGCCCAGGGTTTAAACCAGGGACTCAACCTGAGGGACAGCGGACTTGATGTCTCATATGCTTTACGAAAGAGCTCCATAGACGCGAAAAGGCAGTCATGGAAAAACGCATCAGAAAACAGCTTCAGTGTAGGGAGCTTTGAAGAGCTGATACCGGGAGCTGACCTTATCTGCAATCTTACTCCAGACAAGCAGCACACATCAGTAATCGGGGCAATAATGCCTCTCATGAAAAAAAACGCTGCCCATTCCAAATCCCACGGGTTTAACAAATTCGAAGAAGGGATGAAAATACGTGATGATAAAACAGTTATAATGGTTGCTCCCAAATCCCCAGGAACAGAGCTG
>JAVEZE010000029.1:0-20000 GCA_034003145.1 Spirochaetia bacterium
GAAGGACAGTCCCGGTTTTGGTAATATGGGAGTTTACAAGCTCGGAGCGCATATCAAGTGCCATATTCAAAGCATCATTATTGCCAAGATGCCTGTGCATCTGCAGTAACGCTATACCGGCAAAAGAATTCCAGCTGGTGATTTTTTTACAGTCGCAAAACGGCTGCAGCCTTTCTTTTCTGGCGGTAAGCAGTTTCTCCTCAGCTGATAGAAGGTTTTTCAATAAAGCTGAAGATTTGCCATCAGCTGATAAAATATCTGTATATCCATCTTTTTTAATTAAATGTATTTTACCTTCAAAATTTCCTCTTTCAGGCAAACTATAGACTCTGGATATAGCATCGAATTCTTCTTTTGAAAGAATTTTTTCAAGTTCTGCTGTTTCCCACAGATAAGTATCTCCTTCCCTGTGATCAGTATCAGCATCATAAGCTGCGCAAAATAATCCATTATCCAGAAATGTCTCGCTCAGGCAACGGAAAATACCTTCAGCGCAATCTTTGTAAAGCGGCTCCTTAAAAATACGGGAAGCAAGGGAAAATACCCACAGAAGCATTGCCTGATCGTAAAGCATTTTTTCAAAATGGGGGATAGTCCAGCTGCGGTCAACGCAATATCTGAAAAAGCCCCCCTGCAGATGATCATGCAGCCCTTTCAGGCACATGGAATCGAGGGTTTTCCGTACCAATTTTATAATACTGTTGTTTATGGCGCTCTCATCTTTTTCTGTGCTGCTGTCTGTGCTGCCTTGGGTACTGCTGCTGTCTGCTGATTTAAACCCCGCAATCCGGTAGAGCAGATAAAGCATGGAAGAATGGGGAGGGAATTTCTGGTTAGTGCCGAATCCGCCGGCACCTTCGAATCCTTCTTTCGCATCCGGATTAAAATCTGCCTGCGCAAGGAGTGCTTTATCTATCTGCGCCGCCCCTTTCCCTTCTTTTCCCTGAATATTATAAACCGGTGTGAATTCAGAAAGCATGCTGCTGTTATTATCGTAAAAATCTTTTACCTGCCTCAGGATTTGATAAAAACCAGGCATATTATAGCGGGAATCAAGAGGGGCGTATGTCATGGCAAAAAAAGGTTTTAAATCAGGCGATAAAAACGCATTAAGGGGCCAGCCGCCGCTGCCGGTAGATGCGGTGAGATAACTCATCAAATACCTGTCAATATCAGGCCGCTCTTCCCTGTCTATTTTAATTGAAACAAAATAGCGGTTAAGGTAATCGGCGCACATCTGGTCAGAGAAGGCTTCGGAGGCCATAACATGACACCAGTGGCAGGTGGAATACCCGGCAGAGACAAAGAGAATTTTTCCTTCCTCTTTAGCGTATGCAAGGACATCGCTGCTCCATTCCTGCCAGAACACCGGGTTATCACTATGCTGCCTCAGATACGGAGATAAAGCTTTATCAAGATTATTGCGCGAGAAATTTATATTTTTACCTCTCTTTTCATTATTCAACATTATAAAAACTCTCCTCTTCTGATTATTTATAAAACAGCATAATCAGCCGGCAATTGCGGCAGTTTTTCCTGCCGGTCATACCCTGACAAGATTATATTTCGTATTTCCAAGCCCGATGCTTTGAGCGTAATCAAGCCCTTCCTGCCAGTTAGTCCCCGGGTAAAGTGATGTAAATTTGTCTCTTCCAGGTTTATAATCTGTATTATCAAGCTGGCTTCCGCTTACTGCGGGGGCTTTGTTAACAAGGTCAACCGCTGCCTGATCAATCGCCACAGGGTCAAATGAGGCAAGAATACCGATATTTGAAACAATAGGGGTATCATTATGGTTCCAGCAGTCGCAGTTAGGCGATACATCCATTACAAAAGTGATATGAAAATGCTGTTTCTCTTTAAGAACGGCTAAAGTATATTCAGCTATCTTTTTTACAACAACAGAAGCGGCTTCGTCCCAGTTTAAAGCTGCCGCTCCGTACTTGCAGACTGCAATACACTGGCCGCATCCTATGCAAAGCTCATAATCTATCTTTGCTTTTTTGTTTTCTCCAAACTCTATGGCGCTTACAGGACAGTATTTTATGCACTGCCCGCATGAGAGACATTTTTTTTCAATTATAAAAGGTTTTGAGGAAGAATGCATTTCAAGTTTTCCTCCCCTTGATCCGCTGCCCATACCGATATTTTTAAGCGCGCCGCCGAATCCGGTAGTATCATGCCCTTTAAAGTGGCTCATGGAAATTATGACATCAGAGTCTGCGATAACTGTCCCTATTTTGGCAGTTTTACAGTGTGCGAGCGAAATTTCAATCTCGCTGTAATCTGTCCCTTTAAGTCCGTCTGCAATTATAACGGGACAACCTGTAACAACGCTTGAAAAACCGTTCTTTTCAGCTGATGAGAGATGATCAATGCTGTTTGATCTTTTGCCTGAATAGAGGGTATTCGCGTCAGTCAGAAAAACTTTCCCTCCCCTCTCTTTAACCAGTTCTGAAACAACAGATACAAAATTGGGCCTTATATACGCAAAGTTGCCTGGTTCCCCGAAATGTATTTTTATAGCTGTGAATTTTTTCTCGAGATCCAGTTTGTCAAACCCTCCCTTTAAAACCAGGTTCCGGATCTTGTCAAAAAGGTTGCTGCTGCTTGTAGTTCTCATATCTGTGAAATAAACATCTGAAATTTTTTCGCCCATTGCCATCTCCATATAATCAATAATAATATACCAAAATTATAACAGATTTAGCTGGTAAATAATACATAGTTACCATAAAGGCTTGGGGTTTGAACTATAATCCAGTAGAAAAGAGAATATTTTGGCGCCTTATCCTAAAGCAAGAAAAAATTAATTAAGCTGTATAATTGCTTTTTTTATATATAAATTATTAACTATCAAGTGAAAATATGGTAATATGTAAATTAATATCTTATTGGATCTGTATGAATTAAGCAGAATAAATAATTTTATTATAAGGGAATGAAATGGATAAGAAAAAAATTGTAATTTTGGGTGGCGCCTATGCCGGTATTGCGGCTGCAAAGAGGATTTATAACAAGTATAAAAAAGGTTCTGAAGTTGAGCTGACAATAATTGACAAGAACAAGTATCACACTCTTATGACAGAACTTCATGAAGTTGCAGGGTCAAGAGTAATCCCTGATGCTGTTATGATCAGTTTTGAAAGGATATTTTCCGGTAAAAAGATAAAAGTTGTAAATGACTTTATAAAGGGTGTTGATTTCAAGAATCAGGTTGTTGAATCTGACAGGACCAAATATCCCTATGACTACCTTATAATTGGAACAGGCGGAGCTCCTGAATTCTTTGATATCCCCGGTGTACAGGAGAATTCTTTTTCCCTTTGGTCACTCGAAGATGCACTTCGGATAAGAAAGCAGTTTGAAGAGCGCTTCCGGCTGGCTGCGAAAGAAGCAGATCCTGAAAAAAGAAAGCGGATGCTCACCTTTATAATAGCAGGAGCCGGATTTACAGGAGTAGAAATTGCAGGGGAATTCATGGAGAGAAAGAATGTTCTCTGCGGTAAATATCACATTGATAAATCAGATGTAAAGATAATGATAATTGAAGCGCTTGATTATATTCTTCCAATAATCGAAGAAAAACTCAGAAAAAAAGCTGCCAGGTATCTTGAAAAGAAAGGTATTGAGGTAATTACCGGCGCGAGGATTACAGGCGCGACAGAGAATAAAGTAATTGTTTCCGACGGCAGGGAATTCCAGACTGATACATTTATATGGACATGCGGGATTCACGGATCTGAATTTACTTCGATGATAGATCTGACAAAAGGACACACATCAAGGGGCCAGGGAAGTATCGCGACAGCAGAGGGTATCCACGGCATGAGCGACTTAAGGCTTGAAGAAGATGAAAGATATATTGTCGGAATAAGGGGAAGAATTCTTGTAAATGAGTATATCCAGTCTGTTGATCATAAAAATGTCTATGTAGTCGGCGATAACATGTGGTTTCTTGAAAATGGAAAAGTACTTCCGCAGATTGTTGAAACAGCGCTTCAGACCGGAGAAACTGCCGCAAAAAATATTATCGCTGATATTGAAAATACTGAAAAAGAATCGTTTAAATCAAATTATCACGGGTTTATGATATCAATAGGCGGCAGATATGCTGTATCAAATGCCGGCGGATTAAAAGTTTCAGGTTTTCTGGCAGCGGCAATGAAACACCTTGTCAACCTCCACTATCTTTTCGGCCTTGCAGGGGTTAATGCTGTGTGGGGATACATGAAGCATGAGTTTTTTGACATGAAAGACGGAAGGACATTTCTTGGCGATCATTTTTCCTGGAAAGTACAGGGCTGGTGGGTTTTTCCGCTTAGAGCCTGGCGTGGTATTATGTGGATTACTGAAGGACTTAACAAGATTGGAGAGGGGTGGCTTAATTTTGCGGCAGGCAGTAAATCGGGATGGATGTTCAGCAAGGGGGTAATACAAAAAGGGGTTGAATCAGCCTCTGCCCTTTCAGCTGCCGGAACCGGAGCCGGAACCGGAGCAGGCGCTGCTGATGCGGTAGCAGCTGCAACAGATGCCGGCGAGTACGCTGCAGAGGCAGCAGTTGAGGCTGTTGTTGATACAGTTGCCGCCGCCTCCGATGCCGGCGAGTATGCTGCAGAGGCAGCAGTTGAGGCTGTTGTTGATACAGTTGCTGCGGCAACAGATGCTGCCTATGCTGCCGCCGGCAGTGCCGCAGACACAGCTGCAAACGCGGCAGACAGTGCTGTCAAAGCTTTTGGAAAACTCTGGGACACAGGCAAATCAATCATCCCTTATGATTCTTCTTTTGTAACTTGGTTCAGGGAAACATTTATGGACAGCATCATGGCTCATATAAGTTATCCAGTATTCCAGGGGATGATAGTTTTTGTTGAACTTGCGATAGGACTTGCTCTTCTCGGAGGGCTTTTTACATGGCTTGCGGCTGCTGCATCCATTGTAATGTGTATTGTTTTTACAGCTTCAGGAATGTTCAGCTGGGATCAGGCATGGTTTGTTTTTGCAGCGTTTCTTATGCTGGGCGGGGCCGGAAGAAGCCTCGGCCTTGACCATTGGGTAATGCCGGTAATTAAAAAATGGTGGAACGGCACATCCTTTGCAAAAAAAACATACCTGTACCTTAATGAACCGGTTATCAAAAAATAAAAATAATTTTCCGGTACACTGTGTTATTTCAATATCACGGTGTACCATATTGAACAAGGGTGCTGTTGTTTGAACAATTCTTTACCTGGTAATGATCTTGATATTGTTAAAGAAATAATCAATTCCTCAATAAAAGGGACAATACCAGTCATTAAGGAAAGTGTAGATTCATTAGTCAATTCAAACGGTAAAATGCTAAGGCCTTCCTTTCTGATAATCTCTTCGAGATTGGGAACACCGGAACCTGATAAAATCCATAAACTTGCCGCAGCAGTTGAGCTTCTTCATATAGCGTCGCTTATACATGATGACATAATTGACGATTCAGACAAAAGGCGGGGAAAACCAGCCATCCACAGGATCTACGGAAAAAGAAACGCGGTATTGATCGGAGACTTCCTGTTCTCAAAAAGCTTTGCCCTCCTTGCCGCCAATACCTCAACCGGAAACGGGGCAGAAATGGCGCGGATAATGGGCAGAATCTGCGAAGGGGAAATAAATCAGAATATATCCATTTTTACTGATGATTTCACAGTAAGGTCATATACCAGAAGGATAATGGCAAAAACAGCGCTAATGTTTATGCTGAGCTTCCACATAGGAGCGGCTGAAAGCGGATGCAGCGTTGAATTGCAGTCTATCCTGAAAAGAATCGGCTATAACATTGGGATGAGTTTTCAAATAATTGATGACATACTTGATTATACAGGATCTGAAACACTTATTGGCAAACCTTCGGGAAATGACCTTAAAGCAGGTATTTATACAGCCCCTTTAATCTTTGTGATTAATAAAAACGACAGCGCGCTTAAAACACTTGTGAGGAAAAGGCCCTATTCCCGCAGAACAATCCTTAAAATTATCAATAAAACTATTGAACTTGGCGGGATAACAGAGGCTGAAGAAAGGGCAGCCATCTACTCAAAACGGGCTCTCAAAGAGATAAACCTCCTCCCCGAAGGCTATACAAAAGAGTCGCTTAAAAAAATAACAATGGATCTGCTTTACAGGGATCACTGATTACTTATAAAAAACCATCAGATTGAGTAAATCTCATGGGAAAACAATCATTTTCTTTAAATTTTCATCCCACAATTTAAGTTTAATAAAAGACAAGCTCTCCATAAAAGCAACCGGCTCTTTTTCCTTTAATTCAGGAACAGCATCATAGCATTTCTTAAGCAGGTAATTGGGTATTCTGGGGCTTAGATGGTGTACATGGTGATAGCCTATGCTGCCTGAAAACCAACGCAGCAGAGCAGGCAGTTTATAGAAAGAAGAACCTTCCATTGCTGCGCGCAGACGGCTCCAATCCTTTTTCCGCGCCCAGTATCCTCCGGGAAACTGATGCTGAACATAAAAAAGCCAGATTCCGGCAGCGCCGGCAAGCCACAGCACCGGAATTTGAACTAAAAGATATGTTTTCCACCCTATAAAAAGAGAAACAGAAACAGCAGCCGCTGCAATCAGAAGATTTGTGAATAAAGTTCCTCTCTTCTCCTTTTTAGTTACACCCCGGGACGGAAATCTGTTTTGAATCAAAAAAAGATACAGCCCGCCAATTAATATCATTATCAACGGGTTGCGGTAAAGTCTGTAATTCAGCTGTTTGCTTTTACTCAGATTACTGTATTCATCAAGAGTTATTGTCCTGATATCACCAAACCCTCTTTCATCAAGGTTACCATAAGAAACATGGTGCCGGAGGTGGCAGAACTTCCAGTCCTCAAAAGAGGTAAATACAAGTATTCCGAACAGGTATCCGAAGAATGCGTTTGCCCGCTTTGATTCAAAAAAAGAGCCGTGGACACAGTCATGAAATAAAATAAATATCCTTATCAGAAAGGCTGCCGCAGGAAAGGCAAGAAGAAGGGTAACAAAGTATGGATAGCCCAGTTGTATTGATCTTACCATCAGATACCATAAAAAAAGATAGGGAATCAGTGTATTTACTATCTGCCATATCCCCTTCAGCCTATCCGGATGCTGATATTTTTTAAGCTGCTTATACCATTCAGGCCAGGCTTGACTGTGTGTTGATTTTTTATTATCAAGTTTTTCCTGATCTGTTTCATTTGACTTCATAATATATTAATTATGATTCATATTGATTTAATTCGCCAGTTTTCCCCCGCAATTTCCTGGTTTTATAATAAAATTTGAAAAATTAATTTGCCTGAATATTAGTCTTTATATATATTTCAATATATACGTTTTTCGAACAGGAGTTAATTATGAATGTTATTATTTACAGCACACCATCCTGCGGTTATTGCAAGCTGGCAAAAGATTATTTTCAAAAGAATAATGTCAAATTTACTGAGTACAATGTAGCATCTGATCTTAAAAAAGCTGAAGAAATGTCAAGAAAATCCGGGCAGATGGGTGTTCCTGTAATAGACATCAACGGCAAAATTATTGTCGGCTTTAATAAACCTGAAATCGAGAAAGCATTAAAATAGCCTGAGGGAACATCAGGGAACTGCTGTTCCCAAATTTTTATTCCCCGCGCTGGGCAATTTTATATATTTCAACAGCGTCATCTTTATGTATTTTGAAAAACTGCCCCTGAGGACCTGGCGCGACACACCGCTGGGCCATAAGTTCATACTTTGAGATATCCTCGGGAACGCCAAGCTCGTTAAGCCGTACAGGCAGCCCAATTACCTTAAAAAAGTTTTCAAGACGTTTTATCCCTTCAAGCGCGGTTTCAACATCATCCCCGAATTCTTCAGGCACATCCCATACATTCCTTGCATAACAGGCAAACAGGGCAGGTTTTTTCCGGCAGACATACCTCATCCATGCAAGAGTAATAACCGCGATACCGGCGCCATGCGTTACCCCGTATAAAGCGCTTAATTCATGCTCAACCCTGTGGGTGCCGAAATCCCCGATTTTTCCCATGCTGAGCAGGTCGTTGTGGGCTATTGAACCTGAAAGCATTATCTGCGCCCTTGCGTTGTAGTCATTTGGGTTTTCTTTAAGTATAAGAGCGTTTTTAATTATTGCCCTAAGTGTTGCTTCGGTAAGAAGGTCTGTAAGATCATTGTCCTTTACATCGGTAAAATACCGCTCATGGGCGTGGCTCATCATGTCTGCTATACCGCTTGCAGTCTGATACTGAGGAAGAGTATATGTAAGCTCGGGATTCATTATCGCAAATGAGGGCCTGTAAAGGTTGCTGTTAAGCCCTTTTTTAACAAGCCCCTCTTCTTTTGTAATAACAGCGCTCTGACTTGTCTCGCTTCCCGCAGCTGAAATTGTAAGTATAACGCCTATCGGAAGCGCTTTCTTCGCAACAGCCTTACCTGCGAAAAAATCCCATACATCACCATCATAATAAAAACCTATTGAGATTGCCTTGGCAGTATCGATAACACTTCCCCCGCCTACAGCAAGTATAAAATCTATTTTTTCCTTCCGGCAGATTTCAATCCCTTTTTTAACATCAAGCAGCACAGGATTCGGCTTTATACCTGAAAGTTCTGTAAAATATAGTTTTTCTCCTTTAAGTGATTCCACAACTGTATTGTAAAGCCCGGTTCTTTTTATGCTGCCGCCGCCGTAGACAAGAAGAACTCGGCTTCCGAACCTGGCTGATTCAGCACCTGCCCTTTTTTCTGTATCTTTTCCGAATATAACTTCTGTTTTGCACTGAAAATCAAAATTAATCATTTAATTGCCCCTCCGGCAGGTATTTACGGTAAATTGCATATAATTTTCAATCTCCTTACCCGGCTAACTCCAGTCAAGCGACCTTGAAACTGCCTTTTTCCATCCGGCATAAAGCTTTTCTCTTTTTTCTTTTTCCATGTTAGGTGAATATGATTTGTTTATTTTCCATATTTTCTGTAAAACTGCACTATTTTCCCAGAAACCGGATGCAAGCCCTGCAAGATAAGATGCTCCCAGAGCTGTAGTTTCATGTGATATAGGCCGGATAACAACCCTGTCCATAATATCGCTCTGAAACTGCATTAAAAAATTATTCATGGATGCACCTCCGTCTACCCTGATCGAGGAGAGGGGAATACCTGAGTCTTTTTCCATTACAGAAAGGACATCCCTTGTACTGTAGGCAATTGACTCAAGCGCAGCCCTGATTATGTGCTCGCGGTTTGCAGAGCGTGTAAGGCCGATAATTGTACCTCTTGCGCCCATATCCCAGTAGGGAGTGCCGAGCCCCTGAAAGGCAGGGACAAGATAAACTCCCGCAGAATTATCTACAGAATAAGCTGCTTCCTCAGTTTCTGTTGCTGTTTTTATAATCTTAAGGTTGTCACGCAGCCACTGGACTACAGCTCCTGCCATAAAAAGGCTTCCTTCAAGAGCGTATGTAATCTTTCCGTCAAGCCCCCAGGCAATTGTTGTAAGAAGCCCGTTTTCAGAAGAGACAGGTTTCTCACCTGTATTCATCAGCATAAAGCATCCTGTCCCGTAGGTGTTTTTTGCATCCCCCTTCTCAAGGCACATCTGTCCAAAAAGGGCGGCCTGCTGGTCGCCGGCAATACCGCATATTGGTATTGGAAATCCTGTAAAACTGCTTTCAATCTCGCCGAATAAAGAACTTGACGGCTTAACCTCAGGAAGCATTGAAACCGGAATGCCCAGAAGATCAAGAAGTTCCTTATCCCAGGAGAGGGTATTTATATTATACAGCATTGTGCGGGAAGCGTTTGAGTAATCAGTCGCGTGAACCTTGCCTCCGGTAAAATTCCACAGCAGCCAGGTGTCAATTGTGCCGAAAAGGAGATCTCCGGCAAGTGCTTTTTCAAACGCTCCTGGAACATTTTCAAGTATCCATTTTATTTTTGTCCCGGAAAAATAGGCATCAACAACAAGCCCTGTTTTTGCCTTGATTAGATTAGCATAGCCCCCTTTTTTAAGATCGTCGCATATATCTGCTGTCCGCCTGCACTGCCATACAATGGCATTATAAACAGGTTTACCTGTATTCCTGTCCCAGACTACGGCAGTCTCTCTCTGGTTGGCTATGCCGGCCGCTGCAATATCTCCTGCCTTGATGTCAGCAGATTTAAAAACCTCTTTTATAACATCAGTCTGGCATTGTAGAATCTCAAGCGGATCATGTTCAACATATCCTTCAACAGGATATATCTGTGTAAATTCTTTTTGAGCAACCTTGCGGATTACCCCTTCCCTGTCTACCAGCAAAGCTCTTGAGCTTGTTGTCCCCTGGTCTATCGCAAGGATATATTTACTGTTTTTTTTATCCATAATTCGCTCCTTTCTGTATGTCAGCGCCGGATTTATGTTGATTAAGTGTTACGCCTTAGTGTTACGCCTTATAGTAGCTTTCTCCGTACACAGCAAGTATTTCACCGAAATATATCCGATGATAATCTTTGGCAGCATATTTATCAAATATCGCTTTATCAATAAAATGAGATGGATCCATATCCTGCCAATAGGTTTTTTTGCATTCAAAGACAAGTTCTGCTTCCTTGAAAGAAGGGGCCTCTACTGTTTCTGAATTTACAACAGTAAGGCCAGCCTCTTTAACCTTGTCCGAGTCTCTTCCTGATTTGCTGCCTATTATCTGCATCGCATCATGGTATTGCATGGGAAGAACAGAAACAGTAAAAGTGCTGTATTTTTCCATAAATTCATAGGTGTAGCGCTGCGGACGGACCACAACCTGGACAAACGGTTTACTCCACATAGTTCCAATACTTCCCCAGCCTATTGTCATTGTATTGTGATTATTTTTATCGCCTGATGTAAGCAGACACCATCTGTTAAGCCATAAGTTAATTGCGTCAATTTTCAGATTTGTAAATCCTATTCTGCTCCTGGCCATTTAAATCCTCCGTAGCTAATTGTATCAGTAATTAAATCCTATTACCAAGTCTTGATTAATACCATCTTATTTCCTATAAGAATATAAAAAATCCGTCAAAAGGTAAACAGGATAAGTAATATGGATATAAAATCAATCTGTGTTTTCTGCGCTTCAAGCCCAGGAAACAGCACAGTTTTTGCAGAAAAAGCAGCTGATATCGGAAAAATTATAGCGGAAAAAAGGATGCGCCTGGTTTACGGCGGAGGCAGCATAGGGTTGATGAAAGTTACAGCCCGGGCAGCCCTTGACGGGGGAGCAGAAGTAATAGGAGTTATTCCACAGCTTATCAGCAATAAAGTCAGGCCGTTTGAAGAGATAAAAACAATTGTTGTAGAGACAATGCATGAGAGAAAAACAAAAATGTATGAACTTTCAGATGCTTTTATCGCACTTCCCGGGGGAATCGGTACAATGGAAGAACTGCTTGAGGTATTTACATGGAAACAGATAGGCTATCATACAAAGCCGGTAGGTATACTTAACACGCTTGGATACTATGACAGTTTTATCTCTCTTCTTGATAACGCGGTTTCATGCGGCTTCATGAAGCAAAGGCAAAGGGAAAGCCTGATAATATCAGAGAGCCCTGAAGAACTCATTCAACTGGTTGAAATAGACAAGCACCTGCATGTTGACAAATGGGCAGAATAACCTGATAAATCTCCCTATACTCTTCCCTAATTTTCTGGAAAATCTAAAACCTCATCCGGGTCAAGAACTGTAATTCCCTCACTTTCCCCTGCTTCTTCTATTTCTTCTGGAAAAACATAACCCCAGGAGGCAAGATAAAAAAAGGCGCTGGCAAGCTCGCCGCAGCTTTGCAGGGAATAGATTGTCCTTAGCCTGTCTTCAATTATGTACGTGTTTTCTGGTAAAAATTCATCCTGCTCAAGTATCTCAAGGATAATCTCTTTTTTGCTTTTTCCTGTTTCAAGGCCGTGAATCATCCCCGGATCAAAAGAGATTCTGAAAAACGGGAGCAGCTTTTTGACGAATTCTTTTTCCTTGGTTGTTATTATGTGGCAGCTTGAGAAATTCCTCATGCCGGCATCTACAAGTGCAGGGGCGCAATCATAAAGCAGGTGCCAGGAGAGCCAGTTCGCAGGCTTAAGCCTTGCCCAGTCAGCGCGGACCTTTCCATACAGCTTTATCAGGTTATTCCTGTTCATGGAAACTGATGTAAAAATCTGCTCTTTGATAAAATTAAACTCATTCTTTAAAAAGCTTTCGCTGTACCCCTCATCAATTGCCTTAATAAGCGCTATTGCCTCATATCCTGTTTCAAGCAAAGGCCGTAACTTTATAAATTTTTGAAGATGTTTTTGGGGAAGATCAACTCCTCTCCAATCTTCCCACAACTCGCTCCCGGCAAGCCAGCCTGTTCTGGCTGTTTCACGGGAACTGTCGCATATTACTCCGTCAAAATCGAGGAAGAGGATTCTTTCGTTTTTCATTTATTTCAAATTTCCAGCACTTTTTTCAAAGATTCAGGGTCAAGGCGGAATTCAGACCCTTTTCCCTCGTGAAAGTGATGCTCCCTTAAAAGGTGTATTGATATTGTTGAAAACAGGATTTTCCTGTTGTTTTTCAGGTTTACAGCTTCACATGTAATCTTCCTGTGTATACCGTCTTCAAACGGGCATGGCAGATGGCCGCGCGCCTCAAGTGTCCTTACAAGCCACGTATCATCAACAGTAGTAAACTCTCCAAGCCCTTTTCCTCCTTTTTCAAGAAGATATTCAAGCTTGTCGCAGACTGTCTCGTAATCAAGAGAAAAGTATTCCATTCTCTCCTCATCTTCTGTAATTATATCCTTGATATCCCTTTTATCATCTCCAAGAAATCCGCCTGCTGTTATTACGCCTGGCGCCATGTTTCCTTGGGCTTTTTTAAATGCCGGGGTCATTTTCATGATATTTTCCTCCTAAAAGACAAACTTATAGACAAATCAGGCAAAATTATCAAAATAAATCTTCTCAAGCGGAATTCCGTTATCTGTAAGGACACTTTTGCAGGCTGCAATCATGCCGGGGCCGCCGCACAGGTATCCCTCCCTGTCTGTATCAGAAGAGATTTTATCTTTCAGATACTTGTGAAGTACCGCGGTAATCAGTCCGGTTTCACCGCTCCAGTTATCTGATTCTTCAGGTTCCGAGAGGGCTGGAACAAAATGAAATTTATCCCATTTTTTCTCAAGTTCTCTAAGTTCATCAAGGAAAAACATATCCTTGCCTGTCCTTGCGCCGAAGAAATACCACACTTCCCTGTTGTTTATTTTTCTCTCATACATATCCTTGAAAATTGATTTAAAGGGAGCCATGCCGGAACCGCCTGCGATACAAATCATTGTCGCGTCAGTTTCCATTCTGTGAAAATCGCCGAACGGGCCGATAACCTTAACCTTATCCCCTTCCTTAAGCTCTGTATGGACCCAGGTAGTCGCGATACCGCCGGGAACAAGCCTTACCAGAATCTCAACATGGTTTTTATCAGACGGTGGTGATGACATAGAATAAGCCCTTTGCGTCTCACCCTTTATTTTACCGTAGGGAGGAACAACAAGCTGAACATACATTCCTGCCTCAAATTCAATAGTTTCCTCTCCAATAGAGATATATAACTCTTTTATATCATGCGTAATATCGCTTATTTTTTCGACAACACCTTCAAGCTGCTTCACATTAAAAAGGACATCAGGAATCTCAATCTCAATATCCTTTTTAACCTTGATCTGGCAGGAAAGCCTCGTGTTTACATCTATCTCGTCTTTTGTCATATATGGTGTTTCTGTCGGGAGTAGGGGGCCTATATCAGTTTTTACTACGCATTTACAGGCTCCGCAGCTGCCCCTCCCTCCGCATGCTGATGGAAGGAAAATATCGTTTCCGGCAAGAAGCTGGAGAAGGTTTCCCCCCCCCTTTACTTCAAGCTCTTTTTTACCCTTGTTAATAACAATCTTCACAATCCCGTAATTGTTTACAATCATGTCCAGGATCGAAATCAGCGCTGCAAGAACTGCGGCAATACCTGAGACAATCAAAGGCGCAACAAAAATAACATTCATGATAAGCTCCTTTTACTGTACATTTACCATACCGGAAAAACCGATAAACGCCATTGCCATAAAACCGATTGTAATCAGTGTTATGCCAGGCCCTTTAAGCCCTGCCGGAACAGGGGCGTTCTGTACTTTTTTTTGTATGGCAGAAAGCGCCATAATCGCGAGCCACCAGCCAAGCCCTGAGCCGATAGAAAAGAAAAGGGTCTGCATCAGATTGTATTTTCTTATCTCGACAAAAAGAACAACACCTAAAATCGCGCAGTTTACAGTAATAAGGGGAAGAAAAATCCCAAGCGCCATATAAAGCGCGGGTGAGATTCTGTCAATTACCATTTCAAGTACCTGAACTGTTGCAGCTATAACTATAATAAAAACAACATATCTTAAGTAAAGAAGTCCGTAGGGAATAAGAATATAATGGAGCACAAGCCAGTTTATTATACCTGTGAATCCCAGAACTACAGTAACAGCAAGCCCCAGCCCGTTGGAAGATTTCATGTCTTTGGAAATAGAGATGAATGAGCACATTCCAAGGAAATTCGAAAGAAGTATATTGCTTGTAAAAATTGATGCTATAAAAAGCGTAACAAGATTAATGTCAGGCGCCATTGTTTTTCTCCTTTTTAAGAATCAATGATTTGCTTACCCAGACTAAAGCCCCAAGAAGAAAAAAAGCGCTCGGAGGCATAACCATTATTGTCCATTTTGTGAAAGCTTCCGGCATAACAGTAAATCCGAAAATAGTCCCGAATCCGGCAAGCTCGCGTATCGCAGCTATTACCATAAGGACCCACATATAGCCGATACCGGAAGTAATCCCGTCCCAGAAAGATATCATTGGAGGATTTGACCTGGCAAACGCCTCTGCCCTCCCCATTATTATGCAGTTGGTGATTATCAGCCCTACATAGGGGCCAAGTGATTTGCTGATTTCCGGGAGATATGCCCTTAGAATTATATCTACGATAATAACGTAAAACGCTATTACAAGGGTCTGTATTATCATCCTTACCTTGTCAGGGATAAGTGATTTAAGTGTCGAAAGGGTAAAATTGGAAAAAGCTGTAACAAAAATAAGTCCAAGCGACATTATCAGTGTGTTTGTAAGGTTATTTGTGACAGCAAGTGTAGAGCAAATTCCAAGCACCTGTATAAAAACAGGATTATTTGTCCACATATTATCTTTAAATATTTTAACCGCGCTGCTGTTCATTATTAAATACCCTCCTTTGCAAGGCCAGAGATAACATTGTTGACTATTGTCTGGATTGAGGCGCTTGTAAGAGAAGCTCCTGTTATTCCCTCTACCTCGCTGTTTGACGGGTCATTATCAGAGCCGCCTGAACCTTTCCTCACCTTTACAGCTGCATCATCTGATGCGATTGCCTCACCTGCGAACTGCTCCTTGAACCACTGTTCATCAATCCTCCCGCCAAGACCCGGGGTTTCATTATGGGAGATTATTTCAAGCCCTTTTATGGTTTTTAAATCCGGCGTAACTGCGATTACCCCTGTTATTGTTCCCCAAAGCCCGCTTCCGGAAAAAAGCTTTAATACCAGCTCTTCTCCGTTGACAGTTGTCTTTATTGTTTTTGCAAACTCTCCTGTATCATCTTGTACCCTCTCCGCAACAGCAGGAAAATTCTTTTGGAAAAGTTTCTCTGTTTCGTATTTATCCTCATAATCTATTCCTGCGGATTTAAGAAATGCCGCATAAAACGACATTTTTGTATTTGCGGCTGTTTTTTCCGCTGTCAGGCTGTCAGCAAGGGAAAGAAAGAATACAAAGAAAAACGATGCCGCGAATGTAAAAATAACTGTAAAGAAAAAGTTGTTTTTGTTCATATTATTATCCCTTTACCGCATCCGGCGCTGCTGTTGCGGCTGAAGGCTTTGCCTTTTTTTTGGCAACAAGCTCATCAAGAAGTGCTGCGAAAGTATTACCGAAAAGTAACGCGAAACTTGTCCCTTCAGGAAAAAGGGAGAATGTTCTTACTATTGCGGCTGTAAATCCGATTATCGCTCCGTAAATCCACAGCGACAGAGGTTTTTTCGGGGCTGATACAGGATCGGTTGTCATAAATACTGCCACAAAAAGTATACTTCCTGAAAGAAGCCCCTCAATAAGCGGGAAAGCTTTTAGAACTCCGGCTGCAAAGAGAACACCTGTTAAAAGAGAAAAAGAGATTAAAGTGGAAGCCATAGTTCGCCAGTTTGCTGTTTTTGTATAGATAAGATAGAACGCAGCAAGAATGATGAGAACCGCAGCCCCTTCTCCGGCAGACCCTGCCCTCAGCCCGGTCAGAAGATGCCAAAGGTCGGGAAGTACTCCCTCTCTCATCATCTCAAGGGGAGTTGCGCTTGTCATCCCGTCTATTGCCTTGATGCCGAAAATTGAGGGGGCAAGCCAGAGAGCAGTCATCTTTCCAGGGAAAGCTATGTAGATAAAAAGGCGCCCTGTTATGGCAGGATTAAAAATATTTCTTCCGAATCCGCCGTAAACGCATTTCCCGAACAGTACTCCAAAAACTATCCCGACCGCGGCAATCCAGAAAGGGACAGCGGGAGGAAGGGAAAGCGTGTAAATCATACAGGTAACAAGGACAGCTTCAGAGGTTTTTTTACCGCTTTTTTTCATAAAAAGATATTCTGTTAAAATACCTGCGGCAAAGACCAGAACTGAGACTGCAAGAAACCTTATGCCGTAAATAAAAACAGCAAAAATAAAAACCGGAGAAAGTGAATAAAGCACTTTTCTCATGATTTGTTGCTTTTGAAACAAGATACTCCTCCTGAACGGATGAAAGATTAAATTAGTTTATATATTTCTTATTGTAATATAGCTGCGTGGTTTTGACAAATAGAATATTTCACCCATAAATATCAATACAAGTTATATTCCTGTTGTTCAATAGTCAGTTTTCAAATATATTATTAAAGGTATGAAAAACAGCAGTACCCCCATAAAAGGGACGGAAAATGATAAAAGCGGATATATTCAGGCTTTTTTCGCATATGTAATATGGGGTTTTCTTCCCATTTACTGGAAATTTTTAAAGCATATAATGCCTCTCCAGATAATGATAAACAGGATAATCTGGTGCTTTGTCTTTCTTTTTATTATAACTTTGATAAAAAAAAAGAATGCTTTTGTTTATCTGAAAAATTTCAAAACACTTATGATAATAACAGCAGCAAGCATTATGCTTTCTGTAAACTGGTTTATCTACATATTTGCGGTAAACAGCGGAAGGATCCTGGAAGCAAGCATGGGATATTATATAAACCCTCTTGTAAGCATAGCGCTGGGGCTTATTGTTTTCAGGGAAAAACTTAACCGGCTCCAGAGCATAGCCCTTGCCTTTGCGTCTGCCGGAGTCCTTTACATGACTATTGATTATGGTAAATTTCCATATATTTCAGTTTTTCTTGCTGTCTCATTCGCGCTCTACGGTCTTTTTAAAAAATATTTCTCACTTGACTCGCTCACAGGGCTTATGACAGAGACAATGACAATGACTCCGATCGGTGTCGCAGTGATAATTTATTTCCAGTTCAAGGGAACAAATTCCCTCTTTACTGTATCCCCTTTGACCGATCTTCTGCTGATAGGAGCAGGAGTTGTTACTGCTGTCCCGCTCCTTCTTTTCGCAGAAGGGGCAAAGAAAATACCTCTTTCCTCAATCGGTTTTCTGCAGTATATAGCTCCAACACTGATGCTTTTAACCGGAGTTTTTATCTATGGGGAAGAATTTACAATAAGCCATCTGATAACTTTTTCGTTTATATGGACAGGGCTTGCAATCTATACTTATTCTCTTATCAAACCAAAGAAGAAGATAAAAGTATAATAATCAAGCTACATTACAAAGCCGCTGTCAACGCTCAGGTCGGTAAAACCTTCTGGGGGAAGACCGAAACCGCTGTAATTGAGATGTCGCAAGGTGGATATCCTGTAGCTATGAACCATTGTTTTAAGCCATTCATACTCATCCCCTGTCATATCTCCTTCAAGATACTTCAGCATGATGATCATTGTTTCATACCGCCCTTCGGTAAGATTTTTTTTAAGGAATTGCTCTTTTGATATCAGATATTTCTCAAGGATCTCAAAATCTATCGGGGTAGCCTGTTCATCAAAGCTTACCCTTGTCCAGAGCCTTGATAAATATGCAGGATTATCCTGCTGAACAGGATGTCTTATAAGTATCTGGTTGGAATATTGAATAGAGGGGTCTTTTTCATTTAAATTGTATCTCATTTTATTTCTCATATCTATCCCTGCCTCTGCAAACAGATTGCAAAAGATATACCAATTATCAAGCCCTTCTACTCCTTTAACAGAAGGTTTATCAAGAAAAATAAGTTTTTTCGGGCATTTTGGAAAACCGAAAACCCATTCTGTATAATATGATTTTCCTTCTGACCCAAGAGGGCGGGGAATATGGGGATAGCTGTAATATTCTGCAGAGATAAAAGCATCTTCAAGTTTTTTTATAAGGAAGTGGCGGGCAAAAAGGTCAAATCCTGAATAAAATGTGTTGCCATGCCTTATTGAATGACGCGCGACAGGGAATTCCTGCAGTGTATAGATAATTCCGTCTATCGATCTGAATCCCGACCTTATCTCAAGATCAAGCGTAAAATCATGGCTTGCTTTTATCCTGTTTGAATAGGCAAGATCCTGTATCTGCCTTCCTATTTTATAGGTTATGGTTTTTGTCTTGCATGTCTCAAGTTCATCAATATGGCAATAATGGAGTTTGCTCATGTGGCTTGTGGTTGATTTTCTGTAGTCAAAAACAAGATCACTCATTCTCTTCATCTGTTTAAAATCGCTCGGCACACAGGATTTCATGAGAAATTCAAGGATAAGAGACATCATCTCAACCCTTTCAGGTTTAAGACGTTTTTCAAGATCTGCCCTGTTGGCTTTAATGTATTTTTCAAACTTTACAAAATCAATATGCAGGCTTTCAGAGCCGAAATCTATCCTTTTCCACAGCTTGGTAAGCTTCTCATCAGAATCCGAAATACGGGGTTCAAGCATTACAATATTCTTAATGTAGTATCCGTCATTTTCCACAGTATCATCAAAAATACCTACCCCTGCTTCATGAAAACAGCCTGATGCTACATCCCATTCATCAACCTTTATAGGTAACCATTTTCCCGAATCATCATCATAAAACTCAGGATAATAACCCTCATCGCCGAAGACCCATTCATAATAGTAGATACCGTCAATATCAGATCCCAGGGGACGCGGAACATGGGAAAACTTGTAGCGGCCTGACCTGAAAAAATAATCATCAAGTTTTTTTATAAGTACATGGCGGAAATAAACATTAAGAGCTGATAGCGTTGCCTTGTTTTCAAGGCTTTCAAGTGTTATGTCAGAATTCGGGTTGTTTATTTTAGCCAGGTCAGTCCCGCGCGGGATCCTGCATGCAGCAACAAAAGACTGCTCTGTTGTAATTATTCCTCCAAGGCCGGGGAATATATTTCTTATCTGAATGTGTACTTCGGCAGAGCCGCCGTAACCGCCGCAGCAGATTGTTTCTATGCCCATGGTCTTAAAGTATTACAGAAGATAGTTCCGGTCAAGATGAATAAAATTTCTTCATTATCAAGTAAGCGGATTTATCCAGGAAAGATCAGGGAATCTGGCAAAACCCCCATCAGTTGAGCAGAGGATCAGCCCGTGTTCGATGGCAAGTGATGCCAGGTGTGCATCAGGGAGAAGATTTCCCTGCGTTTTTACCAGCTGATGATCTGATGTTTTTTAGTAATCAATTGAAAAAATACAACTGGTAAAGCTGAATATCTGTAGTATAATAATCCAGAAAAAATGTTAAAAAACATCATTATGGGTAATTTTTATATTGACAATATTATTTAAAATATCTTATACATGTTGTTTTTTAT
>JAVEZE010000030.1:0-19934 GCA_034003145.1 Spirochaetia bacterium
CTCATTTTTGTATCAATAATTATATTTTCCGGCCTTAATATCGCTCTTAAAGGGTGGTACAGGGCTTCAGAGTCAAGGTATTCATCCTCAATTGTAAAAACTCTTGAGAAACTCTACAGCCAATCTGATTACTTTTCAGTCAGCGATATGAGGGAAGCACTGGATCAGTTTCTCGGTGAGAGGTTCTCACTTGTTGTTTTTTCACCGGACGGGGAAATTATTCTCTCTCATAATTTAAAGAGAAACCGTATCCCGCCCGGTATGATGATGGCGCCTCCTCCCCAGATTAGACCAGACAGGAACCCTTTCTCATCAGGCAGACAGGGAATGAACAGAAAGGAAGGCTCGGGAATGATGCCTCCAGGGATGCATATGGAGATGATGCCGGATTTCTTCAGTACTCTTACCCCTGTTGTTGCAGGAGGCAGGACTGCCGCGTTTGTATGGGTAAAGTCTGCCCGTTTTGAGACAGAAGACAGTCTTAACCGCAGGCTGCTTCAGGCAGTATTTTTCACCCTCTTTATAGGAATAACATTATCAGTCGGGGCAGCGATACTTTCAACCTCCTTTATTTCAGGAAGAATTACAAAAGAGGCATCTGCTGTCTCAGGCGGGCTTGAAAAACTCGCAGCCGGAAGCAGGGATGTTTTATTCCCTGAAGGCAGCTCCAATGAGATTACAACAATAAGTAAAAGCGCGCTTATACTGCAGGAAAGGCTTTCAGGAGAGGAAAGAGCGAGAAAACAATGGACACAGGATATTGCCCACGACTTAAGGACTCCGACAACTGCAATAAAAGCGCAGATAGAAGCCATGGCAGACGGTGTGCTTACACCGGACAGGAAGAGGCTTGAAATGCTTCTTTCTGAAGTAGAGAGGCTTGAAAACCTTATTGAAGATATGAACAGGCTTACCAGCATTGAGTCGCCTGAAGCTTCCCTGACTTTTTCCGAAATTTCGGCAGAGAAACTTGCCATCATGTTAAGGGAAAGATTTGCGGTTAAGGCTAAAGAAACAGGAGTCGACCTGCAGATTGATAATGATGATTTTACAATCAGATGCGATATAAATCTTTTAACGCGGGCGTTAAGCAATCTTGTGCAGAACAGCATACAATACAGCATACATGACAGCTCAAAAGAGGCCTTAATCAGGATTTCGATTTCAAAGAGTGACAGGGAAGCTGTGATATCTGTAGAGAACCCGGGAGAAATACCTGAAAATGAAATAAAAAGAATCTTCGACCGCCTCTACAGGGGAGAGTTCAGCAGATCAGCCAGGGGATCAGGGTTGGGGCTTACAATAGCAAAGGCTGCGATAGAAAAGCACGGCGGCACGATTACTGCCGGGAACATTCAAAAAGATAAAGAAAGTATTGTCAGGTTTACTGTCAGAATACCAGGTTTTATCTGTTGACAGGCTGGCATATAAGATCAGATGCATCATTTGCAAACAACGATTCAAGCTCTTGCGGCGTGCTGCATAAAAAATCAGGCTCTCCTGATAAAAGTTTTTCCTCTTCCTGCCAGCCGTAGCCTGAGGCGACAGTAATCACACCAGCTTTTTTCCCCTCAGTAATATCTCCGAGTGAATCCCCGATCATGAATGTATCTTTTTTATCAAAACCGAACTTTTCCATAAAAGCCAATATTTTATCCGACTTGCTCCCCTCGTGGTCTCCTCCGGCAATTTCTGAAATAAAAGAGAGAACTCCTTCAGCTTTAAGTCTTTTTTCAACTATAGATGAGTTATTGGCAGTGTTGATGCAGATTGTGTTTCCGGCAAGATAAAGATTTTCAATCAGTCTTGCAACTACAGGGAAAAAACTGACACTGTTGGTATTACTGTCAAATATATCGGTAATATCTTTAACATATTTTGAGACAGATTCATGTTTATCAAGCCCTGCATGGCTTAAAATTGATGGAAATGTAATATGCTCAAGCCGGCTTATCTCTTTTCTGCTTAGCCTGAAGGAAATGCTGTTAGCAACTCCTGCAGCCTCAAACGCATTTATCCAAAGCCTGAGCGAATCAGCAATTACTCCGTCATAATCAAAAATAACAAGTTTGTTTTTTATCATAATAATCCTGTTTGTTTAAAAGTCCCATTTAAAACCAATAAATACAATTCTACTGTAAGGCCAGCTTGAAACTTCACCTGCAAATTTGTAGCATATATTCCATATCTGATTCAATCAGAAATTAATGGAAAAAATGAAAGGAATTAAAGGACAGGTCAGGAAATTTACCTGTATCACAGGAAAAAACAGATGAGAAAAACAAAAATAGTATGCACACTTGGCCCGGCAACAGATGATCGCGCAATTCTTGCAAGAATATTTAAATGCGGACTTGATGTAGCGCGTCTCAACTTTTCTCACGGCACTTATGATGAGCATCAGAGAAGAATAGACCAATTTAAAGAAATCCGTGCTGAACTTAAAAAGCCGGCAGCCCTCCTCCTTGACACCAAGGGGCCGGAAATAAGGCTCAAGAAATTTAAAAACGGTAAAACAACACTGAAAAAGGGGAACCTGTTTACCCTTACAACCAAAAATATTGAAGGGGATGAAAATATTGTTTCCGTGACATACGCCGGGCTCCCTTCCGATCTTTCCTTAGGCAACAGGGTACTTATAGATGACGGCCTTATTGAACTTAAAGTTACAGGGATAAACGCAACTGACGTTATATGCGAAGTCATTGACGGCGGGGTGGTGAGCGACAGAAAGGGGATTAATCTCCCCGGGATCACTGTTGGAATACCATTTCTCAGCGGCGCTGATAAAGAGGATATTCTTTTTGGAATAAGAAATGACTTTGACTACATTGCCGCATCCTTTGTTAGAAATGCTGAAGATGTGAAACAGATAAAAGCTTTCCTCAAGGAAAACAAGGGAAGCTTTATAAAGATTATATCAAAAATAGAAAACCATGACGGAGTTAAGAATATTGATGAAATTCTGCGGGTAAGTGACGGTATTATGGTAGCAAGGGGAGACATGGGAGTTGAAATCCCTTTTGAGGAAATACCCTCTCTCCAGAAAATGATTATATCAAAAACTGTAAGCATGGGAAAACCTGTAATTACAGCTACCCAGATGCTTGACTCAATGATACGCAATCCCAGGCCTACCAGGGCTGAAACAACTGATGTGGCAAATGCCATATATGACGGAACAAGCGCTATTATGCTTTCCGGTGAAACTGCTATAGGCAAGTATGCTGAGCAGTCAGTTGCTGTAATGTCAAAAATAGCAGAAAAAACTGAAACAGATATTGACTTTATGGGCAATTTTAAAAAAAGGGATGAGACAATCTCCAAAAATGTTACAGACGCAATAAGCTATTCTACATGTTCAGCCGCCCATTCGCTTGACGCAGCAGCCATTATTACCATAACCAAATCGGGGCACACATCAAGGATGGTATCGCGATACAGACCGGGATGCCCCATTTTCGCATCCACGCCCAATGAAAAAGTTTACAGCCAGCTTGCCCTTGTATGGGGGGTAACGCCTGTTCTTACACCGGAGGCCTCCAGCACAGATGAAATTTTTGAACTGACTATAAATAGTGTTCTTAATGCCGGCATGCTTAAAAACGGGGATATTGTGGTAATAACCGGCGGCATCCCTGTCGGAGTAAGCGGTACAACCAACATGATTAAGATACATGTTGTAGGGGATCTTCTTGTGAGGGGAAAATCTGCCAACAAACTCTCTGCCACAGGGATACTCTGTGTAATAGCTGACAACAAATCATCTGCCGGGGACTTTAAGGGGGGTGACATACTTGTTATCAGGAAATCAAGCGATGCCATACTCCAGCTTGTAAAAAATGCTGCCGCAGTTATTACAGAAGAGGATATCTCAGATTCACCGGCTGCGATTGCAGCAAAAGCCCTTGACATACCGCTTTTAACAAATGCTAACCAGGCTACAGAAATACTGATCAGCGGTATAGCGGTAAGAATAGACGGAACAAAAGGGCTTGTTTTCAGCGGATGAAACTCAGCCATTGAACTTGATAACTTGTGATTGTTCTTTACTACCCGTCTGTTGTTTAGTACCTTTACTGTATAATATTTTTTATTAAAGGATGAGAAAAAAATGAAAAAAATTTTATTGACAATGTTATGCTTTGCAATTGCTGCAACTGCATTTGCCTATGACGGCGGTGATGTTACTGAAGCCGGCAGATTTGAAGCATCAACTGGATTTGCTTATGTAAAAACAACTGGTTATTATGATGAAGATTCTAAAAAACAGGATGTACCGGGAAATCTTGATCCCGCAGCGACGTTAATTCCACTTGGATTAAGCTATGGTATTATTGACGGGCTTGAAGCAGGCCTAGATCTTGCTTTTAATTTTTTGAACAAAGATGCAGGAGATGTAAGCGGTTTGGATAGGCCTGTACTCTCTGCAAAATATATTGATCCTGCACTTAACTTCGGCGGTTTTGTAGAGTTTGCTCTTCCTTTAGGTTCAGAAGATATTGTAGGAAAAGATCCGGAAGCTGCAATTAATCTTGGTGTAGCTTATGAAGCAAGATTCAATGCATTTGAAATTGATACAGCACTTGAATATAATCTTACATTTGAAGGTGATGATAAAACAAAACAGGATGGATTTACCCTCTATGTAAACCCTGAATACTATTTAATGGATGAACTAAGCCTTGCGCTTGATATCATGTTTGTAAAAACATTTGATGAAAAATTTGATGGAGATAGTGTTGATGACACAGCAGGGCATCTCCTTGCACTTGCACCAGGCGTAGATTATGATGTTACTGATGACTTTGTATTGTCAGCATCTGTCCCCTTTACTGTGATGGGAAAAAATTCAGGTGCATTTGTGGGATTTGGTATTGAAGCTAAATATAAATTTTAATTCTTGTTTTGATATTTAATAGAAAAGCTGCAGGATTTTTTCCCGCAGCTTTTTTTTTACGATATAAACCACTTGTCTGTCATCAGAGCCCTTGCCCCGGATGTAAGCGGGATAAGATCGCTTTTGTCCAGAAGGTTAATGTTGAACTTTCTGTTAAGTGCTGCAAAATGTTTTATCCCTAAAGCGATTTTATTAAGATAGGAAAAAACACCGATAGCACCTGGTGAAAATTCATTTGCTTTTATGCCGTAAATTGCCCTCAAATCAGGAAGGTCTAAAAATATTTCTTCAATTGTTGATCCGTATGATTTAAATCTTTCAGGAACATTCCCGCTTTTTATCTGATCGCCGATTGTTTTTCCCGTATCAGATGCCGCCATAGCCGCACGGCACAATCCAATCCCCAGAACATGGCCGTCGCCGTAGGCCAGGCTTTTGAATACCTGATCCTCGCTTGCAAAACCGCCGGTCATTACTATAGCTGGCAGGGATAATCCTTCTGATTTCAATTGTTTGCAGATGCGGACTACCGCGTCTTCAAGGCACACTGTAGGCAATGACCATTCATTCATCATTTTGGAAGGGCTGTATCCTGAACCGCCGCCTGCACCGTCAAATGTTACCATGTCTACCTGTAAATCGCATGCTATCCGCAGTACACGTTTAATATCTGCCCTGTCAAAACCTGCCATTTTAAAATAAATATTTTCAGCCCCTAAATTCCTTAGTTTTTCAATATGCTCTGCAAGGGATTTTTCCGTCCATAAGGGCAGTATGCCGTAAGTGTAAAAATTCGGGCAGACTCCCTCATTATAAGCTTTTTGGACTGCCGGATCAGCGGGATCAGGGTGAACCAGATTACCCTGCTCTTTTTTAAGAAGCGCGGTTTTAAGATCCTTTACCTTTTTAACCGGCTGGGTCCCTTTTGCCCCCTGGCCGAATTTTATCTCAATAGCTTTTACACCGTATTTTTTCATTGCAATTTCAGGGACTCCCATAAGGTTGTCGTTCGCGTTACACTGCAGCACAATCTGCCCGAACCCTCTGTCATAACGGCGGAAGCTGTCAACCGCTCTACCCAGCAGGGGAAAATCACTGATCCTGCTGTTATCTATTTTCAGGTCAGGATCATTGTCCCTGGCATCCTCGCCGATTACGCAGGTCACCCCTGCCATGGCTGCACCGGAAAAGTAATCCTCCCAGTTAAGCTTGATCAGTGCCGGAAGGATTATAGGCATTGTCATCTTGACAGGGTTTTTAAAACCGTAGGTCTGTTCCAGTTTTACATTAAAAATCGCAGCTTCTTCCGGAGTTTCTGCGGCACCGGCTGCTCCGAATGCACGGCCGTTGATATTAAAGTGTGAAAAATCAATGGGATAATCTTTTTCAGAAGCTATTTGATTAGCGCCTGTCGTTGTTGGATATACTGTCCTGGCTCCCAACACAGCCGCCTGCGCAATCTCACAGGTTCCGCTGCAGTCCTGGGTACAAAACGAACACATTCCCGATTGGGGAGATATGAAAGAACTCCGGTTTTTCGCGAATGTAAATCCGGAACTTAATCTTGGTGAATAAGACATAATAATACTCCTTATATAAAAATCGCTGAAATAAATCAGTTGTTCTGATTTCTTCTGATAGTTAATGAAGGTACAGTTCTTGTTATTATCTCACTTTCAGCTGTTTTTTCATATTAAAATATTATTAATTCTATAAGTTGTCTTTTTCATTACTCAGCAGTTTTATCAGTAAACAGATGTAAGTTCAGTCTTAAACTGACAACGCCGGTATTACTATCTAATATCCCGGTAATAAATAGAGTATGATGATATTAAAGAGTCTACGAATTTTCTTTTCGGAATGGAACTGATTGCCCCTGTAAATACAGGGGGGGGGTGAATTTGAATCAACCAGCGTTACTGGAAGCAGACCACAAATTGATATTGCCTTCCAATGCATAAGTGTCTATTGTTTTTAGTTCTTCAGCAGAAAAATTTAAATTTTCAAGAGCGCCTGTATTTTGCTCAATTTGTTTTACACTGCTTGCACCAATTAAAACAGAAGTAACTTGTGGTTTATTAAGGTTCCAGGCAAGAGCCATCTGTGCAAGAGTTTGACCCCTTCCTTCTGCAATAGAGTTTAAACTCTTAATATTTGAGAGATTTTGTTTGGTAAGAAGATTTTTACTTAAAGCTGTTCCGCTTTTTCCTGCTCTGGAATCTGCTGGTACATCCTTCAGGTATCTGTCACTTAACATTCCCTGAGCTAAGGGTGAAAATGTTATACATCCGACTCCCTCTTTTTCAAGTGTATCCAGAAGACCATCTTCGATCCATCGATTTAACATGGAATATGAAGGCTGATGAATTAACATCGGGGTTCCCATATCTTTTAATATCTTAACTGCTTCTTCTGTCTTTTTTGCAGAATATGAAGATATACCTGCATAGAGAGCTTTTCCCTGTTTTACTGCAGTATCAAGAGCTCCCATAGTCTCTTCCAGAGGAGTCTCCGGATCAAACCTATGGCTGTAGAAAATATCCACATAATCCAGTCCCATTCTTATAAGGCTCTGATCCAGACTGGCAAGTAAATATTTTCTTGAACCCCATATACCATAAGGTCCAGGCCACATATCATATCCTGCCTTTGTAGATATTATGAGTTCATCTCTAAAAGATAACAAATCCTGTTTAAAAATCTTTCCAAAATTTTCTTCTGCAGAACCATAGGGAGGTCCATAATTATTGGCTAAATCAAAATGTGTAATACCCATATCAAATGAACGAAGAACCATTTGTCTTGCGTTTTCAAAAACATCGACTCCTCCAAAATTATGCCAGAGTCCCAGTGAAATAGCAGGCAGTTTTAAACCACTTCTCCCGCATCTGTTATAAATCATATTATCGTAGCGCTGTTTATTTGGTGAGTATCTCATTTTCCCCTCCGAAAAAGTTTTATTAATTATACTTTTTTAGACTCATACTTAGCAAGCAGTATGTCTGGAACAATTATATACAATTTGTTTAATCTTCCATCTAATAGTTTTTCCAACAGATTTAATTTTATCTCCTCTTTTTCTATTGTCAGTCTTATCGAAAAAGATTTTCTAGATTAGAGAGTTATTGAAGGCAGGTAAAAACTGCTCAAAAGCACATACAGGGAGCTTCATTATTCTGGAGGTGGGGGAGCTCTGAGGGGGATCAAAAAAGCTGTTGAGACTGAATACTCATGTCTCAACAGCCTTGTAATACAATCTAATCGTCAAAAGCCATGCTGGTGTTCCACTCTTTCCAGACATTCCCTACAAGATCGGGGCCTGGTTTAAGTGTTTTCTTTCCGGGTTTCCATCCTGACGGTGTTGCCTCGGTACCCTTTTTCTCCCGTACAAGCTGGAACGCCTGAATCTGGCGAAAGGTTTCACTTACATTTCTTCCTACGGGAGGAGTGAGAACTTCAAATCCCTGTATGACTCCGTCCGGATCAATCAGGAACCGGCCTCTTGTTTCCACACCTGAATCTGCGTCATAAACACCGTAGGCTGTACCAATTGCCCCGCCTCCGTCTGAAAGCATGGGATATGGCACTCCCCCTTCAACCATTTTTGATATTTCGTGATCATTCCACATTTTATGAACAAAAACACTGTCAACACTCATAGAGAGGACAGTTACTCCGAGTTTCTCAAACTCAGGATATTTTTCGGCGACCGCCGATATTTCTGTTGCTCAAACAAATGTAAAATCACCTGGGTAGAAACACAGTACTACCCATTTGCCGATGTATTCCGATAATTTGACTTCGACAAATTTCCCTTTATGATAAGCAGCAGCTGTAAAGTCTGGTGCTTTTTGTCCGACTTTAATCATAGGTCTTTTCTCCTCCATTTTTTCTGTCTGGGCTTTAGAGACTGCGGGTTTGGATTCTCCACCCACTGGTCCGCTTTTTGGTCTCTGGCAACCTGGTTTAAATTCTTCAGGCACACAAACCTCCTTATTATTATTAACTGACTGAACGGAACTGTCATTTCCGCAGTTTGCAGTTTTTCCGCCGGGAACCGGGTTTCCCCGCACTCCGGCACAATTTTCCAGCTAAACAGAGCAATCCTGATTATTTAACTGGAAACTCCGCTGTTAATTCAGTATATGGCAGGGGTAGTTTGCTGTCAAGAAGAGAGAGGATTTTGACGTTACTTAACAACAAACCTTCGGCGGCTAACAATCACATATTAAAAACAGGGACGACTGCTCAGTTCTTCCTGAGAAAATAATAGAAAACGAGTTGTTAGGGTATGAAAAAGGGGCTTTTACCGGAGCGCTTAAACTTGTAACCAGAGGAACAATATTCCTTGATGAAATTGGAAACCTCTCTCCTGCGGCACAAGTAAAACTGCTTAGAAAAAATTTCGATAAAATCCAAAATGCAGACTAAGGCATCTTAGTAAATCAGGGTTTTTGTTTCTTTGTTGTAGAAGGATATTTTGTTTTTTTCAAAGTTAAGTTCTACCTGATCATCCATTGCAAGGGTTGTGAATCCGGATACTTTTACAGTAATGTGGGTTTCACCTTTAATAACATTCATTATAGTTTCGCTTCCAGCCGGTAGAACAGAATAAATTCTATATTCACCTGAATCTATTTTCTTTATCCCGATATCTTCTGCCCTTATTCCCGCAATTATATTTTTATCTCTCAAATCAACATCAGAAGGGATTTTATTTAACGGGATTACAACATCGCTGTTTTTAAAATAGTCAGTACCTCCGTCAGACGAAATACCGCCTTCCACCAGATTTATTCTTGGGCTGCCGACAAATTTCGCAACAAAGAGATTCGCAGGTTTCAGGTACAACTTTTCAGGAGTTGCGCTTTGTATTACTTTTCCTTCATTCATAACAATAATTCTGTCGGAAAGTGTTAAAGCCTCAACCTGATCATGGGTAACATAAACAGAAGTTGCATTTAGTTCCTTGTGAAGCCTTTTAAGTTCAAATCTCATATCTACCCTGAGCATAGCATCAAGATTTGAAAGAGGTTCATCCATCAAAAAAACAGCAGACTCTGCAGCAATCATTCTTGCAAGCGCGACCCTCTGCTGCTGCCCTCCTGAAAGTTCGCTCGGGTACCTCCCCTCGTATCCTGTCAGCTGAACCTTTTCCAAAACATCTTTTACCTTTTTATTTATTTTCTCTTTTCCGATTTTCCTGGTTTCAAGTCCCAGGGAAATATTTCTCCTTACAGTCATATGGGGCCAGAGTGCATAACTTTGAAACATAAATCCCAGATTTCTCTGTTCCGGGGGAACATAAACACCTGCTTCCTTTGAAAAAAGAGTTTTTCCGTTTGAGAAAAGCTCTCCTGAACTAGGCTCTTCAAGACCTGCAATCATCCTTAGTGTTGTTGTTTTCCCGCATCCTGAAGGACCAAGAAGAGTAAGAAATTCCCCTTCTTTTATTGAAAGATCCATATTATCGACAGCAGCTATTTTTCCATATTTTTTTGTAATTTTTTTAAGTTCAATTTTTTCCATAGTTTACCCCAAATTCATCGTGTTTTCAGATTTTCTATTTACAAAAACTCTTATCAGTACATTCGCAATTATTATGATCATCAGGAGAATCAGTGTTACTGCATTTGAATGCTGTTCCTGCTCCTGTGTTTCATAAGCAAAAATCATTGTAGTTAAAAGTCTTGTAGAAGGTGTTACAAGCAGTATTACAAGCGACAACTCTCTCATCGCTGTTATAAATGTCAAAATCATACCGGATAAAAAACCGCTTTTGCACAAGGGAAGAATTATAAAGCGGAATCTTTTTACAAAAGGTATTCCCTGTATACTTGCTGTCTCTTCGAGAGATTTATCAACCTGAAGCATGGCACTTATTCCCGAACGGGATGAGAATGGAAGGTTTTTGACAATTACAATCAAAACCATAAGGGAAAAGGTTCCGTACAAAGCAGGAATCGGTCCCACGGATCTAGAAAACATGCTCAAATATATTGCACTGAAGGCAATACTGGGAAAAACATAAGGTGCAAAAGCAATCCCCTCAATAAGCTGGGAAAGTTTTGTTCCCCTGTTTTTAACAACAGTGTATCCAATTAAAAGTCCAAGAAAAGCATTTACAACTGCTGCTATGACACCCAGTTTAATACTGTTAAAAATACCTCCGATAATTCCTTTATTCTTGAATACACCGGGTTCACCGCTGGAGATAGTAGCATCACTCTCTCCTGTCCAAAAGTGAGTGGTAAAGTTTGAAAAAGAGTAATCATCAGGCAGAAGCATGAAAGTGCTCAACGCAAGCATTACTATAGGAAAAACGATCAGACAAACTATTAATATAACAAGAGCGGCAATGAGGAAAGGTCTTAATTTCCCGAGTTTCATGGGGCTGGATCTAAATCCCTTACCCTTCATTGTTACAAAACTCTTTCTTACACCTATTATTTTGTTGTTTATTGAGATAAAAGTTGCTGCTAGAATAATCAGAACCAGGGCAAGGACAAAACCGTCTCCCATATTTCTTGCATTTATCATAGCGTAAATCTGAGTAGGGATTGTAAAAAACCTCACAGGAAGACCCAGAAGCGCCGGAGTCCCGAAAGTACCCATGCTTCTTGTCACTGTAAGAACAAATGAGGATCCGAGAGCGGGAAGAACAAGAGGAAACGTTATTTTCCTCAGTATCTGAGATCTTGTCATTCCCTCTATGGCACCGGCCTCCTCAAGTTCTGAATCTATTGTTCTAAGAGCCCCTGACATTAACAAAAATGTATATGAATAATAATGGAGAGCCAGACAGATAACTATAGGGATAAAACCGTAAGAAAGCCAGTCAGGAATATTTAATCCAAAAAGAGATGTTATAACCCCGGCGTGTCCTCCTGTCCTTGTATTCTGGAAAAAGAGCTGCCATGCCAGAGCTATTACCCACGACGGAATCATATATGGAACAACAATTATGGTCTGGAAAAATTTCCTGTAAGGAATATCAGTCCTTACAAAAAGCCAGGCAAGAAGAGAGCCCACAACCATTGCTATTAATGTTACTGAGACACCGACCTTTATACTGTTTAAAAAAGGTTTAAGAAAAAGAGATTGAGTCAAATCACTGTTAAACATTCTTTTATAATGAAATAATGTAAAAGCTCCCTCTTCTGCGCCCCGTTCCAGACGCAGATCATAGGACTGATATGTCAGGGTTGTATAAATCATCTGAACAAATGGCACCACAATTAAAAACGCAAAAACTGCTACAAAAATAATTGAAAGGATAATCTCTGGCTTTGATTTTAATTTTGATGTATAGAATTGGATTTTCTGCTGCATCTGTATTTCCCTATTAATTGAAAAAGGACTATCCAACAGGGGACAGTCCTTTGATTTTTATTATTATTCGGCTGTTTCTTTCATCCAGAAATCCTGTACTTTAGGTCCGTCATACCACATAAACTCAGGATCAACTGTCCACATATTCATTTTATCCCAGTCTTTGACATCAGGCGCAACAGGCATTGTTTTCAAAGGACTCATAGCACCAGCAAAGTAGTAGGGTGCCATTCCCTGAAGTATCTTGACAGATTCCCCTTCTGTATAGGGTTCTTCAATTTTCATATCACTTGTAACATCAGGATTTCCGAGAAGATATGCTGTAAAGAGCTTCGCAGCATTCGGATGGGGAGCCTGTCTTGCGATTGACATATATGTAGGATAAATAACACCATCTGCAGGCTCGAGAGGAAACATTATACCGTTAACATAATCTTTATTTCTGTTATAGCTTGCGCCATATGCGAGGGGACCGATTGCAATCGGAGCGTTTTTCTGTCCCTTCTGCCCTGAAGCTTTTGCGACTCCCCCTCCTGACTTAAGAATAACCAGATCATTGTGGATAAGCCTGTAAAGCCATTCATAACCTGCATCCGGCACACCTTCTGAAAGAACAAGCTTTTCACCTGAAAATTTCTTATATGCTTTCTCCATTTCATCAGCATGCTGAACAATTGTTGCAATACCCATGAGATTTGAAAGAGATGCAAGAGGGTTCTTGATTACAACTTTCCCTCTATATTTCTCTGTTGTAAGTTCCCAGAGATTATTAATAGGCTGTGACTCATGATTTTCCATGTTGTACATGAATACAATAGCTTCATTTATCCTTACAAGAAGAGGGTCTTTGTTTTCCCTGGAAATATTGTCGGCATGAGTAGACGGGACAAAGTTTACAATCCTGTTTTTCTCTAAAAGCTCAAAGTAATAATTTCCGCTTCCCCCGGTTGTAATGATATCAGCATTATAAAGCCCTGCATCCTGTTCCTGAATTGTTTTTTCAAATGTCTTTACAGAACCAAGGTCAAAACTCTCTACCTTTATTTCAGGATATATTTTAGAAAATTCCGCTCCTGCACTCGCTATTCTTGATGAAGAGGCATACACAACAACAGATCCTTCCTGTTTTGCTTTTTCAATAATTTCATCCCAGTCCTGGTCTTTATCATAGATACCAAGTTTTGCATCTTTAGCCCAGGCATCCATTTCAGGAGGATATCCCTCTTTTGGTTTTTCTTTACTCCCCCCGGCAAAAACAGCAGCAGGAAAAAGCATAAACACGACAAGCAAAAATAATATAGTCTTTTTCATCTTTATAAACTCCTTATTTAAATTTTTAATTTTGTTCTATTATTATAATGATCATCCCATAATTATGATTTGTCAAGAAAGTTTCAGACAGAAACAATATTGCATATATTGTTTCATTTCCGTAATCACATAAGGGGAAACTGATACTGACAGGAACTGTTATTTACGCTGTTTGCAGGTTTTCCGCAGGAAATCGGGTTTCCCCCGCCATCCGGTATAATTTTCCAACGAAACGGCAATTCTGTTGTAAAATAAGCTTGAAATTTCACCTACAAATTTGTAGGATATATTCCATGTCTGATTCAATTCCTTCAAAACACTATAGGCGGAAAGTTCAGGAGCTTTCACTGCTTTTTGATATAAGCCAGATTCTGCAAAAAAGCGAAAACATGCAGACAGCGCTTTCTCCAATAATAAAGCACACTGTAAAGTCAATGGAAATGCTGCAGGGAGCAATAACACTCTTAAACCGCCATTCAAGAGAAATATCAATCGAGGCATCATACGGGATCAGCGAAGTTTTCGCGGAAAAAATAAAATACAAGGTCGGGGAAGGGATAACAGGAAAAGTAATAGAGACAGGTGAGACAATTACAATTGAGAATGTCTCAGGCAATCCCCTTTTTCTTGATAAAACAGAATCACGGAAAAAGTGGAAAAATCAGTCTTTCATCTGCGTTCCTGTAAAAATTGGGACAGAAGCAATAGGAACCATCAGCTGCCAGAGACAGGCCTCAGAAGGGTTCAGCATTGATGAGGATGCAAAGCTCCTTTCCATAATCGGATCCATGATAGCTCTGGCAGCAGAGCTCAGAAGGACATATCAGGAAGAAAAGGAAAAACTCAAACAGGAAAACGAAAGACTCCAGAACGAGCTTAAAAATAAATTCAAACCAAAAAACATAATCGGAACTTCAGCTGCGATGCAGGAAGTATTTGACCTTATTGCCCAGGTTTCAGGGAGCGAGGCAACTGTACTTATCAGGGGAGAAAGCGGTACAGGCAAAGAACTTATAGCAAACGCGATACACTATAACAGCAAGAGGGCAGAGATGCCTTTTATCAAGGTTAACTGCGCAGCCCTTCCTGAGACAATAATAGAAAGCGAGCTGTTTGGGCATGAAAAAGGGGCTTTTACCGGAGCGCTTGCTACCAGGAAAGGGCGGTTTGAGCTTGCTAACAGAGGAACAATCTTCCTTGATGAAATTGGAGACCTCTCCCCTGCGACACAGGTAAAACTGCTTAGAATACTTCAGGAAAAAGAGTTTGAAAGGGTTGGCGGGAATGAAACTATCAAATCAAGCGTAAGAGTTATTGCCGCGACAAACAGGGATCTTGAAAAGCTCCTTACAGAGGGAAAATTCAGGGAAGACCTTTATTACAGGCTCAATGTTTTCCCTGTTCATGTTCCTCCATTGAGATCGAGAAAAAGCGATATAATGCTGCTTGCAGACTATTTTACTGAAAAATACAGCAGGAAAAACAATAAAGATATAAAAAGGATATCAACACCGGCGATACAGCTTCTTACAAGCTACCACTGGCCCGGCAATGTAAGGGAGCTTGAAAACTGCATAGAAAGAGCTGTCCTTCTAAGCACAGATGATGTAATCCACGGAAACCTCCTGCCACCGAGCCTGCAGAGCGCGGAATCTACCGGTACAGAAATACATAATACCCTGCAGCAGGCAATTGATGAGCTTGAGAAGGAGATGATCCTTGATGCGCTTAAATCATGCAAGGGAAATATGGCAAAAGCTGCCAAAATGCTTGGGATAAGCGAGAGGATAATGGGACTGAGGAAAAACAAATACGGAATAAATCCAGGAACACTTACGCATGGGAAATAATACATTCCTGTATATTAATCTTTTTTTCCCACAATAATGTATTTATTTTGAAATTATGATTTTATTTATAAAAGAAAATAAATAAAAGTATCGAAGTTATTTACTTGCACAATAACAACTTACAACATAAATATCCTATAAACATCATCTTGGCATAAATGTTGCATTATGTATATTAGGCTATATGACTGGAGGTCATTTTTACAACTTATGGAAGAAAAAACTATTGATTTCACCAAAACCCCTTTAAAAGAACTATACGGGGAAAACTGTTTTAACGATGCGGTTATGAAGCTGCAGCTGCCCAAAAGCACATACAAGGAGCTTAAGGAAGTACAGAATGGAAATAAAAAACTTTCTCTCGGAACCGCGGAAGTAGTTGCAAGCGCAATGAAAGACTGGGCCATAGAAAAAGGGGCAACACACTATACACACTGGTTTCAACCTATGACAGGCCTTACTGCAGAGAAACATGATTCATTTATAATACCGACAGCTGACGGAAAAGTAATACTTGAATTTTCAGGAAAAGAGCTGATAAAGGGAGAGCCTGATGCTTCCTCTTTTCCCAACGGAGGACTTAGAACAACATTTGAGGCCAGAGGCTATACTGCATGGGATACAACATCGCCTGCCTATCTCATGAACGGCAGCAAAGGTGTCACGCTTAGAATACCGTGTGCATTTTTCTCCTTTACCGGAGAAGCTCTTGACAAGAAAGCGCCGCTTCTTAAATCAATGGAAGTTATAAACAGGGAAGCGCTCCGTATTATCAGGATACTTGGAAATACCACATCAGAAAAGGTTATACCAACTGCAGGAGCTGAACAGGAATATTTTCTTGTTGATAAATCTTTTTTTGACAGAAGAATGGATCTTTTCCTTACAGGAAGGACTCTGTTCGGAGCGATGCCTGCTAAGGGTCAGGAACTGGATGATCACTATTTCGGGCCGATAAAACCCAGGGTGGCAGACTTCATGAGAGAACTCAACTTTGATCTCTGGAGGCTTGGTGTTGCTGCCAAAACCCAGCACAACGAGGTTGCGCCAAACCAGTTTGAGATTGCACCGGTATATACAACGGTAAATGTCGCGACTGACCACAATCAGCTAACAATGGAAGTTATTCAGAAAGTCGCTAACCGTCATAATCTTGTCGCGCTTTTGCATGAGAAACCGTTTGCAGGCCTTAATGGATCAGGAAAGCACAACAACTGGTCATTAAGCACAGATGACGGAATAAACCTGCTTGAGCCTGGAGACAATCCTCATCAGAACATGCGGTTTCTCATTTTCCTCTCTGCCATTATAAAGGCGGTTGACATATATGCGCCGCTTTTAAGATGGTCTGCGAGCAATACAGGAAATGATCACAGGCTTGGCGCCAATGAAGCTCCTCCTGCCATTATCTCAATGTTTCTGGGATCAGAGCTTAACGATCTTCTGGAAAAACTCTCTGAAAACAAGCCTGCCACATCAACAAACGGGAATTTTCTCGAACTCGGAGTAAGCTCCCTTCCCAAGCTGCCGAAAGATTCTACAGACAGGAACAGAACCTCTCCATTCGCCTTTACAGGAAACAAGTTTGAATTCAGGATGGTACCTTCATCCGGCTCAATCTCAATGCCAAATACAGTTCTAAACACAGTTGTTGCTGATATACTATCAGAATTTGCATCTGAACTTGAAAAAACAGATGACCTGACAAAAACAACAATAGATATTATTGCCCGTACTTACAGAAATCATAATAGAATAATATTTAACGGCAATGGTTATGCCGGCGAATGGCTTAAAGAAGCTGAAAAAAGGGGACTGCCTAATATAAAGTCAACAGTTGAGTCGATACCAGCTCTTGTCAGCGAATCTTCAGTAAATCTTTTTACCAAACACAGCATAATGACAAAAGAGGAACTTGAGTCACGGTATGCCATATATCTTGGGAAATACAGCAAACAGATAAATATTGAAGCCGGTGTAATGATTGATATGGTAAAACTTGAGATTATCCCTGCTGTACTTAAATATGCAGGAAAATGCGCAGAGATAATAAACTCGCTTTCCGCGGCAGGTATAAAAAAAGGGATAAGCGAACAGAGGGAAACAGTTGAGCTTATGATGAAAAATTTTGAGGAATTGAAATTCAGCACAGATTTACTTGAAAAAGAACTTCTTAACGCGAAATCTGTTGATGAGCCTCTTTCCAGGGCAAAAACCTATCACGAAAAAGTTTTCCCTGTAATGAGCAGGGTGCGGTTATATGCTGATGCGCTTGAAAAAATGACAGCAAAAAAGGATTGGCCTTTTCCGACCTATCTTGATCTTCTTTTCAGGATTTAACTTTTCAATACATTGTAAATACAGGGGGGATATTCACCTTTGAGTATCTCCCCTTTTTCATGGAATTGGATTATTTGGACTCTATTAATTGACACTCTGAATAATTCATTATAGTATAAAATTATTACAGTGTCCCGGTAGCTCAGTAGGATAGAGCGATTGCCTCCTAAGCAATAGGTCATGCGTTCGATTCGCGTCCGGGATAAAGATCATTACGAAGCTTCCCGCTTTATGCGGGAAGCTTTTTTTACCATTATCTGTAAATACCGTTTTTAAGAACACCAAGAAAAAACGCCCAGTTGGTGATATAGTCCTGCTTCAGGGCATCTAAATCATTTACATGATCAAGCTCAACCAGAAAATCATACCTGGTTTTAAGCAAAAGCCACATCAGAAGGTCAAAGATACGGCCCTTATCATATCTCAGAGAAGATCCGTCAATATTGCCGAAGATAGTCATAAACTGAGAATTAAAAATATCCCTGACTTCTTTCTCTATTTCAACATCATGTATCTTGTATGTCTTTACAATCATTTTCACGTATTCAGGATAGTCAATGTAAAAATCTATGGCAAACTCTGAAACTATCCTGAACCGGTCAAGGATATCGGAAGGAAGCTGACTCTCCATCCTCTCTGCCTTCTGCCTCAGATAGTTATATAGCTTTTCATAGGTGTGCGTGACAATATAAATATACAGATCTTTTTTTGATTCAGTATATTCATAAAGGCCTCCCTTTGATATTCCGGCTTTCCCTACTATATTATCTGTAGTGCTTTTTTCATAACCATTTTCAGAAAATTCTTCTATGCAGGCAGATATGATTCTCTGTTTTTTTGCATCTGGCAGGTTTTCAAAGGTTTTTTTCACGGCAGGCCTCTTGCGTTTTTATTTTAAACTGATATACATATAATCATAATAGATGTGTTTTGATTTTTTGAAAAGATTTGATTTGATTTGTTTTTTTATCTTTTTGATAAAGTTATCATTACTTGAGGCCTCATCAAATCCGGCTGTTTGAAAGTTTCCGCCCTGCCTATACTGCTGAAACTACAGGAAAATCATTGATATCAGTTGTATAACGGGGGGAGAGCATCTGCCGCCTCATCTGCCACTCAGGGCGCCCTGTTCCGCGCGAAAGGCTTGAGAGGGTATTTCTTCCGTATTTAAAGTTTATTTCGCTGATCACCTGCTGCAGTTTTTTTCTTTCATCGCTTTCATTTATCTCCTCAAACAGTTCCTTCTGTATTTTCTCCGTAGAGACAATACCTGTAAGTATTACCCCTGCCCTTTTGTAGTTGTAGCCAATGCTGTATATTTCTTTCACAAGAGAGCATGCAGCTTTTATTATTTCAGGTGTATAGGAAACCGGCGAAGGAAAGGTAAAACCGCGGCAGGCGCTGTAGTATTTTTCCCCTTCCCTGTGCCTGTCAGTCTCAATAAAGACAGTTACAGCCCCTGCTGAGGAAGACTGTCTGTAAAGTTTTTCAGATGCGCCTGATGCATAGTCAGATACAGCTTCAAGAAGCTCTTTAAGCTCTGTTACAGGGCGGCCGAATTGTCTTGAGGAAAGGATTGCCTTCTTTTCAACCTCGGGATGCTCGGATTTTACCTGCTTCTCCCCGTTAAGCTCCATCAGTGTTCTGTAACCGGTAAGTGTCATTTTCTTTTTCACCTGCCACCGGTCCATAAGTGAAAAATCGTATGCAGTGTGTATTCCCCTCTCCCTTAAAAAAAGGGAATACTTCATCCCTATCCCCCATACATCTTCAACCGCTACTGCTTTGAGGGAAGGAATCCTGTTTTTATCATCAATTATGTAAACCTGCGGGCTTATACTGGTATCAGTTTTTTTTGCCAATCGGTTGGCTGCTTTTGCAAGAGTTTTTGTGGCTGCTATACCTACCGATACCGGTATGCCGGTATAGCGGAAAACCTTTTCCTTTACTTCCCTGCCGTAAGAGGCGATTTTACAGGGATCAGAGCTGTCTCTTAACGGTACTTCGATAAATGCCTCATCAATCGAGTATGCTTCAATTGAAGGGGCAAGTTCTCCCAAAGCCATAATTACCCGCCTTGAAATGTCAGCATAAAGTGTGTAATTTGATGAAAAAACCGCTGCTTTGCAGGAATCAATAAGCTGTTTCTGCTGGAAAAGGGGGAGTCCTCTTTTCAGGCCTGCCTTTTTTGCTTCCGCAGA
>JAVEZE010000031.1:0-19925 GCA_034003145.1 Spirochaetia bacterium
ATATAGAAAAGCTTGAATCTGTTAAAGAGGCAGAGGTTAAAAAGGTAAAATTCGCGCCGCCCCTTTCAAGCGCACTTCACCTGGTACATATTCATGAAGATGAAAAACCACTTTTCACAACTGAAGCAGGGCTTACAGTTTTTAAAAAACCGGATGAGAAAAGAAGTGTAGTAATTGGTGTTGACGGAGGCTCAACTACAACCAAAGCGCTGATTGCAGACTCATCTACCATGGAGATTCTGGCTGAAATCTGTATTGATACTGACGGCCGTCCCCTTGAGGCTGCCCAGAAGGTTTTCAGGGAAATTAAGGATATATATGAAGATAATCTTGATATAAAAGGGATAACATATACAGGTTCTTCCGGCCAGTTTTATCACAGGCTTTTTACAAATTTTACCAGAAGCGGCAAAGATGTGCCGGGGTGTGAAACTGATATTGTCAAGGATGAAATTACCTGCCACGCGGAAGGGGTGCGATTTTTCAACAGTGATGTTGACACAATTTTTGAATGCGGCGGACAGGATGCTAAATTTACAGTATTCAATCCTGACGGGACAGTGAAAAAAGCGAAGATGAATCTTTCCTGCATGGCAGGAACAGGGCAGTCGATGAAAAACATGCTTGACATGCTCGGCCTTGATTTTAAGACTTTCAGGGACTATGCCCTTGCAGCGAAAAGAACACCTGTCTCTGATGAAATGTGCGCTATTTTCACTGAAGCTGATATATTAAAACTTGTAGCGCTCGGTTTTCCGGTAGAAGAGGTAGCAGCTGCCACAGCCTACGGGTTTATGGGAGGATATGCCAATAAATTCGTAGGAAATGAAAAATTCGGCAAACTTGCATCTGCCCAGGGCGGCCCGTTCAAGGGAAAAGAGTGTCTTGCCTCTCTTGCGCTTCATACAGGCGCCGAAATACATGCCTTTCCGCACAGACAGCTTTTCGGAGCAATGGGAGCTGCTCTTGTTGCGTTTAACAGGGTAAAAAAACTTTTGAAGGAAGGGAAAACTCCTCTCTGCAGATTCAGAGGGTTTGGTGTCGCAGATATAGGTTTTGAGAAACTAACAGCTGACTGCAGTTCTGTAATCACCGATTCCTGCGGTATCAGGGATTGCCGGCTTCAGATATATAAAATCGGGGATGAGATGGTTTTTTCAGGAGGGCTCTGTCCAAAAGGGAATACGCAAAGCTTTGCGAAAAAATCTCCAGATTATATCGCGCTTTATAAAAAAGAACTTGATAAGGAGCTGTCAAGATATTCATCCCTTGCCGGGGAAGGAGCGAAAACAGATGAAAAAAAAGCTGCCTCGAAAAAGAGTAAACGTGATGCGGCACTTGCAGCGTCTGCAATTTATATCCCGAGGTCTCTCCATTTCCTGAATGAGCGGGGGCTGTTTTTCGCATCTCTTTATCATTATCTGGGTTTTAATGTTTTTCTTTCGCCTGAGTCTGATGAACAGATAGCGGCTCTGGGTATAGCCCATTCCCACTCAGAATCATGTTATCCCTCAAAACTCCATTACGGCCACACCGCGTATTTAAAAGAGTTTATGCGGCAGGGGATTGATAAAATACTGCTTGTTAACTATCTCGGCAGCGGCGAGGAAAAGGCGCCCCAGAATCAGTCAAAGACATGCCCTTATGTCTCAGGGGCAGGGTTTGCCGCCAAAGACGCGTTAAAGATTGATTCATCAGATGTTCTTTTGCCTGTCCTTGTTTTCAATGATGATATCTACAGGCTTGAGGATGATATACTTAAAGATTTAAAAAGGGCATTTGCCGGAACAGAATATGAAAAATCATTATCCGCCGGAAAAGTAGCATCAGCTGTAAAAAAAGCCTTAAAAACGCAGGAAGATTTTAACGGCAGAATGCACAGGATGGGAAGAGAAATAGTTGAAAAACTTAAAAAGAAGAATGAGAAAATCTTTCTCGGCATAGGCAGGGGATATACAATATTCGACAACATGGCAAGCTCCAAAATTCATGAACTTTTTATAATGAACGGGCTTCATTTTATCCCCTGTTTTTTTCTGAAGCAGCCTGATTATGATTTTACAGATATAGTAAGGCACATGTACTGGTTCCAGGGGAGGGAAATGACCCGCTATAATCTGCTTGCGGCGCTTGATCCAAATCTGTACGGTGTAAGGGAAACCAATTTTAACTGCGGTCCAGATGCCATGCTCTCCTATCATGAGGGAAGAATCTTTGATATTACAGGAAAACCGTATCTTACTTTACAGACAGACGGCCATAACAGCAACGCGCAGTTCGGCACAAGGGCTATGGCAAATTTTGAGGTTGTGAAAAATCACATACCTCAGAAAGTTACACTTAAAGACCTTGAAACAGAATACAGGGAAACAGATGATCTTAAAAAACGATTACTCGGGATACCGGATATGGGAACAGAGTCTGCTGAAATGCTTGCCGCTGTCTTTAAGTCAGCCGGATACAGGGCAGAGGTAATGCCGACAAAAACCCGGGAAACAGAAGCCTGGGCAAGAAAATATCTTATAACAAATAACTGCCTGCCGATGCATATCCTTTTCGGCGATGTATTTGCCTGGGTTTACGGCAAACAAGGGGAAGGGCTTGATCCGAACAGGGATCTTGCTGTTTTCGTTCCCATGGCAGGGGGCCCGTGCCGTCTTGGACAGTATCATATTATTGTAAAACAGTTTCTTGATGAATGCGGGTTTGACCGCGTCTTGATTGTAAATCCGGCCGCCTATCTTGACTGGGAAAACCTTCCTGTAAGCAGAAAGGAGAGAAGCATAATAAGGCGGAACCTGGCAAAAGCCGCGATCGCATCAGACATACTGATGAACGCGCAGCTTTCCATAAGGCCATACGAAATTGTAAAAGGGTCTACCGATGCTTTTTTTGCGGAAATAAGGAAGGAATTCCTTAAGATAACAGGGGATGGCTGCGATTTTAAAAAACTCACCAGCTTTATGAAAAAAGCCTCACAGGAATGCAGGGAAATTGACGCTAATATAACTAAACGTTTTCCCCTTGTAAGCCTTTTTGGTGAAATATTTGTAAGAAGCCATACCGGGGCAAATGAGAATTCAATAAGGAAGCTTGAATCATTCAAACTTGAAATTGTCCCGAGGCTGCTTGCTGATATGTTTGAATATGTAAACAAGATGCAAAGAGCTGCGTACTGGAAGGAAAAGCAGTATGTCCTGTGGCTTGGGGCTTTGGTAAAAGGGCTTTATATGATGAAAGTTGAAAAAGGACTCTCCCGTCATTTCAGCGGCATACTTGCCCACCGCAGGTTCAGGAGGCCGATAGACCTTTATAACGAACTTAGAAAAGAAAATATCTTTGATGTAAGAATCAAGGGAGAGGCTGGTATTTCAATCGGCATTACCCATGATTTTATAAACAGTAATTCAGAAGGGTTAAGCGGGGTGTATCAGGTTGAGCCTTTCGGCTGCATGCAGGAATGTGTCGCATCATCCAAGATACAGTCCCTGATTGATATCAAAAAAGTGAAAGAGAAAAACCCGGCAAAAAGGGTTATCCCCTACCTTACCGGCGTATTCGGAGATTCCGAGCTTTCAAATCTTGAGGCTGAAATGGCGATGTTTGCTGAAAAATGCTACGTTAGGCAAAAACTTGAATCTGCGGATAGAAACAAATAGCTGCCTGATTTTTGCGTTAAGCATGTGTATAAACCCGGAAGATGCAAAAAGTTTAAAAAAGAGTCAAAATAACAGTTGAACAAACTCCTTGCTGATTATAGAATACTGTGTTGAAGTATTATGAATATTAAAAGGAGATAGCAATGAAAAAGAGTTTTTTTAGGGTTTTTCTTCTTGTTACAGCTGCGGCAATCCTCTCCGGTGGAATGCTGATATCCTGTAAGAAAGAAGCGCCGAAGGATGCGAAAAAAGAAGCTGCATACCATATCGGCATTGTTACAGGAACTGTATCCCAGTCGGAAGATGATCTGCGGGGAGCGGAAAGGCTTATCGAAGAATACGGATCAGTCTCTGACGGCGGAATGATCCAGCATGTAACATATCCTGACAACTTTATGCAGGAAATGGAAACAACAATTTCCCAGATCGTAGGTCTTGCTGATGATCCTCTGATGAAAGCAATTGTTGTAAACCAGGCAATTCCCGGAACAACAGAAGGGTTCCGCAGAGTCAAGGAAAAGAGAAGCGATATAATAACAATCGCGGGAGAAGCTCATGAGGACCCGCTTGTAATTGAAAGCGCAGCTGATCTCACAATAAACAGCGACTTTGTATCAAGAGGCTTTTTGATTATTGATACTGCCAAAAAACTTGGGGTAGATACGTTTGTTCATATCTCGTTTCCAAGGCATATGAGTTATGAAACACTTGGCAGAAGAAGAGCTATTTTTGAAGAAGCATGCAAAGATCTTGGATTAAAGTTTGTCTTTGAAACAGCTCCGGATCCTACAAGCGATGTAGGTGTAGCAGGGGCTCAGCAGTTTATTCTTGAGAAAGTACCGGCATGGGTTGAGAAATACGGCAAAAACACAGCTTTCTTCTGTACAAATGACGCGCACACAGAACCACTTCTCAAACAGCTTATTGAATACGGCGGATACTTTATCGAAGCAGATCTTCCCTCTCCATTGATGGGATATCCCGGAGCACTCGGGATTGACCTTTCCGCGGAAAAGGGTGATTTCCCTGCCATACTCGCGAAAGTTGAATCAACAATCAAGGAAAAGGGCGGCGCCGGCAGATTCGGAACATGGGCATACTCTTATGGCTATACAACAACCGCGGCTCTCGGGCAGCACGCCATGAATGTTGTTGACGGAAAAGCAGATCTGCTCAAGATGTCTGATCTTATGAATGCGTATAACAAATACACACCAGGTGCCAAATGGAACGGCGGTTTTTATACTGATGTCGCAACTGGCATAAGAGCGGGTAACCATATTCTTATCTATCAGGACACATACATGATGGGCAAGGGCTATATGGGTACACCGGATGTAACAGTACCTGAAAAATATTTCAGCGTAAAATAAAAATTTAATTATCTCAAAGCGGGGCCGCGTGTCCCGCTTTTTAGTTTGCGCGCCCGGCGAAGAGGAAAATCTGGCCAGCCTGCAGCAGGCTTGCCTGAAGACTGACCAGCTGCAATAAATGCGGGAGCGGGTAACATTTTTTAAAATCATAATCAAAAAACGGCAGCGGGGAATTTAAGGGGAACCTGAATGGATAACAATAGCCCACTTCTTGAAATGAAAAACATAAGCAAGGATTTTTTCGGAAATTCTGTTCTGAAAGATGTAAGCTTCAAGCTTGAAAAAGGGGAAATACTCGGCCTTGTAGGCGAAAACGGGGCAGGCAAGACAACCCTTATGAAGATCCTCTTTGGAATGACAGTTATACGCGATACAGGCGGATACAGCGGAGAGATTTTTCTTGACGGAAAACCTGTCTCCTATAAAACACCGTTTGAAGCGCTTGACGACGGGATCGGGATGGTACACCAGGAATTTTCTCTCCTTCCTGGTTTTACGGCAGCGGAAAACATCCTTTTAAACAGGGAATCGACAAAAGACAACTTTATGACAGAGCTTTTCGGCGACAGAATGAAAAATCTCGACAGAAAGGATATGAGAAAAAGGGCGCTTAAGGCAATCGGGAAAGTCGGGGTTCAGCTCCACGAAGATATGCTTATAAGCGATATGCCGGTAGGGCATAAACAGTTTACAGAAATTGCTAGAGAACTTGAAAAAGATAACATTAAGCTTCTAGTCCTTGATGAGCCGACTGCGGTACTTACAGAATCAGAAGCAGAAATACTATTAAATTCGATGAAAAAACTTTCCCGTGAGGGGATTTCCATAATTTTTATATCTCACCGGCTCAGGGAAATTATAAATATAACAGATAAAATACTTGTCCTGCGGGACGGCAAAATAATACAGGAAAAACCGACTCTATCTACAAATATAACAGAAATAGCAGAAGCAATGGTTGGCCGGGAACTTGAGGTATCAACTCGCGGGGATGCGAGGGTTTTTGACAAGACTTTTCTTTCTATAAGGAAACTCTGGGTCAATATGCCGGGGGAGACTGTAAGGAATGTTTCTTTTGATGTAAATCAAGGTGAAATATTCGGGATAGGTGGCCTTGCAGGCCAGGGAAAACTCGGTATTCCAAACGGGATAATGGGGCTGTTTCCCGGCGGGGGAGAGGTAATACTTGACGGGAAAAAGATCAGCCTTAACAGCCCCCGAAAAGCGCTTGACAGCGGTATGGCTTTTGTCTCAGAAGACAGGCGCGATGTCGGGCTGCTTCTTGATGAACCACTTGACTGGAATATTTCATTTACTGCAATGCAGGTGCAGAATAAATTTTTAAAGCCGATGTTTGGAAATCTTGTCAAATGGCGGGATGAAAAAGCTATCCAGGAAGCTGCGCAGGGATATATTGATTCACTTGAGATAAAGTGCACAGGATATTCACAAAAAGCGCAGGAACTCTCCGGCGGAAACCAGCAGAAAATATGCCTTGCGAAAGCATTTATAGTCGAACCGCGCCTCCTTTTTGTCTCAGAACCAACAAGAGGGATAGATGTAGGTGCGAAAAAAATAGTACTTGATACATTAATAAAAAACAACAGGGAAAAAGGGACTACAATAATCATGATTTCATCAGAACTTGAAGAACTCAGATCAGTCTGCGACAGGATCGCGATAATTGATGAAGGCAAAATCGCAGGGATACTGCCGGCTACAAGGCCAGCTGCGGAATTCGGCCTTCTTATGCTTGGCACATCGCCTGTAACAGGAGGTGCGGTATGACTTTTCTTAACAGAATTATTGAAAAAACCGGCTGGCCCCGCCTTATTATTGCTCTTTTCCTTTTAAGCCTTTTTATCATGGCCCCATTCGCGGAAGTCAAGATAGGAACATCGTTAAGCGATACACTAATCCGTTTCGGCATGAACGGAATTATGGTACTTGCAATGGTTCCCATGATCCATTCAGGGTGCGGGCTTAACTTCGGCCTCCCTTTGGGAATAATAGCGGGACTGCTTGGAGCCACAATCACAATAGAGCTTGGGGCAACAGGCACTTCTTCTTTTTTTATTGCCCTTCTTCTGGCAACCCCGTTCGCCCTTGTTTTCGGCTGGGGGTACGGTAATCTGCTTAATAGGGTAAAGGGAAATGAAATGATGATCGCGACTTATGTAGGTTTTTCCTCTGTCGCTTTCATGTGCATGATGTGGCTTCTTCTTCCCTTCAGCAGCCCGACAATGGTCTGGGGATACGAGGGAGTGGGATTAAGGACAACAATATCGGTAGAGGGGTTTTATCTGCACGCGTTAAGCAATATTTTTGCAGTCAGGATAGGGACTTTTCTCCTGCCGACAGGGATGCTGCTTTTTATGGGTTTTATCTGTTTTCTTGTGTGGGCTTTTCTCCATACAAAGACAGGAACAGCGATGACTGCAGTTGGTTCTAACCCTGTATTTGCCAGGGCTTCCGGGGTAAACATCGACAGGATGAGAACAATCTCTGTAATGCTCTCAACATGGCTGGGCGCTGTTGGCATTATTGTATATCAGCAGAGCTTCGGGTTTATTCAGCTTTACATGGGGCCGTTTTATATGGCTTTCCCTGCAGTTGCTGCGATTCTTATCGGAGGCGCGTCAGTAAACAAAGCCTCGATTATGAATGTGCTGATAGGAGCTTTCCTGTTTCAGGGAATCCTTACCATGACCCCCTCAGTAATGAACTCCATCATCCAGATGGACATGTCAGAGGTGATCCGTATAATAGTCTCTAACGGCATGATTTTGTATGCCCTCACCAGGGTCAAGAAGGGGGCGCACTGATGCTTAAGAAAGACAAAGATAATGTAATAAAATTCCTTGAAACAAACCTGGTTCCGATCCTGTTCGTGATAATAATAGCTTTTGCCCTGCCGTTATCCGGTTTTTCAATCAGGTATTTATTCAATGAAATAATTGTGCGGCTTGTCAGAAATCTCTTCCTTGTCCTTGCTCTTCTCCTCCCAATAATGGCGGGAATGGGGCTTAACTTCGGAATGGTGCTCGGCGCCATGGCTGGTGAGATTGGGCTCATCTTTATAACAGACTGGAATATTACAGGGCTCAATGGACTTTTTCTAGCGATGATTTTATCAATACCTTTATCCGTCCTTCTCGGCTGGATGTGCGGAAAAATACTTAACAGGGCAAAGGGAAGGGAGATGGTCACAAGCTATATACTCGGCTTTTTCATGAACGGCGTGTATCAGCTTGTTGTTCTTTACGGAATGGGAAGCATTATCCCGATCGCAAGTGATTCAATTGTTCTTTCGCGCGGCTACGGGATAAGAAATGCTGTAAATCTTACAGGGATAAGGCAGTCGCTCGACAGATTGCTGCCTGTAAAAATCGGCACTACTTTGATCCCTGTCGCGACTTTCGCGTTGATCGCTATATTGTGCCTTTTTATAATCTGGTTCAGAAAAACAAAACTTGGGCATGACATGAGGGCAATAGGGCAGGACATGGCGGTTGCAGAGGCTTCCGGGATTGATGTGGCAAAAACAAGAATAATCTCGATAATTATATCAACCGTACTTGCAGGATTCGGGATGGTTATCTATCTCCAGAACATCGGAACAATGAATACATACAACTCACACGAGCAGGTAGGGATGTTCTCGATTGCCGCCCTTCTTGTCGGGGGTGCGTCTGTCAACAGGGCAAAAATAGGAAACGCAATTCTTGGGGTTGTGCTGTTTCACCTTATGTTTGTAATTTCTCCCATGGCAGGAAAAAATCTTATAGGTCAGGCCCAGCTTGGTGAGTATTTCAGGGTATTTGTCTCATACGGTGTAATTTCAATCTCACTTGTCCTCTACGCGATAAGAAAACAGAGAGACAGGACAAGGGCAGGGATAGCCCTTGCTGATGCGCAGGAGGTGCCAGAGTGAGTTGCTCCATGATATTTAAAGAGGTCAAAACAAGAAGGATTATAGTCAGGGCTTTATCTGTGTTATTCTTGTTTCTGATTGCTGTAATGCTTTTTTTGGGCGGGAAAGGGCATTCTCTTCTCATAGACAATAAAACAGTCGAGATTGGGGGAAAAACATACCGGGAACTTAATGTTGTCGAGGTAAAGATAGGCAGGGGAAAGGAAGAAGAGATGCTTAAAAAAGACAGGATAAAAATTGAAACAGCAGGGCAGCGGCAGGTAATAACAGTAACATTTCCCGGTGATGACGGTAATGAAAAAATCATCAAAAAAACATTCCGCATTAAACTGAATGAGCCGATGTATCTGATCAGCTTACCCGCTTTAATCGGTGATGCTGACGGGTGGCTCGTCCCGTTTCGATAACATGTTGACACCTGATACGTGATAGGTTACAATATAGCCAATGATTAAATCGTTTAATCACAAACGACTAAAAGATTTTTTCTTTACTGATTCAAAAAAAGGAATAATACCAAACCAGGCATCAAAGCTTGCAAGGATATTAGACCGTCTTGACGCCAGCTTATTTGCAGCTGATATGGACTTGCCTGGATTCAAATTGCATAAACTTACTGGTAAAGAAAAAGAGATTTGGTCTGTTAATGTAAATGGAAACTGGAGGGTTACTTTCTATTTAAAAGAGGGTGATGCCTATATAGTTGATTATCGTGATTATCACTAAGAGGAAATATATATGCTTAATAGAAGAAAACCTGTTCACCCCGGATGTTTGCTTAAGGAAGAGGTTTTAATTCCAACAGGATTAACAGTTACCCAGGCAGCGCTTGATCTTGGAGTTTCAAGAAAAACTCTATCTGAATTTATAAACGAACACTCTTCTTTAAGCCCTGAAATGGCTGTCAGAATAGGTAAGGCAACGAATACAACTCCTGAAAGCTGGCTAAAAATGCAGATCAGGCGTGATCTTTGGGAGGCTGAACAGAAAAATCCCAAAGTAATCCCTTTTCCTGTAGCGGCAGAACCGGAATTGGAACTAAAGGAAGGCTAACGAGCCTCCCTCCCAGGCAACTGTCGCATTCATAGGCAGTTAAACAGCTGGTTCATTGTCAGAGAGGATCTGGTTAACCTTTGACAAAAGATCCTTTACTGTAAAAGGTTTCTGGATGAAATTTATCCCCTCATCCAGTATACCCTGATGCGCAATAACGTTTGCTGTGTAGCCTGACATAAAGAGTGTCTTTATCCCGGATCGTCCCTTTACAATTGCCTCTGCGAGTTTTTTCCCGTTCATTTCCGGCAGAACAACATCTGTAACCAGAAGATCGATTCTGCCATTATAGCTGCCGGAAAGAGAGAGTGCCTTTTCTCCGTTTTCAGCTGTAATGACGTTATAGCCGCCTCTTGTAAGAATCTCTTTTGCAAGTGATAATATTGTTGCCTCATCTTCAACAATAAGTATGATTTTATCTGCCGGAGCTTTTATTTCTTCTTTCTGACCTGTTTTTATTACAGCTGGATTGCTTTCGGTATATCTTTTAAAGTACAGTTTTATCGTAGTTCCTTCGCCAACTTCGCTGTAGGTATTTATAAATCCGTTGTTCTGCTTCATGATTCCGTAAACAGTAGAAAGCCCAAGGCCGGTCCCTTCTTTTCCCTTTGTAGTGTAAAAAGGCTCAAAAATGTGGGAAATGGTTTCTCTGTCCATCCCTTTTCCATTGTCGCTGACAGCAAGCATTACATATTCACCTGGTTCAAAATAAGCGTTTTTTTTGAGGTATGCATCATCAATTACTGTGTTGCGTGTTTCAATAATTATTTTACCCTGTTTTCTGTTTTCCAGCGCGTCGCGGGAGTTAACAGTCAGGTTGGTAAGCAGCTGATTAACCTGTGTTATATCAATCATTGTATTCCAGAGGAACTCTGAAGGGTTCCATATAAGATCAATGTTTTCTCCTATTAGCCGGGTAAGCATTTTTATTGTACTTTCAATAACCTGATTTAAGTTTATTGTTTCCGGTTTAATGGTTTGTCTGCGCGCAAACGCAAGAAGCTGTCCTGTTAGTTCAGCTGAGCGCTTTGAAGCTTTGTATATTTCATCAAGATAATTTTTAGTATTACCGGAACCGGGCGGGATATCATCCAATGCCATTTCTGTAAATCCCATAATGACCTGCAGTATGTTGTTAAAGTCATGCGCAACACCTCCTGCAAGGCGGCCGATTGATTCAAGCTTTTGAATCTGGACAAGCTGATCATTGAGCTTGCTTTTTTCTTCAAGTTCATTCTTTCTCACTATCGCGCTGCAGAATATGTTGCCGATCAGTTTTAAAAGATCAATATCCTCATCTTTCCATCTCTTGCTTTTTTTGATTGAATCAAATCCCAGAAATCCTGTAAGTTTTCCATCATGGAATAAGGGGATTACCGCTATTGAGAGAATATCGTGATCCATGAATATCTCTTTTGCTTTCCCTGAATCATCAGGCATCTCATTGATATCCTCATAAATAACAGTAGTGTTGTTTTTCATCTGCTCTGTCCACCATGGGTAGGTTTCTACAGAGACATTCTGATAATAATCAATGTGGGAATCTATCCCTTCTGCGCACCATTCATGCGAATTAAAGAAAGTTGCAATATCGCGGTCATAAAGAAAAAGATATACCCTGTCTGTCTCTGTTACAGCGCCAAGCGATTTAAAAGCTGCCGCAATTTCCTGATCCACATCATATAAATCGCTGTTTACAAGGGCTGATGTAAAAGAGTTTATTATCATTTCGATGGCAAGGCGGTAGCGCAGCCTCTCTTCTGTTTTTTTACGCTCTGTTATATCCTGCACAAATCCTATGGCAGTATGGTTTTCGAGGTTTACCGCGTCTACCGACATATAACAGTTTGTCCCATCTTTTTTTGTAAAAGGAAATTCGCCGTAAAAATTCCCTTTTGAGAAAACCTGGCTGAAACGGGTTTCAGCAGCTTCTTTCCTGCCTGACTGGAATATATCTGTTAATTGCATTGCCAAAAGTTCGTTCTTTTTATATCCGGTTAATTGCAAAGCTTTCTTGTTTACCTCGATAAATTTTCCTGTGCTGTCTGTAATAAAAATTCCGTAGGGAGAAAATTCAACATAATCTTTGTGTTTTTTTTCACTAAGGGTGAGGGAATTTTCTACAGATCTTTTCTTTTCCTGGTTAAGAAATATATATGCGGTTATAACTGTTGCCGGGGGATATATAAGCAGCACAAGGGCTGCGGTTTTCTGGATTACAGCAATCCCCTCTCCGGCTGGTATAGCAAGCATGCAAAGCAGCATAACCGCATGTACCAGAATTGCTATAAAAAAGAGCCCGGGAAGTGTCATAAAAAGGGGGTTTTTCTTTTTAAGGTAATAAAACAGTGATCCTATAAAGGCAGATTCAACAATCATGAGAATCCCTGCCGCAGCACCTGCCCCTCCAAGGTAATATCTGAATACAGAACTCATAACTGCTGCAATAAATGCAGGCAGCGGGCCTCCAAACAGCCCTGCTATGACAAGAATTATAGTCCTTCCGTCAAAAAAGAGTCCAGGAGCAAAATATACAGTAGTTATCATCCCGGTCATGGCAATTATTCCGAAAAGCAGCCCTGCCAAAACATCTTCCCGTTTGCCGGGTTTTAACCTGAATCCCATTATTATGTGATAAACAATGGACAAGGTAATTATGAGTGATATATTTCTGATAAGATTCAATATGAACATTTGATATGTCCTGTGGTCATATATTGAAGATACAAAATATTAAAATCATTAACAAGGTTTATTAGAAATATTGATAAGATTAAATACTGTCAGTTGAAATAAATTTTATTATACATCCCGCAAGAACGTCACCATTAAATATCAAATTTATGCTTTTTGCCCATCATATCAAGATCAGCTGTAGCAGCGTTTATTCTAACCTGTTCAGCTGACTTGCACCCGGCAATAACGCAGCTTACTGCGGGATGGGAAAGTGCCCAGGCAAGGGCATACTGTGAAAGCAGCACATTTTCAGGAAGTTCGTTTTTGATAATATCCTCAATTTCCCGCTGCAGTTTTTTTATAAGTTCAGGTTTGTATTTTTTTGCCCTTGATTCTTGACTGCTGAACTCATCTATATTCTGGTATTTGCCGCTAAGCATGCCGCTTGCAAGCGCTACCCTTACTATAACGCCGAGCCCCAGTTTTTCCGCCGCAGGGAGTATCTTTTTTTCCGCATCCCTTTCAAGCCGGTTGTATTTAAGCTGTATAACCTGGGCTCCCACTTTTAACGCGTTTAGGGTCTGGTAATCCTCGTTATCGCTTTTTGTCCTGTTAAGCGAGATGCCAAGATGCCGTATCTTTCCTTTTGCTTTTTCCTTATCAAGCATTGTCCATATTTCATCGTTATCAAATATTTCATCAGGGCCTGAATGGAACTGATAAAGGTCTATATAATCTGTTTTAAGGAGCTTAAGTGATGTTTCAAGCTGATTTTTAATCTGGCTGACTTCCCAGGCAGGTGAGTTTTTCTGCGGCTCTTTTCTTTCATGCCCGAACTTGGTTGCGACAAGCCATTTATCCCTTTTTCCTGCAATCGCGTTGCCTATGAGCCGCTCTGCGTGGTTATCCACTCCGTAGCACTCAGCTGTATCGAGGAAATTGATCCCCGCATCCTCTGCGGCGGCAAAAATTGAATCCACATCCTTCTGGGTATATTCCCTGCCCCAGCTTCCTCCGTACTGATATGTGCCCAGAGAGATGACTGATACCTTGAGTCCTGATTTCCCGAGAATTCTGTATTTCATTTTTTGCTCCTTTTGATATTGGTAATTATATATAGAAGAGAATGATTATTCAATATCCGGTTGAATCTATCTGAAACTTCAATACCCCTAAACCCTGAAAATGACTGTAACTATTTCAGATTTTAAAAAACAGGATTCTGTGTTATAATATCAAAAATTGATTTTTGTTAGTGAACAGGAGGAATAAAAATGAAAAAACTGATTAATTCACCTGATTCTGTTGTAAAGGATTCGCTCCACGGGATGCAGTCAGCCCATCCAGATATACTTAAAATATTTTTTGACCCTGATTTTATTATCCGCGCTGATGCGCCTTTGAAAGGAAAGACCGCGGTTGTATCCGGCGGGGGCAGCGGGCACGAGCCTATGCACGGCGGATTTGTAGGGCACGGGATGCTCCACGGCGCATGCCCGGGAGACGTTTTTACATCGCCGACTCCGGATCAGATCCTCGCAGCTGTAAAAGCGGTTGACGGAGGGGCGGGCGTCCTTGCCATAGTTAAAAATTATTCAGGCGATGTGATGAACTTTGAGATGGCAGCCGAGCTTGCCTCTGATGAGGGGATAAAAACAGCAAGCGTTGTGATAAATGATGATGTCGCGGTAAAAGACAGCCTTTATACTCAAGGGCGGCGGGGGGTCGGCGCCACAGTTTTTGCGGAAAAAATATGCGGGGCAGCGTCGGAGAGGGGTTATGACTTAAAGCAGATAACAGATCTCTGCCAGGCAGTTAACGCAAACTCCCGCTCGATGGGGATGTCACTTACCTCCTGCACAGTGCCGGCCGCGGGAAAACCTACCTTCCAGATAGCTGAAAATGAAATTGAGATAGGCATCGGTATCCACGGAGAGCCGGGCAGGGAAAGAATCCCTTTGAAAAAAGCCTCTGAAATAGCCGGAATGATGATGGATGCAATAACAGGTGATCTTCCCTTTAAAAATAAAGATAGGGTAATTCTGATGCTTAACGGGATGGGGGGAACTCCTTTAATTGAATTGTATCTTCTTTATAACGAGGTATTTAAAATAGCAGCATCAAAAGGTATCATAATCTCCCGCAAACTTGTCGGGAATTATATTACTTCACTTGATATGCAGGGTTTTTCAATTACCCTTTTAAGGGTGAATGATGAGATGCTTAAGCTTTGGGATGATCCGGTTCTGACTCCTGCCTTAAGATGGGGAATGTGATTATGGTTACAATTGAGAAGGTAAAGGAATGGTTCTTGACGCTGTCAGATGTTTATTCCAAAAACAGGGAATACCTTACAGACCTTGATGCCGCGATTGGCGATGCTGACCACGGGATAAATCTTGACAGGGGTTTTTCCGCTGTAAGGGGGGAAATTGAGAAAATGTCATCAGGCGGAACCGGGGCCGAAAGCGGCTCAGGAGGAGCAGGTGAGAGCGGTTACGGCAGTTCTTTCCCAGAATTTTTCCGATCTGTCTCCATGACATTGATTAAAACAATTGGCGGCGCATCAGGCGCGCTGCTTGGCACTTTTTTTCTTGAAATATCACGGACTGTAAAAGCAGAAAAAGAGATGGACGGGGCTAAACTTGTCTCTGCCCTTAAAGCGGGAGTGGAAGGGATAAAAAAAAGAGGCCATGCCCAGGAAGGTGATAAAACCATGCTTGATACATGGATTCCTGCCTTGAGGGCAATGGAAAGCGAGGCTGCCTCGGGAGGGAGCGTTGAAACGATTCTTGCAGCAGGGCTTAAAAACGCGGAAGAGGGGATTGGCTCAACCCGGAGTATGATAGCGCGCAAGGGAAGGGCAAGCTATCTTGGAGAGCGGAGCATAGGCCATCTGGATCCTGGTGCTGTATCAAGCTATATGATGATAAAAGCAGCAGCCAAAACCTTGAGTTGAGGTTTTAAGCTATAAGAACATAAGCTTTGCTCACCTTATAAATAAGGCTGGCAAAACAGGACAACAACCTTAAGTTGGGGATTTAAAAGAGATGTTTTCAATTGTAATTGTATCGCACAGCAGAAAACTTGCCCAAAGTCTTGCCTCCCTTGCATCAGAGGTAAGCAGTGTTAAAATACCTGTTTCATACTCAGGAGGGGCAGGCGGGAGCGATGATGTTTCAGGTACTGATGCAACTGACATCCTTACCGCTATTGAGTCAGTCTATACAGATGAGGGCGTTATCGTATTTACCGATATAGGAAGCTCCATTTTAAGCGCGGAATTCGCGCATGACCTGCTTGATGATGAAAAAAAAGAACATGTATTTATTTCAAAGGCTCCCCTTGTTGAAGGGGTATTAAGCGCTGCGGTGCAGTGCGCATCAGGCTCCGGTATTTCTTTTGCGTTATCAGAAGCCAAAAACAGCCTTTCAATGAAAAAGGGGTCAGAAGATGCTGCAGATATTCCTTTACCGGCAGATATTTCATTGCCGGTAGATCAGGGTGATCAAAATAAGGAAAAACATGAAAGGAATTTTATAATCCGTAATCTTCATGGCCTTCACGCCCGGCCTGCATCAGCTTTTGTGAAAGCGGTCGTCTCATCCGGGTGTAATGTTGAAGTAAATAACATAACAACAGGTAAAGGGCCTGCTAACGGAAAAAGCCTGAACCAGCTTGCATTACTTGAGATTCTCAAAAGCCACGAGATTTCTGTATCTGCTCAAGGCGATAATTCTGAGAAACTGCTTAAAGAGCTTCAAATGCTTATAGAAAACAACTTCGGCGAAATACCTGAAAACATACCGGCTGCCAAGTCTGCGGCAAGTGTCTTAAAGAGCGCAGGAGAAAAATATGCTTTTTCCGGGGAGACCCCTGAGAGCTTTGCAAAACATTTTGTTTTTTCTGAAGGGATTGGAATCGGCCCGGTTTATAGCCTGCCCGAGATTTCCATAGATGTTCACATTTCACATACAGATAATAGTGCGGCAGAACTTGAGCTGCTTGAAAGCGCCATCTCCAGGGTGAAAAAAAATATTTTACTGAAAATAGAAAAACTTTTAAAAAATCTTAAATCAGAAGAGGCAGATATTTTAAAGGCCCACCTTGTTATTCTTGAAGATCCTGACCTTTATGATAAAAGCATCAGCCTGATAAAAGAAAAAAAATACTCCGCATCTTATGCGTTCAGCAAATGCGCGGGTGAAATCATAAATCAGTATAAAGGGATGAAAGATCCTTACCTGAAGATGAGGGAAGCGGATGTACGCGATGCGGTTCATCAGGTGTTAAATCTTCTCGGCGCAACAGATGAGTTGTCCTTTCTCTTTTATGGGATACCTGAAAAATCAATCATTGCGGCATCTGACCTTACACCATCAGCGGTTTTAAAACTTTATAATAAAAAAGCGGCAGGGCTTATCCTTTCCCGGGGAAGCAGGTTGTCCCATGCCGCGATTATCGCAAGATCTCTTGGAATCCCCGGTATAGGCGGGTATGTAAATGGACAGGGGTTTAAGAATAAAGATATAGCAGCCATTGACGGATACAGCGGGGAAGTTTTTATCAATCCTGGAAAAGATATTACAGATTCGCTTCTTGCGAAAAAGAAACAAAAGCAGGAAAAAACTGCTGTGCTTCTTGATGCCGCGGGAAAGGATGCTGAATCAAAGGATGGGGTACATATCCCGGTTTATGCCAATATCTCATCTGCCGAGGAAGCGCAGATTGCGCTCTTGAAAGGGGCTGACGGAGTCGGCGTTATAAGGACTGAATTCCTTTTTATCCATTCTGAAAAAGAGCCAACAGAAGATGAACAGTACAATTATTTTAATTCCATATTTACCGCGATGGGAAAACAGCCTGTTACAGTAAGAACCTTTGATATAGGAGGGGATAAAAAAGTCCTGTTTGTCGAAATCCCGGATGAAGAAAACCCCTATCTTGGAAGGCGCGGCATAAGGCTTTATGACTCAAATCCTCTTGTTATAAAGCGTCAGCTGCGGTCTATCCTCAAGGCTGGAATCGGTCATAACATCCAGATCATGCTTCCCATGGTATCAAGGCAAAGCGAAGTAACAGGATTCAAAAAGGATATGCTTGAAGTCCACAGTGAGCTTGTAAAAGAGAGCATTCCCCATTTATGGCCAGTTCCGGTAGGGATTATGATAGAAACCCCATCATCTGTTCTTATGGCAGATGAACTGGCTGAAGTGTCGGATTTTTTCAGTATCGGGACCAATGATCTTACCCAGTATATCATGGCGGCAGAAAGGGGAAGCTCTGATCTTTCATCCTGGGCAGATCCGTTTGACCCGGCTGTCCTCCGCTGCATCAGGATAGCAGCCGGGGCAGGGAAAAAAAAGGGAATACCGGTAAGCCTTTGCGGCGAGATGGGAGCAGACCCTGATGCTGTTAGCCTCATCCTTGGCCTTGGCATAACCTCGATAAGCGCTGGCCCTGACAGCATCCCACTGATTAAACATATTATTTCTTCTATTTCGATCAGTGATGGAGAAAAACTTGCCCTTGATATAATCAAAAACGCAAAAACCCCTTCCGATGTGCGAAAAATCCTGCAAACCGGTATCTGAAAGAAATTAAATTATGGAATGAAATAATTCCATAATCAGTTTATAATTAGTCAGAGAACTTAAAGGAGGATTTATTATGGGGTTCAAGATTCTGATCGCTGATAAATTTCCGGAGAATAAAATTGAGGAATTTACATCACTTGGCTGCAAAGTGATCTATGATCCGGGACTTAAGGAAGCATCACTTACCAAAGCTGTAGGAGAAGAGCTGCCTGATATAATTATTGTAAGATCAACAAAGGTCGGGAAAGAGACTATCGAGATCAATCCAGCTCTTAATCTCATTATAAGGGCAGGGGCCGGTTATAACACAATTGATATCGCGACTGCCTCGGAGCAGAGTGTTTATGTCTCAAACTGCCCCGGGAAAAACTCTATAGCTGTAGCGGAACTTGCATTAGGCCTGATTTTAAGCCTTGACAGGAAAATACCAGATAACGTATCTGATTTCAGGGCAGGGGTATGGAACAAGGAAAAATATTCAAAAGCTGATGGGCTATACGGCAAGACGCTTGGGATAATCGGTACAGGAATGATCGGCTCAGAGGTAATAAGCAGAGGCAAGGCGTTCGGACTTAAAGTAGCTGCGTGGAGCAGGTCGCTTACTCCGGAAAAAGCGGAAAAGATGGAAGTTGAATACTGCAGGGATGTAAAAGAGCTGGCTGGCAAGGCTGACATAGTAAGTGTTCATCTTGCTCTTACTAATGATACGCGCGGTTTTCTCGGAAAGGATTTTTTTGACGCGATGAAAGATGGAGCCTTTTTTATCAATACCTCAAGGGCTGAGGTTGTTGATGAGGAAGCTCTTAAAAGCGCGGTTTCAGCAAAAGGGATAAAGGCAGGCCTTGATGTTTCAAGCGGAGAGCCCTCATCCGGCACAGGGACTTTTAAGTCGGATTTTTCAGGGATGGAAAATGTATACTGCACTCATCATATCGGAGCCTCGACAAAACAGGCGCAGAATGCTATTTCGGATGAAGCGGTGAAAATTGTAAAGGATTATATCGCAACCGGCGCTGTTAGAAACTGCGTTAACCTTCTTGAAAAGACATCTGCGAAATATATGCTCTGCGTTCATCATTTCAACAGGGTTGGTGTGCTGGCAGGTGTTCTTGATATAATCAGGGACAGCAATACAAATGTTGAGAGCATGCAGAATGTTATATTTAACGGTGCTTTAGGAGCCTGCGCCAATATCCAGATAGACACTTCCCTTGACAGCAAGACTATAGATAAGATAATCAAGTCAAACAAGGATATTCTATCTGCCTCCCAGTATGATATAGGATAAAACTTACCCTTAAAAACAGAGGGTGAAAATAATGAGAGCAGAAGGATCAGTTTTTATTGACTTTCTGCTCTTTTCTTACTGCTGCCCTAAGAGTGCAGTCTGTGAAATATCTCAGGCCAACCTGCATAGGTAAATGCTTGAAAAATGAGAATTTAATGTTAACTAATTCAGACATCAGAAAAAAAGCTGTAATCGCAGGCGGAGGGGCAGCGGGGCTTTTCTGCGCCTGGTGCCTTGTCAAAAACAATATTGCGGTTGATCTATACGAACAGAAAGAAAAACCGGGTAATAAATACATACTTGCAGGGCAGAGCAGACTAAATATAACAAACTCAGAAAATATTG
>JAVEZE010000032.1:0-19400 GCA_034003145.1 Spirochaetia bacterium
AAAATATTTTCTCAAAAAATGGAAGAAAAGCCTGATTAAAAAACAACAGGCATTTCCTGATACATACAATTTCAGCCGATATATGGATACGGATAACTGTATTGACCTTACCCGGCATCTTGTTGAGGAATACTCGGAATATGACAGTATGGAGGAGTATTTTAGCCGTTATACGCTTGATACTGATTTTTTTAAGTCTATTAAAATGCCGGTATCAGTTATTACCTCAGCTGATGATCCGGTTATCAATATCCATGAATTTGATGAGATAAAAAAAGCAGATAACACCAATATTGCCCTTAAGGTTGAGCCTTACGGGGGACACTGCGCATATATAAAGGATCTCAGGTTCAATACCTGGCTTTTTGACCTTATTCTGGAGAAAATCACCTGATAGGTTTGTCTGGATTAACTCCCATGCATCCGTCCCTGGCATTTTCTTATATTTTTGAAAGAGAATTATTGCCGCTTTCAGTTATTATCCGTAAATTAAATGATAAAGATGAAAAACGAAACAAGTATTATTTATGATTAAAGAATATAAAACACTTTACCCCTATGTTAAGAAATATTTTATTTCCTATCTTTTCGGCCTTTTTTTTCTGGTAATTACAGACGGGGGGCAGCTTGTTATCCCCCAGATGATCAGAAAAGCGGTAGATATGATTGCCTCAGGAGTTTTTGACCTAAACAGGGTAGGAACTTTGATGCTTGCCATGATAGGAGTTGCAGCAGCTATAGCTTTTGGCAGGTTCGGCTGGAGGTTTTTCATTCAGGGCTCTTCCCGAAGAATCGAGAATGAGCTCAGGGAGAATCTGTTTCAGCATCTATTAAAACTATCTTCAACTTATTTCAATAATATGAAGACAGGTGATATTATGTCCCGCTTCACAAACGATATGCACAACATCAGGATGGCTACCGGTATGGCGCTTGTAGCTTTCGTTGACGGGGTTTTTATGACACTTGTCATCCTGATAATCCTGTTTAAGCAGTACCCTTCTCTTGCCGGATTTACAATAATGCCGCTTCCAGTTGTTTTTCTCATTGTTTTGGGAGCAGGCAGGCTTATGGGGCCGAGGTTTCAAAAAGTCCAGGACTCCTACGGACATATCAGCGATGAGGCGCAGGAAACACTTTCCGGAATCAGGGTAATCAAAACCTTTGTCAGGGAAAAACATTTCCTTACAAGATTTGCCTCTGCCAATGAAGAATATCTTAAAAGCAATCTGGCACTTGTTAAAATATGGGGATTTCTTTTCCCTGTAATTACTTTTCTCTCAGGCCTTACCACTCTTCTTCTCCTCTGGTTCGGCGGCTCCCAGGTCATGGGAGGAACGCTGTCTCCGGGTGATTTTGTCGCAGTCTTAAGCTATCTTGGAATGCTTATCTGGCCCATGATCGGGGCAGGGTTTACCATAAACCTTTTAAACCGGGGAGCTGCTTCCCTGAACAGGATAAATCAGGTACTCAATGAAGTACCTGATATCACTTCACTTCCCGGCGCCGATGGTTTAATTCATCCGGGAGAACTTGAAGTCAAAAATCTTACCTATTCCTTTCCAGACGGAGGCGGCCCGGCACTTGCTGATATTTCATTTAAGGTTTTACAGGGGCAGACTCTTGGAATTCTGGGTGAAACTGGATCAGGCAAGAGCACTCTTTTGCGACTTTTGCCGCGGCTGCTGGATGTCCCGGAAGGGACTGTTTTCTATGGCGGACGCGATATCAGGGAATACACACTGCCTGCCCTCCGGGGGATGATGGCATCTGTTCCCCAGAATACATTTCTGTTTTCCGACACTGTAAAAGCAAATATAGCTTTTGGAACCGGTGAAACGCATGCCCCGCATGATCCTCATTTTAAACAGAATGAGCAGGATGCTTTGGGAACAAGTGATGTGCTGCTTAAGGAAATGGCTCATCTTTCCACTATTGACAGGGACCTTTCTTCATTTCCTGAAGGATGGAATACAACGGTGGGAGAAAAGGGAGTAACGTTATCAGGCGGCCAGAAACAGAGGATCTCAATATCGCGGGCTCTCGCATCAGCCCCTGAGGTTTTAATTTTTGATGATGCCTTATCCGCCGTTGATACAGAGACAGAGGAAAAAATCCTTAATAATCTGATTGCACTTAGAAGCGGTAAAACCAATATAATTGTCAGCCACCGCGTTTCAACGCTGATGAAGGCTGACCTTGTTCTTGTACTGAAAAAAGGGCGCATTGCCCAGAAAGGGAGCCCTGAAGAGCTGCTTAAGGAGGATGGGATCTTCCGGAGAGTCTATAACCTGCAGCAGATTTGCCGTCATGGAGACTGCCCGGAGGATAACGATGGATGATGAGAAAATTATCCGCGGGCTTGACGGAAAAATAACAAAAAGGCTCTTTCGTTATGTTAAACCTTACCGCGGCTGGTTTATTCTTGCGGTGGCGGGGCTTATACTTGCAACGGTCGGGGAGCTTATTACACCTGTCCTGCTTCAAAGATCAATTGACCGGCACATACTGGTTTCCTGGTCCGCATTCAGGGAGAACCTGCTCTCGGAAACTGAACCCAAAATCAAACAGATACTTGAAAAATCAGATTCACCCCCTGTAAACATCGGAGAGAGGATCTTTGTCCCGTCTGATGCGTTGGGCATAATAACCGGCAGGGAAAAAGAAGAGCTGATTGATAAGGGTTTACTTGAGGAAACAAGCTGGTATGTTTTTTCTTTAGGTAATTCCGGAATTGACTTTTTATCTCTTTCTGAATCATATCCCGGTTCTTTTATCGGCAACAAGGATTATGCGGCGCTTGAGCTTGGCAGCCTTAAAAACCTTTCTCCAGAAGATCTTCGGCAGGTAAGGAAGGGAGATTTTAACGGGCTGATGAGGTATTCCATTTTCTACCTACTTCTGCTTCTTGAAATACTGATATTCTCATTCCTGCAGGTTTATATCATGGCATACATCAGCCAGGGGGTAATGAGGGACATGAGACATGAATTACTTGAACATACTTTCAGCCAGTCTTTATCCTTTTTAAACAGCCGCCCTGTCGGAAGCCTTGTGACCCGTGTTACCTCTGATGTCGAGACAGTAAATGAATTATTCACCTCAGTCGCCACCTCGCTTCTGCGTGATATCTTTGTCATGACCGGGGTAATTTTTGTCCTGTTTACCCTTAATGTCAGGCTGGCAACGATAACTGTTATTACTCTTCCCCCTGTATTTATTCTTACCTGGTTTTTCAGAAGCCGGGCTCGCGAGGCTTACAGGCAGGTAAGGCTTTGGGTTTCGAAGGTAAATGGTTTTCTCTCTGAACACATCTCAGGTATGGAAATCATACAGATGTTCAGCCGCGAAAAGAAAATAAGTGATGATTTTTATGATAAAAACAAAAAACTGCTGAAGGCTGAACTTGGCGAAATGTATGTTTTTGCCGCATTCAGGCCGCTGATTGATTTTTTTACTTCGGTATCAACAGGCGCAATAATTTATTTCGGAGCGCAGTACTTTACAAACTCAACCCTTTCACTTGGCGTACTTATAGCCTTTGTTAATCTGGTTGGGCAGTTCTACCGCCCTGTAATGGATATTTCCGAGAAATTCAACATAATGCAGTCTGCCATGGCAGGAAGCGAGAGGGTATTTGATTTACTTGACTCAAATAGCTCAATACCTGACAACGGAAAAATAAATGCGGATAATTTCAGGGGAGAGATAGAATTCCGCAATGTAAATTTCTCATACAACCCTGGTGAGCCTGTATTGAAAAACCTTTCTTTCAAACTGAATCCAGGTGAAACTGTCGCGGTTGTAGGTTATACAGGTGCCGGAAAAACAACCATCGCAAGCCTTGCTGCCAGGTTCTGGGATACCGGAAGCGGGAATATCCTGATTGACGGCAGGGATATAAGGGAGTATTCACTTGATTCCCTGAGGAAGTGTATCCAGACAGTGCAGCAGGAAGTCTTTCTCTTTTCCGGAACGCTTGAAGAGAATATTACTTTGGGGAAAAAACTTTCCAGAGAAGAACTTGAAAAGGCAGCTGAGGCAGTCCAGGCAGACCGGTTCATCAGCACTCTTCCTGATGGATTTTCCTCGGTTGTAAAGGAGGGGGGGGCTAATTTTTCTGCAGGACAGAGGCAGCTTATCTCTTTTGCCAGGATAATCGCTCATGACCCGAAAGTTGTTATTCTTGATGAGGCAACCGCCAGTGTGGATACAGAGACGGAAAAACTTATCCAGCTTGCCTTAAGCCAGATACTTAAAGAAAGGACAAGCCTTGTTATCGCCCACCGCCTTTCCACAATCCGCCACGCAGACAGGATACTGGTGCTTAACGACGGCAACCTGGTTGAGGAGGGCTCTCACGATAAACTCATGGACTTAAAAGGGGCTTATTTTAACCTGTACCAGCTGCAGTATGAGAAAAACGGCGCGAATTAGAGAGTTTAAAAATCTACAAATATCAAATATTAAATCTCAAAAACAGATTATTAATAAGAAACGGCGGCTTTGATTAAATCAAATACCGCCGCATCCTGAATGTTGTTTAATAAAAACTATGTTTACAATAACAATTGCAAAACTCATAACATAGCAATTTAAACTGCTTTAGCTGCAGCACCTTCTTTTTCTGCTGATTTAATTTCCATTTTGGAAACTATAATAGTACCGGCAAGATCTCCGAGACAGTTTAATGTAGTTGTTCCCATATCAAACAATCTGTAGAATGCCGCAATTATTCCCACAATTTCGATTGGAAGACCGACTGCCTGAACCATAACAAGAAGTTTGACAATACCGCTTCCCGGGATTCCCCCTCCGCCTGTGGAGAGAATTGCTGAAAGGAGGACTACCTTAACCATGACAGCAAGGCTTAATGGTGTGCCGATGACCTGGCTGATGAAAACTATTACGCATCCGTAAAGCAATACACTCCCGTCATAATTTATCTGGGATCCCAGCGGAATTGTAAATCCTGAAATATTGTCAGGAACATTAAATTTTTCTTTAGCTACTTTTATATTTACTGGTATGGATGCCACACTGCTGCATGTTGAAATAGTATAAACCCAAAGCTCTACGCTGTCTTTAAGGAATCTGAAAGGGTTGATCCCGCTTGTTATCCAGAGCATTCCGCCGTAAATAACAACAGCCTGGAATAAACATGCAAGGTAGTATGTTCCGGCAAGAGTTGCCATGCTTGTGAAGATTCCTGCGCCGTATTTTGCAAAAGAATCTGCCATAAGGAAAAAAATTCCGATCGGAGATACAAGCATGATCAGTCCGATAAGGGAGAAAACCATACCGCTGAATGCCTGAAAACCATTCATGACAGAAGATTTGAGTGCTGTATCTTTCATTCTTAGAATGGAAATACCAAGAAGAACTGAAACAACAAGAGTCTGAAGAATGTTTCCCTCAGCGAAGGATTTGAACATGTTTGATGAGAACATATTGAGAAAAAAACTTGCTATTGTAAATTTTTCAGGATCTGAAATTGATTTTGAAGCAAGTCCTGTGAAATTAACTACAAGTCCTGGTTTGACAAGTGAAGCTATCAGCAATCCGACAACGCTTGCGATCAAAGTAGTGAGGATATAAAAGGTTAAAATTCTTCCGCTTATCCGTCCCAAAGCTTTAAGATTTTTCTGTGAGATAATACCAGTTACCATTGTGCAGATTATCATCGGGACTATGATTAACTTGATACAGTTAAGCCATATAGTTCCGATAAACCCAAGTTCAGTCATTGGTTTACCAACAACAAGACCGAAGATACCACCTAAAATCATCGCTAAAAAAACCTGAGTGGTCAAGCTGATTTTTTTTCCGGCAATTTTCATTTTTATACCACCTTTCATGAAATATTGGGCTTATACCCTTAATGTTCTTTCCCAATTAAAGGGAAGAATCAATATCCCTGATTATTTTTACAGCTCCTGCTGCATCTTCCCTGCTTATCCCTTTATAAAAAACAAGACGGATGTTATTTCCGATTATTGGACGGATAAGAAGTCCTTTTTCCTTTGCTTTTAAGCAGAACAATTCAGGTGTGATTCCTGTCTTACTTACATCCAGCATGACAATATTGCTCTCTACATTTTTCTGAACATTTATTTTTTTCATACCTTTAAGATTATCAGAAACATACCTGGCGTTATCATGGTCCTCTTTAAGCCTTTCTATATTGTTTTTAAGCGCATAAATTCCGGGAGCAGCGATTATTCCCGCCTGCCTCATATTGCCGCCTAAAAGTTTTCTTTTCACCCTTGCTTTTTTGATAAACTCCCTGCTGCCGCACAACAAAGATCCTACAGGTGCCCCAAGACCTTTGGAGATACAGAACATTAAAGAGTCTACATGAGTGCAGATTTCTTTTACCTCAACTCCAAGTGCAACTGAAGCATTAAAGATTCTTGCGCCATCCATGTGCACCGGTACTTTAAAAGAGCGGGCTGTTTTATTTATTTCTCTTAATTCATCAACTGTTAAACAGGTACCGCCTGAAAAGTTATGGGTATTTTCAACGCATAATAGACTGATCTTATTCTGCTTAAAAAGCTCTTTCAAACTGTCGAGGCTGGGAGTATTTTTTTCATTGAGCTTATATTGTACCGGATTGAGCTGGCCAAAACTCTTGTCAAAAACAACTTTCTCGGTGAGGAGGATGTGCTGAATTTCATCAACAAGGACTTTGTCACCCGGAGCGCACCAGGTTAATATTGCAGCAGTATTGGCAAGTGTTCCTGAAGAAAAGAGAATTGCCTCTTCCTTTCCTGTCATTGCAGCGGCCAGATCTTCAAGTTCATTTACAGTTAGATCTTCGCCTCTGCCTGCCTCATCTGTTCTGCCGTCATCTCCGAGTTTAGCTGATAATATGGTTTTCAGCATTTTATCATCCGGCATTGTTAATGTATCGCTTCTTAAATCAATCACATTATTCCTCGCAAGTTTTAAATGTTTGTTACTACTATTGTGCAAGAAATATGCCACTTTCCCTGAAGATTGCGAATTTTGCAGTTTATGTAAAGAATAATACAAAAAGTGAGTTTTATTTGACCAAAGAAAGGAATTATGGGGCAAAATAATCAAGAATATATAATAAATTAACAGATTAAAAATGTTTCATTAGTTGCAAAAGATGCAAATGCAACGTACATGCAACGTACCTGCAACATACTTGCAGCATTGAAGAAGCAGAGTGATATTCAGATATTGAATTTTTTCATAAGTCTCCAGAGTGTGCTTCTGTGTATCTGCAGAATACCTGCAGCGCGGGACTGATTTCCCCTGGTAATCTGCAATGCTTCTTTTACATCCTCTTCAGTGATAATGGTTCTTGCAGAATAATATTTTTCAGGTACTATTTCTTCGTTACAGGGTTCGTATCTCGTAATCATTGATTTTATTATCTCACCGTCAATTTCATCCGCAGTATTGATAATGTTCAGTTTTTCAATAAAATATTTTAATTGTCTTATATTTCCGGGCCATGAATATTCTTTCATTACTTTTACTGCGCTGCTTAGAATCCTTGATTTTCTGGTTTCCGGTTTTTGATGCCAGAATTCATTTATCAGATCACTAATATCTTCCGGTCTGTCTCTGAGAGGCGGAATATATAATGTCAGCACATTCAGTCTGAAAAATAAATCTGCCCTGAATTTGTTTTCAATTACAAGGTCTCTTGGTTTTTTATTGGTGGCAGAGATTATCCTGACATCTATTGGTATAACCCTGTCGCTTCCAAGGCGCATTACTTTTCTTTCCTGCAGTACCCTTAAAAATCTCCCTTGCAGGGTAAGGGGCATCTCGCTGATTTCATCAAGAAATATTGTCCCATTGTGAGCAAGTTCAAAAAGGCCGATTTTTCCGCTCTTTTTGGCGCCGGTAAATGCACCTTCCTCATATCCGAATAATTCACTTTCCAGTATGCTTTCCGGCAATGATGCGCAGTTGACTGCTACAAAAGGACCCTTGCTGCGGGATCCTTCGTTGTGGATGCTTTGCGCAAACAGCTCCTTTCCAATACCGGTTTCCCCTACAATTAAAACAGTTGAGTTAACAGCTGAAACAAGTTTTGCAGTATCGATGCACTCTCTGATAGCACGGCTGCTCCCTTTTATATCTTCAAAATGATATTCTGCAAATAATCCTTTGCTGAATAAACGGTTCCTGATTTTCTGTTCACCTGTGCTTATTGTCTTGGTGTCGTTGAAGGTAGCTATAGCGCCGATTATCTCTTTATTGTCAAGTTTTAGGGGAATTAAATCGTATAACACCGGTGTCCCCTTAAGGTAAGCGACTTCCTGAAGCTTTTCCTTTCCTGTTTTTAATACATCAAGAAGTCCTTTCAATTCAGGAAATATTTTAGTCAAATGAGAGTTTATAGGGTTTTGATCCTCAGGCAGCAGTTTAAGCGCAATTCTGTTTATCAGGGTAATACATCCCTGTTTGTCGATTGCGATATATCCTTCCTGGGTGTGGTTCAGGATAGCATTAAGTTCTTCACTTTTTCTGACATTGTGGAAAATTGTCCCAAGAAGTGCTTCAGCCTCATTAATTGCGTAATCAAGCGCTTTTTCACTGAACTCTATTCTTACATAATTCATCTGAAGTTTTTTTGCGATCCGGGCCTGGAGCTTGCCGCCTACAAAGACATCAATCCCTTCTTTTTTAAGTTTAAGCATCTGCTTCATCGTGTCATCTTCATCACTTGCCAGTACCTGTTTAATTTTAATATTAAGGAGAGGGTTTAATTTTTCCAGCCCCTGCAGCAGATTGGTGAATCCTACAATCCCGATTCTGCTGCCAACCTTTCCTGCATCAATTAAAGCCTGGATCATGTCTTCAAATGGGATAGGAATTTCAACAACAGGAAGATCAAGTGTTTTTCTGATTTTCATGGCAGTACCGCCGCGGGCCAGAATTACCCTGAATCCGCTCTCTGTAAGTTTTTGAGGATTTTCAGGATCAAATATCTGGATATCCACCTGTTTCCCGAGTTTTTTAAAAATACTGTCTGCAAGCGTTATAAAATCCTCATTATATGCTGCATAGCAGATTTGACTCATCCCTGTCTCCTGTGAGCTGAATTATACACTACTGTTTATCGAACAGATAATAAAAATATCCTGAATGATTTACATAAACAAGCAAATTATTTCTGTTAAAAAATATTTGCAAATATAAATAAATTTTCACAAAAGGAACATTTGGCGGTTAAATAAATGGGTTTACTATTTTAAGGTTTCTGTATTTTCTGCCGTGCTGCAAATCTTCCGAGTAAAGGATTTTTGATCCGGAGTTTACTGCGGCAGAAAGTATCAGAGAATCATACCAGCTGCACCCTGTTTCAAGACCTGCTGCAAGAGATTCCCTGTAAAGATTTTCATCCGGCCAGACAGAGCACAACGGGAAAAGTACCATTTCCATGTATTGCAGCAGCTCTTCCCGTGTAAACGGTTTGCGGAATTTATTAAGTGCTGCATTTGAGAATTCCTGAATAACCTGATAACTGATACAGCCGCCTCCCTCAATCGCTTTCCTTACAAGTTTATTGGATATTCTTTTTTTCTCAGGCGCCGATCTGTCAAAAGTATATACAAAAATATTTGTATCAATGAAATATTTAGCGCTCATTAAGCTCATCTCTGCTTAAATGTGTTCCGGAGTCAAATCTATCTGTAAGTGATTTCATAATTTTATCATAGCTTTCTACTTGCCTGTTTTGATCTGTCCATTCCTCAAGCCAGTTCCTGAAAAGCTGATTAAGACTCTTTTGTTCCTGTGAGGCTTTTTCTTTTGCCAGTTTCAGAAGCCTCTCATCAATGCTGAAAGTAATATTTTTCATATTAATCTCCACAAAAAAAGTATACACTTAAAAAGTGTAAATAGCAATTATTTTTAAATGTATTACCTTAAATCAATATTCAGGTTTTGATATTTTCAGTATATTAAAGTTTAGAATATAAAAGGAGATTTAATAAATATGATAGCTGAAGGAAGCAAAGCGCCTGATTTTACGCTTAAAAACGAAGAAGGAAAAGATATTTCACTTAAGGATTTTAAGGGGAAAAAAGTAGTGGTCTATTTTTATCCAAAGGATAATACCCCGGGATGCACAAAGGAAGCGTGCAGCTTCCGCGACAGTTATGATGATATCCTCGCAAAAGGGGCTGTAGTAATTGGAATATCATCTGATTCCCAAAAGTCCCATGAAAACTTTAAAAACAAGTTTAGCCTCCCTTTTTATCTGTTAAGCGACCCTGATAAAAAAGTAATCAAGGCGTTCGGCGCCTGGGGCGAGAAAAGCATGATGGGCAAAAAATATGAGGGAATACTCAGGTCGACATTTGTGATTGACAGCGTGGGAGTTGTCGAAAAAGTGTTTGAAAAGGTAAATACAGCCATTCACGGGGATGAGGTTTTGAAAGTCCTATAGTATCTGATGAAATATCAGCCTGAAGAGGACTTTTCATGATATTCTTAAACATATAATATTGACTATATATTTTTTGCTGTTTGTATTTATGCAGCGGTAAATTAATATTAAAAAAATTGTAATCAAAAACAGGGGCGCATAATGAAAAGCAACAGGGGTAAAGCTGTACTTACGGAAGGATCTGTCGGCAAACTTCTTGTTAAGCTTACCATTCCGATGATTTTTGGTATTCTTGGAATGGTTATTTACAACCTTGTTGACACATTTTTTGTCGGAAGGCTTGGTAAAGACCAGCTTGCCGCACTCTCGTTTACTTTCCCTGTAGTCCTAATTATCGGCAGTATTTCTCACGGCCTTGGAATCGGGACATCTGCCCTTGTCTCGCGGGCGATAGGTGAAAATGATTACAACAGGGTAAAGCGGCTTGCCACAGACAGCCTTGTTCTTTCCCTCATTATTGTCGCCTCCTTTGTTGTACTTGGGCTTCTTACAATTGAACCGCTTTTCAGCCTTCTCGGCGCAGGGGAGAAGATTATTCCCTACATAAAAGAGTATATGTCTGTCTGGTATATCGGGATGATATTTGTTGTTGTCCCTATGGTAGGCAACAATATTATAAGGGCAACCGGCGATTCAAAAACACCGGGAGTTATCATGATGATAGGCGCGCTTCTTAACGGTGTCCTTGACCCCATACTGATATTCGGCAGCAGCGCCATCCCCCTGCTCAGCACATTTACCGCTTTTTTGGGCTTTGAAATCCCGCCGTTCGGGATAAGGGGGGCGGCTGCCGCAACCCTGATCGGCCGCTCGCTTACTTTTATGGTGGCGATTTATGTTTTAACAGTCAGGGAAAGGGTAATTTCCTTCAAAAAGCCGCGCGTCCGGGAAGTTCTTGAATCCTGGAAAGAAATCCTTTCTATCGGGATTCCAAACACTGCCACCAGGATGATAATACCGATCGGGGCAGGTGTTATTACAAGAATAATTTCATCACAAGGGGCACTTGCTGTCGCCGGTTACGGAATCGCGACAAGGATAGAGTTTTTCGCTCTCGCATCTGTTAATGCACTGTCAAGCATAATTGGCCCTTTTGTCGGGCAGAATCTTGGAGCAGGCAGGATAGAGAGGGTAAGGGAGGGGATCAAAAAAGGGAACCTGATGTCGATAATACTCGGGGGCTTCTTTTTTGCCCTGCTGTTTATTTTCGCAGGTAAAATAGCCTCGGTTTTCAGCAGTGACCCCTTTATTGTATCAACCGCATCACTTTATCTGCGCATAGTTTCTGCTGCCTACGGATTGCAGGGAATATATCTTGTCTCTGTCCCTGTCCTCAATGTGTTTAAAAAACCCCTTCTTGCGAGTTTTCTGAGTATCATCGAGGTCTTTATTCTTATTATACCACTGGCGCTTATCGGCAGCATATTTTTTAATATTCCGGGAATTTTTACCGCTATCGGCATAAGTTATTTAATCACCGGGCTGATATCAGCCTATACAGTAAAAAAGGCTTGCAGAAATTTATAATTTTATACTTATTTTTCCCGTTTATATGGTAACGCTTTAGAAACATATTTAGCACTCCCCCCCATAAATCAAAAAAACCTGTAAAAAATAAATAATGTTTCTACAAAAAGAATTGACACAGAAAGCATCATATAATATTGTTACTACCTGTAGAAACGCAAAGCGTAAATTTGTACATATAAAAAGGAGTATTTAATGGCTGACACAAAGATATTTTTAAACGAACAGGATATGCCTAAGCAATGGTACAATCTGGCTGCAGATCTTCCAAGTCCCATGCTGCCGCCGCTGGGCCCTGACGGGAAACCTGTAACACCTGAAATGCTTGAACCTATTTTCCCTAAAAACCTGATCGAGCAGGAGGTCAGCCAGAAGAGGTGGATAGATATCCCTGAAGAAGTTCAGGCTCTCCTTAAAATCTGGAGGCCATCTCCCCTTAGAAGGGCACATAACCTTGAAAAACATCTTAAAACACCTGCGAAGATTTATTACAAAGATGAAAGTGTTTCCCCTCCGGGAAGCCATAAACCAAACACAGCTGTAGCCCAGGCCTGGTACAACAAACAGGAAGGGATTACAAGCCTTACGACAGAAACAGGGGCAGGGCAGTGGGGAAGCGCGCTTTCTTTCGCGACAGCACTTGTTGGGCTTGAGTGCAAGGTTTTCATGGTAAGGATCAGCTTTGACCAGAAACCGTTCAGGAAAACAATGATGCAGACCTGGGGCGGGAGCTGTATCGCCAGCCCGAGTATGGAAACTAATGCAGGAAGGGAGATCCTCGCGAAAAACCCTGACACTCCCGGAAGCCTCGGTATCGCGATAAGTGAAGCGGTTGAGGCTGCTGTCGCAGATCCGACCGGCAAGACCAAATACACACTTGGAAGCGTTCTTAATCACGTTATGCTCCACCAGACTGTTATCGGCCTTGAGGCGCAGAAACAGCTTAAAATAGCGGGTATTAAGAAACCTGATGTTGTAATAGCCTGCGCAGGGGGGGGGAGCAATTTCGCAGGACTTTCATTCCCGTTTATTAACGACAAAATAAACGGTGCTGAAATTGAAATAATCCCTGTAGAACCTGCATCCTGTCCCACACTGACTAAAGGGCCTTTTACCTACGATCTTGGTGATTATTCAGGAATGACACCTCTTCTTCCGATGTACACCCTTGGCCATAACTTTGTTCCCCCACCGATTCATGCCGGCGGATTAAGGTACCATGGTATGTCGCCTCTTGTTTCCCAGACTGTTGTTGAAGGGCTTTCAACTCCGCGCTCAATTCATCAGCTTGAATGCTACAACGCGGCAATTACATTCGCGAGAACTGAAGGGATTGTTGTAGCGCCTGAGACAAGCCATGCGGTTGCCGGGGCTATTCAGGAAGCGCTTAAGGCAAAAGAAGAGGGAAAAGAAAAAGTTATTCTCTTTAACCTAAGCGGACACGGTTTTATGGATATGAAAGGGTATGAAGCTTTTCTCGGCGGCAAGCTTTCCGACTATGAGCTGCCCGGGGAAGTGATTGAGAAAAACCTATCAGCGTTAAAGGATTTTCCAAAAGCTGATATCAGAAAAACAGGAAAATGGTAACCAATGAAAGAGCTGCAAAATAGTGCTGATAATCCGGCAAATCCGGATTATCAGACAGATCCGGATTATCAGACAGATCCGGATTATCAGACAGACAGGGGAATTTACTGTAAGATGCTTGGCCATAATATTCCTTTTTCATACTGTGTTGGGCCGGGCAGTGATCTTTTCTGCCGGAATATAATCAGCTGCTGGGCCGAAAGAATGGATATAGAATCTTATCTTGCAGAAAAATTCACGAAAAATGAAATCGACCAGGCGCTTAAGCCGAAACCGCCGAAAATGATGAGCCTCCTTGAGCTGATAGAGAAGGCAAAAGCATCTGTACAGTAGACCTTGAACGCTAATTGGTTTATTTTTATAGCTGAAGATAAAATTGCGGGAGATAGAGATGGATAAACCTATTGGCGTCGGGTTGATCGGATTCGGGATGGCAGGCAGGGTATTTCATGCGCCTGTCATAGCCTGCGTTCCTGAATTAAAGCTTGCAAAAATTGTAACAGGAAAAACAGAAGCAGCTTCCCTTGCCGCTTCAAAATACCCTGATACTGAAGTTGTCTCAGACTATAAAAAACTATTTGAGGATGATCAGATCAGCCTTATAGTTGTCGCAACTCCGAATACTTCCCACGCAAAACTTGCATCCGAGGCGCTTGAGGCGGGGAAACATGTTGTTGTTGAAAAACCTTTTACAGTTACTTCCTCTGATGCTGATGATTTAATACGCCTTGCGGAAAAGCGGAAGAGGATTCTTACTGTCCACCAGAACAGAAGATGGGACAGCGATTTTCAGACAGTAAAAAAAGTAATTGAAAACAAACTGATCGGCAATATTGCCGAGTATGAAGCGCATTATGACAGGTTCAGAAACAGGATAAAGGAAAATGCCTGGAGAGAGGTAAATCAGCCTGGTTCAGGAATGGTTTATGATCTTGGAAGCCACCTCATTGATCAGGCCCTGTCTCTTTTCGGGCTGCCTGAATCTGTAACAGCTGATATCAGAACGCAGCGGCGGGGCGGGCCGGTTGATGATGCTTTTGAGATTATCCTGCATTACAAGGGTCTTAAAGTTACATTAAAATCAGGAATGCTTGTCAGGGAACCATTGCCCCGTTATATCATTCTGGGGGATAAAGGATCATTTGTGAAATACGGAACTGATGTCCAGGAGGAAGCGCTAAAGATGGGAAAGTCTCCGGCAGATGACGAAAACTGGGGAAGTGAGCCTGAATCGATATGGGGCGTATTGAACACCGAAATAGAAGGTCTTAACTTCAGGGGTAAAATAGAAAGCATAAAAGGAGATTACCGAAAGTTTTATAAAAATACAGCTGATTCAGTTTCTGGCAGGGAAAGCCCGGTTGTATCAGCGCAGGACGGCCGCAATACTATCAGGATTATCGAGCTTGCGTTTGAAAGCAGCAGAGCAGGGCGGACAATGGCTTTTAAACAGTAAAAATAACTTACATTTTTTTAAGGGAATCATAAATCAAACTTATTTTATGCTTTACGAATCATCACAGATATGCTATTTAAATACCTTGCTTTTATAAAAATAAAAATCAATTATCAGGAGGATTTTTCATGGAAGGATTTCTTGAAAATGTGCTTACAGCTCTTGCTGTTGTGGTAAACGGAATACCGCAGGGACTGCTTGCCCTTACCTACGGGTTTGCTGCTTTTCCAACTGCAATTGCGTTTGTAATCGGTATAATCGGGTCACTAATGTTCAACTCGGTCGCCACAATCTCATTTCAGGCAGAAACAATTACGCTTGCCGGAACCTTGGGATCAAACATCAAGGAGAGGCTCTCTCTTGTGTTCTGGGGCGGCTTTTTACTTCTCATTCCATCTATCCTTGGTGTTAATGAGGCTATTGTAAGATTTATCGGCCCGGTTATCATGTTTTCAATGATGGCAGGTGTCGGTATCATGCTGGCGAATGTTTCCATGGAACTTCTAAAATCTGAAAAAATATCCGGTACAGTATCACTTGTTACCGGCCTTATTGTCTGGTTTATAAAAAAAGACCTTGCATGGACTATCATTGTATCTGTTGCTGTCTCAACCGCCTTTTACATTCTGATGCGTTATAACAAACCTTTAAGAGAAAAATATAAAATAAATCTTGATACTCCCCATGTAGACACGTCACTTGAAAAATTCCACTTCGGCAATATCGAGTGGAAATTCTGGAAAAACCGGACCATAGTACTTGGCGCACTTTCTATCGCATGCCTTAACATCGGGGCAAATATTTCTTTCGGTAAAATTACGGGAAGCATAGCAGGTGTGAACACCAATATTGATCACCTTGCAATATATTCAAGCCTTGCTGATATGGGATCCACCCTGCTCGGAGGCGCTCCTGTTGAGGCGATTATATCAGGCACAGCGACTGCTCCAAACCCTTTGCTGGCATCAGTTTTAATGATGGGTATAATGGCAGTAATCCTTCTTATGAAGCTCCTTCCGGTAATCGGGAAGTTTGTGCATAAATCATCAATAACCGGGTTTCTTTTTGTACTTGGCGCTTTTGTTACATTTGCTACAAATATATCAGATGCTCTCGGCAATGCCGGAACATTCGCTGGCCCTTTCGGTTTCGGTCCGATGGGGATGATAATAGGGGCGACAGTATTTGTCACGGCGCGCTTTAATCCATTTTTTGGAATGCTTGCCGGAATTATTGTCAAACTTGTGTTTTTCGGATTATAGGATATTGATTATGAACGAAGATAATATTTATACCCTGCATGTCGCAGGGCTTAAACGAAAACTGCCGAAAATAAAAATTGATGAAAAGCTTACTATTGCGAGTTTTGTAATGTTAGGCGATACAGAATTGATCGAGAGAACTGCTGCGGCTATATATGAACATCCTATGTTTCCCAAATACAATATTGATGTTCTTGTCTGCCCTGAGGCCAAGGCAATACCGCTTGCTCACGCAATAGCTAAGCTGCTTCAGGTAAACTATATTGTCGCAAGGAAATCTGTGAAATCGTATATGAGCAATCCTGTAACAGAGGTGGTTACTTCCATTACCACAAAGGGAGAGCAGCTGCTTGTCCTTGACGGTACTGATATTGAAAATATAAAGGGGAGAAATATCTGCATAATCGATGATGTTGTATCTACAGGCGGTTCGATCAGGTCGCTTGAAAAGCTTCTTGAAAGAGTGGGGTGCAAGGTTGTCTGCAAAGCGACAGTTCTGCTCGAAGAGGCAGGCTATGAAGGCGGGGATCTTGTCTACCTCGAAAGGCTGCCGATATTCATTACTCAATAGTCAAGATCATATTTTAATCAAGGGGTTTCCTTTTTCCGGATTCCCCTTTTTTTATGATGTACATGCAGTTCATGTCAGCCGTATCAACAAGGCAGGAGGTCTCACTCTGGTTTTCCGAAAACTGCTCTGGTTAGCCTCTTTTTAAGTAATTCAACTATCTCCTGGTAAGCTCCAGGGATAGGTGTTTTTGAATTATAAAAAGCGATATAATGCTTTTTTCCCTCTTTGGTTATAAGGATAATATCGCGGGTGTAGCCTTTATTGTTTTTATAATCGTTCTGCCAGAACCGGATTACATCGCTATTCCTTATTATTTCAAAGCCTGTTTTCCCTCCTGATGAGATTACGTAGTTTGCGCTCATTATTGTATTTGTCTGGGGGCTTAAAATACAGGATTTCAGCTCAATTTCCCTGTAAAGAGCATCTGCTTCTCCTGATTTTTCCATACTGTGAAGTAAAAGTCTTGCTTTTATTACATATCTTAAGCTGATGGACAGAAATATTGCTCCAATTATGCAGACCGGCAGGCCTGCGGCAGGGGAAAGGTAAACCCAGAGGAATATTCCCGCGATAAAAACAGCTTCTCCTATAAAAAGGCCGTTTTGCATCTTCCGGATTATCCTCATTATTACCTGTTTACCGGCGCTCTGCTTTTTAAACAGTTTAATAGCCAAATAGACCCTCCTGTGGAATTAATTATGATTACCAGAGATATAATATTTATTCAATCAATAAATGAATTTGAAGAAAAATTTGAAGAAAAATGAGTTTGACAGCTGTATTTCACTTAAGTATACTGACTCATCTTAAGTTAGTGATCTATAGTTTTTATGCTTCATAAAAAAAGGAGAATTTTAAAATGAAGAAGATTTTTATTGTTCTTTTGATTGCATCGCTAAGTACAGCAGTATTTGCGCAGGCTAAAGGTGGTTCTTATCTAATGGGAACCGGAAGCGCCACTGGCAACTATTATAGTTTTGGCAGTGTTCTTGCGCAGATAATCAATTCCAAAACAACTACAAACATTACTGTAACCTCAACCGGCGGTTCAGTAGAGAACGCTCGCCTTTTGGGCAGCGGAGAGAATGAGTTTGCTCTTATTCAGACTGATGTAAACAATTACGCCCTTTCCGGTACAGAACAGTTCGCCGGCAAGCCGATAAAGGGCTTTTCCGCAATTACAGCAATCTATCCCGAAATGGTTCAGATAGTTGTATCCAAAAAAAGCGGCATTAAAAGCGTTCTTGACATGAAAGGGAAAAGAATTTGTGTAGGCGCTGCCGGAAGCGGTTATGAGGTTGCGGCCCGCCAGGTACTTAAGGCACATGATATGACATATAATGATATAGATGAAAGGTTCCTTTCCCAGGCGGAAGGGAAAAACGCGCTTCAGGACGGGCAGATTGACGCATTTTTCATGTGTTCAGGATATCCCAACGCAAATGTAACAGAACTCAGCCTTACAGGGAATATCGATGTTATAAGCATAGATGCTAAATATTTGCAGAAAATGCTTGATATGTATCCTTTCTATTCTGAATTTACAACACCTGATGATCAGTACAAAGTCGGCCATCCGATTACAAGCGTGTCTGTAATTGCGATGATGGTTGCAAGGAATGATGTTCCTGAAGCTGAAGTCTATAATATTACAAAAGCAATCTACGAAAACCTTGATGAATTAAAAAGCCTCAACAAAAGAGCGAACTATATGAGCCTTGAAGGGGCTTTCCGGGGAATCAGCGGCAATGTTCATCCGGGTGCTGCAAAATATTACAGGGAAAAAGGAATCAAGATTCCTTCCAAAAATCTTTAGAAAAACAGAAAAAAAGTAATGTAATAATACTTTAAACGCTGATCGATTATGAGACTATCGGGAGGGGAACTTTCCCCTCCCTGTTTAGTTTATACCAGGAGAAAACTGCATGGGCTTTAATCCTTTTTCAAAATATAACCGGACAATTACCGAGGACATAGATCTGAGCGCAATCGACAGGGAGTCAAAATACAAGAATTTCAAAGGAAAACAGGAAATTATTTTAACAATTATTCTGACCATATTCGCCTGCTTTCAGCTATATGCTTCAATTACAAACCGCTTTCCTCAGCAGATTGTGCGGTATACCCATCTTGGATTTGCTATTTCTCTTGCATATATAATGTATCCTGCTACAAAGAAAACAGACAGAAACAGACACAGCATATTTGACCTTCTCCTTGCAGCTGTTTTTGCTGTTGTGATTATTTACTATCTTTATAACTACAGGGAACTTCAGTTAAGGGCAGGCGCTTATGAAAAATCTGATGTAATAATGGCTGCTATCGGGATTGTCTTTGTCCTGTCCGCCTGCTGGCGGGTCGTAGGGCCTCCTATTGTATTTATTGCCTCATTTTTCATACTTTACGGATTTATCGGCAAGTATCTTCCAGGATTTCTACATCACAGGGGCTATACTGTGCAGCGCATCATAACCCATTTGTTCATCACTACTGAAGGAATTATCGGTAACCCGCTTGTAGTAAGCTCGACATACATATTACTTTTTATCTTTTTCG
>JAVEZE010000033.1:0-19215 GCA_034003145.1 Spirochaetia bacterium
TCTCAGTTATTTTTTTTCTGTCCTGTCTGATATTCCAAGCATCAGCCTGCCGATATTATAATTGGTTATTTCATCACCTTCAAGGAATCCCGCAATCCTCCCGTGACACATTACAGCTGCCCTGTCTGAAAGGTCTATAATTTCCTCAATATCTGTTGATATCATTATAATGGAAGTTCCCCGGTTTCGCAGTTCCAGTATTGTCCTGTATATCATTTCCCTGCTCTTAAAATCGAGGTTCCAGGAAGGTTCGCAAAATATGAGAAGTTTTTTTGCCTTGTTCATTTCCCTGAATAGTATGACTTTCTGTATATTCCCGCCTGAAAGCTGCCACAGCCGCTGACCAAAGACAGCTTTGATACCGAAAGAATCCCTCCCGCTGTTGAAAAAATCCCTTATCCTTTCTTTTTGAATAAAACCGTTTTCAGTAAAAGATCTGATATCGGTAAAGGCCAGATTGTTCTCAACCGTTCCGGTAAGGCTTGTGCCTCTTCCCATCCTGTCTGACGGGATATACTTTATCCCTGATTTGCGGAGAGTTCTTGTAGAGGAAATTTTAATTTCTTTCCCCAGATAAAAAAATTTCCCCTCCTTGACATGGATAAACCCGCTTAAAAGATCTTCCAGTATGTCAAGATTGTTTTCCCTTATCCCTGTAAAAGAAAGTATTTCCCCTTCCCTTACCGCAAAATTAAACCCTTTTTTGTCTTCGCTGTTTTTCCCTGAAAGAAGTATCTCTTTTGCCTCAAAGATTTTCTTGTCCCTGACCGGATTTCTGGTTTCTGATTTTATTCCATGAAAACGGTTGGTTGTGCTGCCGATTATAAGGTCTGCGATACTGTCAATATCAGTTTTGTCTGTGTCAAATGTTCCTTTGATTTTACCCCTGGAAAGGACAGATATTCTGTCCGCGGCTGACAGGGCTGTTTCAATTTTATGGGTAATAAATATAATTGTTTTTCCGCTATCTTTTAGTTTTTTCATTATTTGGTAAAAATCCTGCGATTCAGCATCGCTTAAAGAGGCGGTCGGTTCATCAAATATTATAAGTCCTGCTTTTCTGTAGATAAGCGAGATGAGAATAGTAAGCTGCTTTGTTTTGGGTGTCATGGGAATACGGGAAATGTCAATTTCAATATCAAATTGCTTTTTTATTGATTCAATTTCCATGACAGCTTTTTTTCTGTCTATCTTCTGGAAACATTTTCCCTCTTTTCCAATAATTATATTGTCAAGAATGGAAAAATCAGGAACAATTCCCGGCAGCTGGTGTACCATTCCAATCCCTTTATTCAGCGCGTCGTGGGGTGATTGGAAAGATGTTTTTTGATCTTTATAAAAAATAATACCGCTGTCAGGCTGAATAAGCCCTGAGATAATATGCATAAGGGTTGATTTCCCTGATCCATTTTCCCCGGCTATCGCATGAATTTCATTTTCCTCCAGGGCGAAATCAACTTCGTTATTCGCAATTACATTGCTGCCTGGAAAAGTTTTCGAGATTTTTTCAGTTTTAAGCAGTATAGTCATAGTTTTTTTCAGAAATGAGGCATTTCAAGCTTTACAGCTCCGCTTGATATCATCTCCTGGGCATCCTTTATTTTTTCTCTCAGCTCCTCAGGGACAATCTTGATAAAAGCAGGATCATCATCAATAAAATATACATAACCTTCTTTTACTCCTGCAATTTCGGCAGTTCCGAAAGGAAGTGTTCCTGAAACTGCTTTTTTTGTAATTTCATAAGCAGCCTTATCCAGTCTTACAGCAGAACAGCCCGCGACCTGGCCATCTGAAAGTGAATATCCGTTATTGTCAAACCACAGAACATACTTACCCTTCTCTTTGGCAGTGGAAAGAACTCCCTGGCCTGCGCCTCCTGCTATGGCAAGAATTACGTCAATGCCGGAGCTGTACATCTGCCCGGCGAGTTCAGCCCCCTTTGATGCGTCATACCAGTTGCCTACAATCCTGAAATCCAGCTGTACTTCTCTGTTTACTGATTTAAGCCCTTTTTCAAATCCTGGTTTAATTACATTATTCATCATTGGATATTCCTGCCCCGCGATAAGGCCTACTTTAAGGTTTTTGTCTGCTCCCGGCATATCTGAACCTGTAACAAGAGCTCCCATTACCCCTATAAGATAAGCCTGTTCATGGCTGTTGAATAAAAATGTGTAGATATTCTCATTTCCTTCAAGATATCCGTCAAGAATAATAAATTTCTGATCAGGATAAATTTTGGATACCCTGCTGCATATTTCAGGCATTGCCGGATTTGATGTAATTATATATTTATAGTTTTTTGTCCCAGCAAGGGCAGTCAGCTTGTTTTCCCATTCCCCCTGGTTGAAACCAGCCTCGAAAACCAGTGTCTCTGTCCCTTTTTTCTCATCAGCTGCTTTTTGTACTCCCGCGACAAGCATCTCATATGTCGGGCTTCCTGCCGTAACACCGGGAACAAATACTGCTATCCCTGTTTTTTCCTGTGGCGCTTCAGATGAAACTGAAAGCTTTGTCCCGGCAGGATCTGCGCCTGAGGTTCCGGCCGGGTCTGTTTTTCCTGTGCATCCAGTAAAAAAAAGAGCTGAAATTATTGTAAAACAGTAAAAAATTTTTTTCATTTGTATTCCCCGTTATTATTTGCAATAATAATACGCATAGATGTTATTCTAATCTTATTTAAAAAAAAAGAAAATAGTAAGATAAGAGTAGCTTGTTGACTCATTAATAACCAGTATGTTATGGTCAGCAAGAAATTGATAAGTTGATAATTTGATATATTGAGGTGGGAGATGCGTTTTTCAAAACCTGTAAATCTCGGGATTATAGCCTGTCCCGGGGCGGAAATGTTTACGGATGATATTGTTCTTCACCTGAAGAAAAACTATATAAAAAAGCATAAAAAGAAAATTGAACTTATTTCAAGAGCCTATGGGCTGCCTCATGATGATGTTGTAAAACAGATAAATCTCTTGATTGATATTGAAGATTCAAACCTCACAATGTGTCCTGATACTGAAAAACACAGGGTTCCTGAGTTTAAAATACCGGTAAAATATACAAGATTTGCCAATGGCGAGTTCAAGGCAGAGATAAGATCATCTGTAAGGGGAATGGATGTTTTTGTAGTGCAGGATGTTGAAAACCATTATCCCCTTGATATAAATGGCGATGGCTCAAAACAGGTTTTATCTGTAAATGACCACGTCTTTACCCTGTTCGCGACAATTGACGCAGTTATACAATCCGGCGCCAGTTCAGTTTCAATTGTAGTCCCTGCATATCCCTACGCAAGGCAGCATAAACGGAAGGGAAGAGAAGCGCTGACTGCCGCCCTTTTCGGCAGGATTGTGGAGAATATGGGTGTTTCAAGGATTATTACACTTGATATTCATTCCAAAGAAATAGAAAACTGCCTTAATAAATGCAGAATGGAAGATCTCCATGCCTCCTATCAGATAATAAGAACACTGCTAAAATATGTAGATCTTGAAAAATCCGATCTTGTAATAGTATCTCCTGATACCGGCGCTGTAGACAGGAATAAGTTTTACGCAGGCAATTTAAGCAAGCCTCTTGCAATGATTTACAAGGAAAGGGATTACTCCCGGATATCGCAGAACGCAAATTCAAGCAACATTACCTCGATGAGGCTGCTCGGCAATGTAAAGGGAAAAGTTGTTTTTATGGCTGATGATATGATAGGAACAGGCGGTACAATGATTAAAGCTATGCAGCATTTGAGAGAGATGGGGGCCGAGAAAGTAATATGTGCTGTAAGTCTTCCGTTTTTTACCGGCAATGCAATTGAAAACTTTGATGAGGCATTTAAAAAGGGATATTTCGATAAAATTATCGGGACAAACGCGGTTCACCATGATGAAACCCTTTATTCCAAGGAATGGTATATAAATGCCCAGATCGCAGACCTTTTTGCGAGGGTTATATCACGACTTAATCAGGAGAGGACACTTACGCCGCTGATTGAAAACAGCAAGATTATCCAGCGTCTTATAAAGAATTCCTGATCCGGAGAATCTGAAATAATTATGGAAAGAAAAGGAAAGAAAGCACTTACAGTAGATATAGGGACATCTTCCATAAAAGCTGGAATAATTGATGAGCGGGGAGTGCTTCGGTCATGGCAGAGATCTTCCTTTGGTGAATCAGGCGGAGATATTTACAACTGGAATACTGAAATCTGGGTAAAAGCACTGAAAAAAGTTCTCTGCAATCTTACATATCTTGATGAAATTGACGCTGTTGTATTCAGCGGCAACGGCCCGACCATAACCCCTGTAATGCATGATGGCAATTACTCATCTGAATCGCTTTTATGGATAGATGACAAAAAGATCCCCCTGCCTGGAATTAAATCTTTTTTTCTTCCAAAAATACTCTGGTTCAAAGAAAACCTGAAAGATAAATATAAAGATGCAAGCTGTTTTCTGCCGCTTTCGGGATTTTTCCCTTATCTGCTTACAGGAGAGCTGACTGCTCCTGTTCCCAACATCCCTTTTACGCCATTTCTGTGGGATGATGAATCAATTATTAAAAGCGGTATAGACAGGGAAAAACTTCCCCGTTTTGTTTTTACAGGAGATTTGATAGGCAAAGTATCAGCCTCAGGCAGCAAAGAGTGTTATATAAGGGAGGGAATCCCGGTTTTCGCAGGAGCCAATGATTACCTGATGGCGCTTTTGGGGACAGGGGCTGTATTTGAAGGGGCAGTGTGCGACAGGGCAGGTACTTCTGAAGGGATTAATTATACCAGCAGGGAGAAAATTAATTGTGAGAACCTGAGATCTCTTCCCCATATAATAGATGGATTTGAAAATGTATCCGGTGTTCTTGCTTCCTCGGGAGTTATTTTTGAGTGGTTCAGGAAAGTGTCGGGGCAGCAGGATAAATCCTATTTATCTTTAATGAGAGAGATTTCAAAGGTTATTCATAAAGAGGATAATCTCTATTTTTTCCCGTCGCTTAAAAAGGAGGCGGTCTGGCAGTTCTCGAAAGGAGCCTTTGTAGGGCTTGAGGCCAGACACGGAATACTTGAAACAGGAAGCGCTGTCGTTAAATCAATCGGTTTTTCTGTCAGGGATGTGATTCAGCACATGGAATCCTGCTCCCTTAAGATAGATGAGATCCGGCTTTCAGGCGCTCAGGCGAAAAACCCGCTCTGGAACCAGATGAAGTCTGACATGATAGGGAAAAGAATTATTGTACCTGAAATCCATGACGGGGAGCTGCTCGGATGCGCCTGTTCTGCTTTCAAGGGACTTGGCCTTTACAGCTCACTCCTTCAGGCATCGCAGAAAATGGTGCATATAAAAGAAGAATACAACCCCGACAGTGACTCCTATGAGAGGTTTTCCTCCCTGTTTGAAAAATACTCACAAATGTCTGAGCGGATACAGCCGCTTGCAGATACACTATAGATTATCCAGTATTTATGGTAAATTATGGTTATGAACGCTGAAAAACAGGAGAACAGAAGCCATCTGTTCAATTACTCGGAAATTGCTTTTCCCAAGAAGATAATAATAAATTTTTTCTTAAGTTCAGCTCTTGCTATTTACGCTTTTTTCAGTTTTGCTTTTTTGCTTCACGGCTGGGCATTAAAAAGAAATGAAGCTGTATTTAATCAGCAGCAGGTACTTCAGGTGCTGTTGTCAAAACAGGCAGTTGAGGAAAGTCTTTATGAGACATTCTATAATCTGGATGTAATTCAGCAGTACTTCAGGGACGACATTCTCCAAAGAAATGCTGATGAAAAGAAAAACCGCCTTTTTCAGTTTCTCCAGACAAGCAAGCAGGAGATAATAGGCTTTCTTGTTTCTTATTCTCCCGGTAAAATTGCCTGGTCCAATCTATCAAGAGGAGAAAGGGAAGAGGTCTCAAAGTATGTAGGCAGCATCTGGCTTGATAATTACTGGAAAGAGGTGGAAAACCCTGACAATAATCCTGATTCCTATTTTCTTTATAATTCACACAATTTTCAGCTTATCGGAAATGTTATTCCTGTATGGGAAGCTGGTGTTCTTAAAGGGCTTATCTGCGCAGTTGTGGATCTTAAACCTGTTATAAACAGGTTTGTTTTCCCAGTAAGTATGGGTGAATACGGCACCGCTACTTTCCTCTCAGGTGACGGAACTATCCTTTTTGCAGAAAATTCAAAAAATATCGGGGAAAACATTTTCAGTCTTAACCTTTTTAATCCCCCAATGATGAAACAGGTTAATGATACTGTGATGTCACAGACTCTTGGAAGCGGCGAGATCAAATTCCTCAACAAAGAAGGCAATACAGAAAGAAGGCTCGGAGCCTGGCATTCCATGAATATCGGAAAACAGAAGCTGATCCTTCTTCTGACAGCGACTGATCAGCAGGCCAATTCTGCATTGATTGAATTCCAGTTCCAGATAATTGCCCTTGGAGTCGCACTTGTAATAGCGGTAGTCTCAATAAATTTTGTCCTTATCGCGTCAAGGAAAAAGATAATCCAGGAAAATGCCAGGCGTCTTGAAGTGCTTGTGCAGCAGAAAACTGATGAACTTGCGATCAGCGAGATCAGATATCAGGCTGTTTTTCAGTCTGCAAATGACGCAATTCTCATAGTTAAGGATAACAGGATAGTTAATTTTAACCTTAAAGCGCTCCAGATGTTTGGGTATGAAGAGGATGAGCTGCGCAATAAATCGCCGCTTGAGGTTTCAAAAAAAAATATAGACAGCACTGTCTCACTGGATGATATCTCAGTTTATATGAACGAAGCGCTTAAGGGGAATCCCCAGTTTTTTGAGTGGCAGCAGGTAAGAAAGGACGGGTCCTGTTTTGATTCTGAAATAAGTGTTTCCCGCCTTGATCTTGGAGATACCCCTTTTCTCCTTTCCATAATCCGCGATGTTACAGAAAGAAAAAAATCACAGACAGAACTGCAGAAACTCAACGCTGAACTTGAAAAAAGGGTTTTTTTAAGGACTGCGGAACTGGAAGATTCAAATATCGCTTTGAAAGATTCGCTGGTCAAGCTCCAGGAAACACAAAAAAACCTTGTGGAAGCGGAAAAAATGGCTTCCCTGGGGCTTCTGGTCGCGGGAGTTGCCCATGAAATCAACACACCTGTAGGAATCAGTATTACAGCAGCCTCGCACCTGAAGCAGCAGGCTGATGAGATAGGCGCAAGATACAGGGAAGGAAACATCAGGCGTTCTGAGCTTGAGAGTTATATAGCAACTGCGCAGGAATCCTCAAAAGTTCTGCTCGAGAACCTTGAAAAAGCTTCAGAACATATCAGCAGCTTTAAAAAGGTTGCTGTTGATCAGGCAAGCCGCGAGAAACGGATATTTAACCTTAAACGGTATATAAATGAAGTTTTAATGAGCCTTCAGCCGGTACTTAAAAAAACAAAACATACAATTGCTGTAAACGGTAAAGATGATATGGAATTTGAGAGTATGCCTGGGGCTCTTTCCCAGGTTCTGACCAATCTTGTTATGAATTCCCTTATGCATGGATTTGAGGGAATTGAAAACGGCAAGATTGTTATTGATGCGGATTTTGACGGAAAAACAGCTTTGATACACTATTCTGATAATGGAAAAGGGATGGACAGACAGACCAGGAATAAAATATTTGAGCCCTTTTTTACAACAAAAAGAGGTTCCGGCGGCAGCGGGCTTGGCATGCATATTGTTTATAATATTGTAACCCAGAGCCTCAAGGGAGAGATAACCTGTGAAAGTTTTCCTGGTAAAGGTACAATTTTTTCAATTAAGTGGCCGGTTGGCATGAAACAGGCATAGATTTTAAATTAATAATATAATATATTCTATTGACAAAATTGGGCATGTCTGTTAATTTTTCACACGTTATCCAGTCGACTAATCGGGACAGGTATGCCCTTGTAGCTCAGTCGGTAGAGCACCTCCATGGTAAGGAGGGGGTCATCGGTTCAAATCCGGTCGAGGGCTAAGGATACTTTTATTGTACACCGATTTTAACCAGTATGGTTTAACCATATACTTATAGGAGATTCTGATATGGCATCCAAAAAGAAAGGGAGTGTTGAACTTATTGCTCTCCAGTGTTCTGAGTGTAAGAGAAAAAACTATACAACAAAGAAAAACAGAAAAAATACGCAGGCAAAGATGGAATTCAATAAGTACTGCAAGTTTGATAGAAAGCATACATTACATAAAGAAACTAAAATTAAATAAATTTTTAGGCCAGTAGCTCCAACGGCTAGAGCGCCGGTCTCCAAAACCGGATGTTGTAGGTTCGAATCCTACCTGGCCTGTATTTATATTGTTTCCTTTTTCATTTTATTAGGAGTTTTTTATGAACAAAATCCTGAATTTTTTTAAGGAGAGTTACTCAGAGCTTAAAAAGGTTGTATGGCCCAGCAGAGGTGAAGTAAGTTCATCAACCAGGGTCGTAATTGTATCGACACTGCTTTTTGCTTTGATTTTGGGTATAGTCGATTTTTTACTTGTAGTTGGAATAGATATAATTTTTTAGCGGAGAGCGGTACAACAAATGGCAAAAGGCTGGTATGTTCTGCATACCTATTCGGGTTATGAAAATAAAATAGAAAAACACTTGAGAAAGCTGATGGAAAACCCTGCTCTTTCTGATGTTGTCCTTGATATTAAAATTCCTTCAGAAGAAGTTGTGGAGGTAAAGGATGGCAAAAAAAAGGTTTCATCCAGGAAATTTCTCCCTGGCTACATTCTTCTTGAGATGGATCTGCCGGACAGCGGCTGGAAAAATGCCTGCTCGGAGATAAAAAAGATACAGGGAGTAACCGGATTTGTCGGAGCTCTTGGCAATCTGAAACCAAATCCCATATCTCCAGATGAAGTGCGCAGCATTTTACAAAAGACAGGTGAATTCAAGGCCAGCAGGCATGTTAACACAAGACAGGTTTTTAACATCGGCGAGTCAGTCAAGATAGTCGGCGGTCCTTTTGATACATTTACCGGCAAAATTGATGAAGTTAATATGGAAAAAGGGAAGCTCAGGGTGGTTGTAGGAATATTTGGCAGAGCAACACCTGTCGAGGTTGATTTTTCACAAGTCGAACAGATATAACCTTGCATAATATTCAGACTTTAAGCCTCAGTTTTGGCTGTACTTAAAGCTCTTATCCTTATCCGGTAAGTTTTACCGGTTTTAGACTGGGAGTTTCTTGTAAAAAGAAACGTTTACCACATATTGGAGAAATAAATGGCCAAGAAAAAAATTACAGCTTATATCAAGCTGCAGGTTCCGGCCGGGAAAGCAACACCAGCTCCTCCCGTAGGTCCTGCGCTCGGGCCTCACGGTGTAAGCGCTCCTCAATTTGTTCAGCAGTTTAACGACAGAACAAAAAACCTGGAACAGGGGCTTACAATTCCTGTTGTTATTACAGTTTTTGCGGATAAAACTTTTTCTTTTATCACAAAAACACCTCCTGCGTCTGTGCTACTTAAAAAAGCATGTAATCTTGCAAAAGCTTCAGCTGAGCCTCACAAGGTTAAAGTTGCCAAAATATCAAAGGCAGAGCTTAAAAAGGTTGCGGAAATAAAAATGCCTGACCTTAACGCCAATGATATTGAAGCTGCAATGAAGATTGTCGCAGGAACAGCAAGAAGCATGGGAATAGAGGTGGAGGCATAAAGTTATGACAAGAGGAAAAAAATATCTTGAAGCCCTGAAGGGTTATGATAAAACAGCGCTCTATTCTTATGAAGAAGCTGTAGGTATAGTAAAAAAGATCGCTTTTGCGAAATTTGATGAAACAATAGAGCTTTCCATAAGACTCAAGCTTAAAAAAGCCCAGGCAGTAAGAGATACACTGGTTCTCCCTCATCAGTTTACAGGGGATAAAAAAATCCTTGTTTTTGCTAAAGGGGATAAGGCGGAAGAGGCAAGAGAGGCTGGAGCTGCTTATGTAGGTGATGCTGATCTTGTTGAAAAGATTAAAAACGGCTGGCTTGATTTTGATGTCGCGGTAGCTACGCCTGATATGATGAAGGATGTCGGAAGACTGGGCCCTATTCTTGGAAGAAGAGGGCTGATGCCGAACCCGAAAACACAGACTGTCACGTTCAACATCAAGGAAGCTTTAAAAGAACTACAGAAGGGAAGAGTTGAATTCCGCTCTGATAAAACAGGGGTTCTGCATCTTGCTGTAGGTAAAGTATCAAATGAAGTTGCCCAGGTTGTGGAAAATATACAGGCTGTGGTTGCTGAGGTTGAGAGAAAAAAACCGGCAGATACCAAAGGCGACTTTTTTATCTCAGTAGCTGTTTCATCAACAATGGGCCCTGGTGTCAGGGTTTCATTCGACCGGTAGAGAGGATAAAGATATGACAGAATATATAACAAAGATACATCCTGCAAAGGAAGAAGCTGTAGCAGATATCAAGGGAAAGCTTGAAACAGCTTCTGATTTTATTGTAACTGATTACAGGGGTCTTACTGTTGAGCAGATAACCGGACTCAGAAGAAAGATGAGGGAATTCGGCGCTGAGTATAAGGTTGTAAAGAACAGATATGCCAAAATTGCTTTCAAAACCATGGGAGTTGACGGACTTGATCCTTTGCTGGTAGGCCCTACTGCGGTAGCCCTGGTAACGGGAGAGGCAGGACCTGCTGCCAAAGCGTTGTTTGATTATGCGAAAGAGACGCCGGTCCAGGTCAAAGGCGGCTATATAGACGGCAATCTGTTTGATAAAACACAGCTTGAGGCTTTTTCAAAGCTCCCGACAAGAATAGAGCTTATCTCCATGCTTATGGGAACAATGAAAGCACCTGTGCAGAACCTTGTTTATGTACTAAACGCTCCTGTTCAGAAGCTTGCAAGAACACTGCAGGCAGTTGCTGACCAGAAGGAAGGGAACTAACCCGTATTATTACGGTTTATAAATATTCAGCATTAGTCTTCGGATCCGCCATGCTACTGCTGAAAAAAATGATAAGGAGAAGATAATATGGCTACAAAATCAAAAGATGAAATCCTGGAAGCTATCGCAGGAATGACAGTTCTTGAAGTTTCAGAACTTGTCAAAGCTATGGAAGAAAAATTCGGTGTAACAGCAGCAGCTCCGGTTGCAGCGGCAGCACCTGCGGCAGCGGCAGCTGAAGCAGCAGAAGAACAGACAGAATTTGATGTAATTCTTGCCAAATTTGATGACACAAAGAAAATTCCTGTTATCAAGGAAGTAAGGGCAATTACAGGTCTTGGCCTTAAAGAGGCAAAAGATCTTGTTGAGGGTGCTCCTCAGAAAATTAAAGAAGGTGTTTCAAAAGATGAAGCTAAAACACTCAAGGAGAAGCTGGAAGCAGCTGGAGCTGTTGTTGAGGTTAAATAGTTTTCTGGTTTTTAAAACATCGTGAAATTCTCATGTTACAGCCCGGCAGGTTCGGGCTGTAAGTTATGCCGGCAAAATTTACTGCCGGTATATTTATCAGTAGGGGGTATGATTAATGCTTGATAGGACTAAGGCTATTAAGCGGCAATATATCGGAAAAGAGTATCATGAAGTCATGGATTTACCTGGACTTGTGGATATTCAGCTTTCATCATATGAAAAATTTCTTCAGAGAGACACGCTTTTAAGCGGACAGCCGCTTAATGAGCAGGGGCTTGAGGAAGTATTTCAAAGCATTTTCCCGATAGAAAGTCCGAATGGCGATATGTTGCTGGAATATACTCAATATGTTCTTGATGAAGACGGCATCAAGCTTGGCGAGTTTGAATGTAAACAGAAGGGCGTAACTTACGCTGTCCCCCTTAAAGCACGGATAAATCTGATTTTTCAGGAAACCGGAGAAATCCGGCAAAAACTTATATATATTGGCGATATCCCTTTAATGACAGAAAGGGGAACTTTTATAATTAATGGAGCTGAAAGGGTTGTTGTAAGCCAGATCCACAGATCTCCGGGTGTTGTTTTTTCCTATGACAAGGGTATTTATTCATCAAGAATTATCCCTTATAAAGGCTCATGGCTTGAATTTGAGATTGATCACAAAAAAGACCTTATTTATGCAAAAATTGACAGGAAAAAAAGAATTCTGGGGACTATGTTGCTCCGTGCATTGGGGTTTGAAACCAGGGAAGAGATTATTTCCCTTTTTTATAAAACAAAAAAAATCAATCTCGACTGTCCTCCTGATGAGAAGGAATTTCTTATCGGTTCCATAGCTGCAACAACAGTATTTGTAGAGACTGAAGCAGGGGAGACCAAAAAATTATACAGGGCAGGGGAAAAAATACTTCTTCATGACATTGATGAGCTGCTTCATTCAGGCATTGATGAGATTGAGGTAATTGATTTTGAAAATGATGAATCTCTTCACTCAAACATAATTCTTAACTGTTTTGAGATGGAAGATATTAAATATGTAAGAGATGATTCCGATACTGACGAACCGACAAAAGATGATGCGCTCTCTGCTGTATACTCTGTTCTCCTTCCCGGCGAACCCATTACTGTTGAAAGCGCTGAAAAAGATCTTAAATCCATGTTTTTTTCAACAAGGCGGTATGATCTTGGAAGAGTCGGAAGGTACAAGCTTAACAAAAAGTATGATTATAATCCGCACCTTGATGATCAGGTACTTACGAAAGAAGATGTTACAAATACCATGTTCTATCTTATCAAGGTCTATATTGGCGAAGAAAATGTTGATGATATTGACCACCTTGGAAACAGAAGGGTAAGGTCGGTTGGAGAGCTTCTTGCCAACCATTTAAAAACAGCATTTGTCAGAATGGAAAGAATCGCAAAAGAAAGAATGTCTCTTAAAGAGACAGATACCATAAAGCCTCAGGATCTTATTTCAATAAAACCGATTGTAGCTGCAATCAAGGAATTCTTCGGATCAAGCCAGCTTTCCCAGTTTATGGATCAGGTAAACCCTCTTTCTGAACTTACCCACAAAAGGCGCCTTAACGCGCTGGGCCCAGGAGGGCTTTCGAGAGACAGGGCTGGTTTTGAAGTAAGGGATGTACACTATACCCATTACGGAAGAATGTGTCCTATCGAGACGCCTGAAGGGCCGAATATCGGTCTTATTGTTTCTCTTGCAAACTATACCAAGGTAAATGATTACGGTTTTCTTGAAACACCTTACAGAAAGGTTGTAGGAGGCCGGGCGACTACAGAGGTTGAATATCTTTCCGCGATAGATGAGGAAAAATACTATATAGCACAGGCTAATGCCCCGATCAACGAAGACGGTAGTTTTACCGCAGAACAGATATCGGTAAGAAAGGCAGGCGACTATACGACAAGAGCTCCGGCCGGAATACAGTATATGGATGTTTCACCGAAACAGGTTATTTCTGTTTCAACTTCCCTGGTTCCGTTCCTTGAGCATGATGACGCGAACAGGGCGCTGATGGGATCAAACATGATGAGACAGGCAGTCCCTCTTTTATTTCCTGAATCTCCGATAGTGGGGACAGGTATGGAAGCCAAGACAGCCTATGATTCCGGAGTTGTGATAAAAGCCAGAAACGCGGGAACTGTTACCTATGTTTCAGCGGAAAAGATTGTTGTGCAGAATGAAGAAGGGTTTGAGGATAATTACAAACTCCTTAAATACCAAAGGACAAACCAGGATACCTGTTTTACGCAGAAGCCTCTTGTAAAACCTGGAGATGTGGTAGAAAAGGGAGAGGTTCTGGGCGACGGGTCTGCAACATCTTTTGGTGAGCTTGCCCTTGGCCGGAATGTTCTTGTGGCTTTTCTTCCCTGGAATGGATATAACTACGAGGATGCGATCCTTATTTCCGAAAAAGTAGTCAAGGACGATGTTTTTACATCAATTCATATAAAGGAATTTATTACAGAGGTAAGGGAAACCAAGCTTGGAACAGAAAAGCTGACCCGGGATATTCCAAATATCGGGGAAAAAGCACTTGAGCAGCTTGATGAGGAAGGGATTATAAGAATCGGGGCTAAAGTGAAATCAGGCTACATCCTTGTCGGAAAGGTTACTCCCAAATCAGAGACAGAAACAACTCCCGAGTTTAAACTTCTGAATTCAATTTTCGGTGAAAAAGCAAAAGAAGTCCGTGATACATCATTGAGAGTTCCTCACGGTGTTGAAGGGACAATTATAGATATACAGAGATTGAAAAGAGCTGAAGGGGATGATCTTAATCCCGGAGTTGATGAGGTTGTTAAAATACTTATCGCAACCAAAAGAAAACTCCAGGAAGGGGACAAGATGGCAGGAAGGCACGGCAACAAGGGTGTAGTATCCCGCGTACTTGCTGAAGAGGATATGCCGCATATGGCAGACGGAACGCCTGTTGACATCTGTCTGAATCCGCTTGGCGTCCCTTCCCGTATGAACCTTGGACAGCTGATGGAAACCAGCCTCGGGTGGGCAGGTTATGTGCTTGGAGAAAAATACGCGACTCCTGTATTCCAGTCTGCAACAAATGAAATGATAGCTGGAAAACTTAAAGAGGCTAATCTTTCTGAAACGTCAAAGATAACTCTTTACGACGGACTTACCGGTGAGCCGTTTGAAAATCCGGTCATGGTAGGCTGCGTTTACATGCTGAAGCTTCATCACCTTGTTGATGACAAGATGCATGCAAGGTCAACCGGCCCATATTCGCTTGTGACACAGCAGCCGCTCGGCGGCAAGGCCCAGTTCGGCGGACAGAGGCTTGGCGAGATGGAAGTTTGGGCGCTTGAGGCATACGGCGCGGCCAATACTCTGCAGGAATTTATTACTATCAAATCTGATGATATGGCAGGACGTGCCAAAATATATGAAAGCATAGTAAAGGGTGAGCCTAACTCTGCTGCGGGAATACCTGAGGCATTTAACGTAATTGTACAGGAACTCAGGGGACTGGCGCTTGATATCTCGATCTGGGACTCCAGAGGAAGACAGGTTCCCCTTACAGAAAGGGATGAAGAACTCATAAACAGACAGGGGACCAATTTCTAACCAGGAAGGGGTGTTATTGATGAGAGAAATGCAGGATTTTGACAATATTATGATAAAACTTGCTTCGCCGGAACAGATCAAGGCATGGTCTTACGGCGAGGTGAAAAAACCGGAAACAATTAATTACAGAACGCTCCGTCCGGAAAAAGACGGTCTTTTCTGTGAAAGGATATTCGGTACTACCAAGGAATGGGAATGTTACTGCGGTAAATTCAAGTCCATAAGGTATAAAGGGGTAATATGCGACAGATGCGGCGTTGAGGTAACTCACTTCAAGGTCAGAAGGGAAAGAATGGGGCATATAGAACTTGCCTCCCCTGTTTCCCATATCTGGTACTACAGGTCTGTCCCCTCAAGGATGGGGCTTCTCCTTGATCTTACAGTTGCCTCGCTTAGATCAATTCTTTATTATGAAAAATATATTGTAATTGACGCAGGCGATACAGAGCTTAAAAAACACGATCTCCTCTCCGAGGAAGACTATAATGAGGCAGTGGAAAGATACGGAATGAGTTTTACCGCCGGTATCGGCGCAGAAGCGATAAGAACTCTTCTTGAAACTATTGATCTTGACTCTCTTTCAACAGAACTTAGAATAAAAATGGTTGAAAAAGGGGCAAAATCAGACAGAAGGCTGCTTAAAAGAATAGAAATAGTTGAAAATTTCAGGGATTCCAAAAACAAACCGGAATGGATGATTCTTGATGTAATCCCTGTCATCCCTCCCGAGCTCAGGCCCATGGTCCAGCTTGAAGGAGGACGCTTTGCTACATCAGATCTTAACGATCTTTACAGAAGGGTAATCAACAGAAACAACAGGCTTAAACGGCTTATGGCTTTAAACGCTCCTGATATTATAATCAGGAATGAGAAGAGAATGCTTCAGGAAGCAGTTGACGCGTTGTTTGATAATTCCAAAAAGAAAAAAGTAGTTAAAGGCTCTGCCAACAGGCCGCTTAAATCCCTTTCCGACATGCTTAAGGGAAAACAGGGGAGGTTCAGACAGAACCTTCTCGGTAAAAGGGTTGACTATTCAGGGCGTTCGGTAATTGTAGTCGGCCCTGAGCTAAGTCTCCATCAGTGCGGACTTCCGGCCAAGATGGCATTGGAACTCTACAAGCCTTTCATAATGAAAAAACTTGTAGAAAAAGATGTTGTTTATAATATAAAGAAAGCCAAAACACTTGTTGAACAGGAAACAGCTGAAGTCTGGGCAGTTCTTGACGAGGTAGTAAGGGAACACCCTGTACTGCTTAACAGGGCACCGACCCTTCACCGGCTTGGTATACAGGCTTTTGAACCTGTACTTGTCCAGGGAAAGGCAATAAAACTCCATCCTCTTGTCTGCCATGCATATAACGCCGACTTTGACGGCGACCAGATGGCAGTGCATGTACCGTTAACCCAGGCTGCGCAGATTGAGTGCTGGACGCTTATGCTGTCAATCAACAATCTTCTCAATCCGGCAAACGGCAGCCCGATTGTTTTTCCGTCTCTCGATATGGTACTGGGTATAAATTATCTTACTGTAGCGAGAAAAGGGGCAAAGGGGGAAGGGAGATATTATCACTCATTTGACGAAGTTCTTATGGCGATTGATGCAAAATCTCTTGATTATCAGGCACTTTGCAAGGTGCAGGTTGATGGAAAGTATATAGAAACAACTCCTGGAAGGCTTATTTTCAACGAAGCCATGCCGGAAGAGATTGAGTATATCAATGACTCTCTTACAGACAAAGAACTTAAGGCAATGGTTGCCAAATGCTATAAAGATAACGGCGCGTATATAACTGTTCAAATGCTTGATTCCATAAAGAAGCTTGGTTTTAAATACGCAACAAAATTCGGCTCTACAATAAGTATGGAAGATGTAGTTATTCCTGAAGAAAAGAAAAGCCTAATTGATGATGCCAATAATCAGGTCTCTGTAATACATAATCAGTATCTGCAGGGCCATATTACCCAGGATGAAAGATATAACAGGGTAATTGAAGTGTGGAGCAAGACAAATGAGGATCTCACCAATGTGCTGATGAAAACACTTAAGGAAGACAGGCAGGGATTTAATCCTATATACATGATGGCAAACTCGGGCGCAAGAGGCAGCAGAACTCAGCTTAGACAGCTTGCAGGGATGAGAGGCCTTATGGCTAAACCTTCCGGAGATATAATTGAACTTCCTATCAGGGCAAATTTCAAGGAAGGGCTGTCAATTATAGAATTTTTCATCTCAACAAACGGCGCCAGAAAAGGGCTTGCAGATACAGCGCTTAAAACAGCTGACGCTGGATATCTTACAAGAAGGCTTGTTGATATAGCGCAGGATGTTGTAATTAACGAGGAAGACTGCGGTACAATTAACGGTATTGTAATGAGCGCGTTAAAAGACGGCGAAGAGATTGTTGAACCGCTTGCCGGCAGAATTCAGGGAAGATATACGCTGGAAAGGGTAAGGCACCCTATTACCGGTGAGATACTTGTTGATGTAAATGAAGAAATATCAGATGAACTTGCGGTTGTAATTGAAGAGTCAGGGATTGAACATGTTAGAATAAGAAGCGTTCTGACCTGCGATTCAAAATTCGGTGTATGCCAAAAATGCTATGGAAGAAACCTTGCCACAAACAAACGGGTTGAAATTGGAGAAGCTGTAGGAATAATCGCAGCCCAGTCAATCGGGCAGCCTGGAACCCAGCTTACAATGAGAACCTTTCATATCGGCGGGGCTGCAACCAAAGCAAGCGAGGAAAACCGTGTTTACCTCAAATATCCTGTATTGGTAAGAAAGATAACAGGAAATACTGTAAAACTTGATAACGGCGATGTACTTTTTACAAGAAAAGGATTTATACAGGTCAGCAGAATACTTGATACAATTGAGATAAAGCAGGGAGATAAGATACTTGTAGAAGAAGGCGGTAAGGTTATCGCTGAAAACCCTGTAATAAAAAGAGGCAAGGAAGAAATACTTTCAAAAGATATTGCCTATGTTGCTATTACTGATAAATATATTTATTTAATCTCACAGGAACAGAAGGTTGAGATAAGAAACGGGGCTGAACTGCTTGTTAAAGAAGGTGATGTTGTCCCTTCGGAAGTATCAATTGCCATGTTTGACCCATTTTCAGAGCCAATTATTGCTGAATTTTCAGGTGTTGTCAGCTACCACGATATTATTCTCGGAACTACACTTAAAGAGGAAATAAACGAAGATACAGGTAATATCGAAAAAAAGATAACTGATTATACCATAGAAACACTTCAGCCCAGAATTGTTATGTCAGATAATGAGGGAAATGAACTTGCCGCATATTATCTGCCTGGAGGATCATACATAAATGTGGATGACGGGGACAGGGTAGCAGCTGGAAAGATCCTTGCGAAACTGCTTAAGGAAAGTGTAAAAACAAGAGATATTACTGGCGGTCTTCCAAGGGTTGGGGAACTGTTTGAAGCAAGGAAACCAAAAAGCATTGCTGTCCTTTCGCAGATATCGGGAAAAGTCAGGTTCGGCGGAATAGTTAAAGGCAAGAGGCTTGTCATAATTACTGATGACAGGGAAGTTGAATACAAGCATCTTGTTCCAATGGGAAAGCATCTTCTTGTCAGAGACGGAGACCTTGTTGAAGCAGGAGAGCCTTTAAGTGAAGGTGACAACGATCCTCATGACATTCTTGATATCCTTGGGGAAAACGCGCTTCAGGGGTTTTTGATGAATGAAATTCAGGAAGTTTACCGGCTTCAGGGTGTTCATATAAACGACAAGCACATAGGTGTTATTGTAAGACAGATGATGAGAAAGGTTGAAATCAACCATGTGGGAGATACAACCTTTATTCAGGGGCACCAGGTAGATAAATACAGATTCCATGAGGAAAACTCAAAAGTAATCAGGGAAGGAGGAGAGCCGGCCATAGCAAAACCGCTGCTTCTCGGTATCACAAGGGCCTCCCTTAATATAGATTCCTTTCTTTCCGCGGCATCATTTCAGGAGACAACAAGGGTTCTTACAAATGCCGCAATTGCGGGAAAGATTGATAACCTCCGCGGCCTTAAGGAAAACATCATTATCGGACATCTTATCCCTGCCGGTACTGGTCAGAAAATATATAAAAATATCAAGCTTTATGATGAAAGCAATGAAGATATTGACGCTTCGATACAGGCCATTCTCGAAGCAAGAAAGAAGGAAGAACTTGAGGCTGCTACCATGCAGCCCAAACAGCACAGTCTTGATGAGCTTGACTAGAA
>JAVEZE010000034.1:0-18981 GCA_034003145.1 Spirochaetia bacterium
GGTTAAACCAGCCCTTCCGTATCATTTAAGGGCCCGGCACTAAAAGATTGCTTTTTATTATTCCAACACCTCAAACTGCCCCATCATCCCCTCATCTTCATGCTCAAGGAAATGGCAATGGTACATATAAATTCCAGTATAATCCTTAAAGTTAAGAGCTATTTCAATTCTTTCTCCCGGCATGACAAGAACTGTATCTTTGGGCCCTGAGTAAAGAGGCCCGGGATCCCTTCCGTTTACTGAAACAACAGAAAACTGTACATCATGTACATGAAAGGAATGGGGAATATTCATCATCATTCCCATACCCGCGTTTTCGATTGTCCACAATTCGCTGCTGTTTTTTTTAAGAGTAAAGTCTATTCTTTTAAGCGACATTTGTTTGCCGTTGATAAAGAAATTACCCATACCCCTGTTTTCCATTCTGAAAGTTCTTATTACCGCATCGCTCTTCAGTAATACAGGCTTGTAATCAAATGATTCGAGGTGGCGGAAATATTCATTTTTGGAAGAATCAACTTTGATGTTAAAGGCTTCATGTACATCTCCTCCTGCAATTTCCGTTAATAACGCTGTCTTCTCATTCATGGTAAAATCAATGAGAATCTCAAACCTCTCTCCGGGAGACATGACAAGCGAATCTGTTTTGACTGATTCAGGTAAAAAACCTCCGTCACTTGCAATTACCGTGAACGGCCTGCTGTCTGAAAATGATATTCTGAATAAGGAGGAATTTGATCCGTTTAACAGTCTGAATCTGTATGTGCCCTGCCCCAGTTCAAGGCTTGATTTATAGGCGCCGTTAGCAAGCATTATATTTCCGGTATATCCATGCATAATATCAGGCAATCGTGGCCGGTATTCAAATACCCCTTTCCTGTCAAGTCTCCTGTCCTGCAGTATTACCGGAAAATCGTTTATTCCATAGCTTTGGGGAATTTTAAGGCTTTTTGAATAATCATCCTCTATGAGAAACATACCGGCAAGCCCTTTATAGACGTGCTCAGCTGTTTTTCCCATCATGTGGGGATGATACCATAATGTTGCGGCACTTTGATTTATTACAAATTCAGGTTTCCATATTTCCCCCGGCCTGATCACCTGATGCGGGCCTCCGTCATATTCTGCCGGAACATGAAGCCCGTGCCAGTGCACGGTGCTGTTTTCCATGAGTTTGTTTTCAATGTTTATTTTAACAAAATCGTCTTTTGATACCCGAATAGTCGGCCCCAGATAATCTCCGTTAAATCCCATTGTCCTGCTTTGTCCCATTGGCAGGGACAGGGTCCCCCTCTGCATTACAAGGTTAAGTTCTGATTTTTGAATAAGTGGCGGAACAGGAAATGTTTTCGAATATGATACAGCATCAGAATCTGTTGCAGATACCATATGAACAGTAAAAAACAATATTATAAAATACAAATTATTTTTCATACTATTTACTCCCTGAAAATATATAATCCGGAATCATCTATTGCAGTAAACAGATAAAAAGATTATATATATTGTTTAATATATAAAATATAATATATAAATACAGATTTTAAAGATAATTGACATAAAAAAGTAATAAGTAGAATTATAAAGGACTTTATCAGACTGCGTATTCCATAACATGATGATTTTAAAAAATACCTGCAGAATCATTTCAGACCAAAGCACTGAGGAAACTTATTTATCTAATAAATCTCAAGCCGACAAATCAGAGAAAGGGTAAATAAAATTATCCGCTGGCAATAAGCTCATTAGCCCTGTCATACATATTGGGATAAAGATTTGTTGGAACTTTCTCTCTGCCGAGGCTTTTGGCAACCATGAAGCGTGCGCATTTTGTGTTATCGCCAAGGCAGTATTTTTTTTTGTAGATTGTACCCATTCCTGAATCTGCCGGCATTTTGTCGTTGAAAAAAAGACAACCCTTTAAGAGTTCGCAATCGGCCATTTTTTAAATCTCCTTTTATTATATTCTATCATGGGTTAATATTTTAAAAAATAAAAAAAATAGATTTTTAGAAGTTATGCGGCTGTTAAAAGTTATGAATTGTCTGATTAAGAACTTCAGTTGTTTTTTTTCATTTCTCTGGTTAGAGTACGCATCATCAATATATGCGTTGTAACACCGGAGGCAATTAAAACAAGCAATATTCTTAACCATATTATATTTGTGAAAAAAACAGCTGAAGATAATATCATCACCCAGAGAAATAATATGGATAAAATTTTAGATTTTGTTGTTACAGCCCTGAACTTTATATAATTACTTATATAACTGCCAAATATTTTGTGATTTGTTATCCATTTATAAAGAGATTTTGAGCTTTTTAAAAAACAGGCTGCTGATAAAAGCAAAAATGGAGTTGTAGGAAGAATAGGCAGGAAAATACCGGCAACTCCAAAAGATAGAGAAGTAAAACCTGCTGCGATAAATAAATATTTTTTAATTAACAACCCTCCATTAAAAAAATATGCTGATTGTAATATCTCTTATCAGTCAGCAATAATAAAACGTCTGTATTATTTTACTTCAGTTAAAGGAATGCCAAGCGCGTCTGCGACACCCTGTCCGTATGCTTTGTCAGCTTTCATGCAGTTACCAATATGCCTTACTTTGATCTCCTTAGGCGCATCACCCATAGCGCGTGATGTATTTTCAAACAGCACTTTTTGCTGGGCCTTGTTCATCAGGCGGAAAAGATTTCCAGGTTGTGAATAATAGTCTGTATCTTCCCTGTGATTCCAGTGGTCTGCAGCGCCATCGATACTTAACGGCGGCTCTTTAAATTCAGGCTGCTCATCCCATTCATTATAACTGTTAGGTTCATAGCCGAGAGTCGCTCCATGATTCCCATCCACCCTCATCTGGCCGTCGCGATGGTAACTGTGAAATGGACAGCGCGATGCGTTAACAGGTATCAGGTGGTGGTTGACTCCAAGCCTGTAGCGCTGGGCATCTCCGTAGGAAAATAGTCTTCCCTGGAGCATTTTATCAGGAGAAAAACCTATCCCCGGTACAATATTCGCGGGATTGAAAGCTGCCTGCTCAACATCGGCAAAATAATTTTCAGGATTTCTGTTCAGCTCAAAAACACCGACATCAATCAATGGATAATCTTTATGCGGCCATACTTTCGTAAGATCAAATGGATTAAATTTGGTTTTTTTAGCCTCATCTTCACTCATCACCTGAATCTTCATATCCCATTTCGGGAAAACACCTTTATCAATGCTTTCCAGTAAATCCCTCTGATGTGATTCCCTGTCATTCGCTATTATCATTTCCGCTTCCTGATCAGTCAGACATTTAATTCCCTGCTGTGTCTTAAAATGGAATTTTACCCATATACGTTCATTTTTGGCATTGATAAGACTGAATGTATGGCTTCCGTACCCGTTCATATGGCGGTATGATAAGGGTATCCCCCGTTCGCTCATTGTGATTGTTACCTGATGAAGCGCTTCAGGTAAGGAAGTCCAGAAATCCCAGTTGTTTTTGGCGCTGCGCATATTTGTGCGCGGATCGCGCTTTACCGCATGGTTTAAATCTGGAAATTTTATTGGGTCCTTTAAAAAGAATACCGGTGTATTATTACCTACCAGGTCCCAGTTTCCCTCTTCAGTGTAAAATTTCATTGCAAATCCGCGAATATCCCTCTCAGCGTCTGCTGCGCCCCGTTCTCCAGCTACTGTGGAGAACCTTACAAACATATCTGTTTTTTTACCGATTTTTGAAAAGATTTTTGCCTTGGTGTATTTTGTTATATCATGAGTAACAGTGAATGTCCCGAATGCACCTGACCCTTTTGCGTGCATTCGTCTTTCCGGAATAACCTCGCGGTCAAAATGAGCAAGTTTTTCCAGAAACCATACATCCTGCAGCAACATTGGCCCTTTTTTCCCTGCTGTCATAACATTTTGATTATCCGCGACAGGAGCACCAGAGTTATGAGTAAGCTTTTTTTTCTCTTTCATATATTTTCTCCTTTTCTGCTATCCAATAAAGTTTAGGCTGCAAAAACTTTTTATGCAAAAAAAATCTGAGAAGCTGAGGTTTTTAAGACAGCTGTTTTGAAATTCCCCGCAGAAATGGTGAGTCTCCTGATTAATGGTATATAAAGTATGAATCAATAAATAATATTACATTTACCTGAATATTATCCTACAATATTTTACAGACAGAAATTAAAATACTGAGTTACAGGAGTGAAAAATGAAAATAAGAAAATTATCGGTATCCTTTAAAATCCTGATTTTTATATTTTATTTCTCCTCTTCCGGATTTATTCACAGCCAAAGCCAATACCCGTCTTTAACATTCAGTAAGAAAAGTGCGGATATTTTTAATGTTGTCCCCTACGCGGGGGTTATAAAGAGTGAATATAGTGATGATGATTATAATCTCGATGAGGATGATTCTGCAATAATGAAAGGACTTTATATGCAATGGATAAGGCCGGATTATTTTCAGATAAACTCATTTATTTATGGTGCTGAAGACCTTTATAATGAAAATTTTACAGGATTTCATCTTATGGGGGATTACTATTTAAACCACCCACAAAACGGCAGGTATGTTACTGGAGCAGGAATCGAAATAATAAAACCGGATTTCAGCAAAAATATTTCAGCTCCTTCTTTTGTATTTGACGCAGAAATAAAAAACACACTTTATGTGCCATTCATAAGGGCAGGGCGCTACTTTGATTTTGATATAGGCAATTTTTCCACATTTTCCATTCTGCAGTGGGCAGGATATCAGCTGGCTGTAAGCAGGGGTGATGCAGAGATAAGCATTGACTATGACGGTGCAGGTCCTGCACCTGAAGCACAAATCAAAGAAAAAATATCCGATGAAACTTCATCTATGCTGTTAGGCGTTACTCTGTCATTAAATCTCATGAGATTTGTTGGCCTTGATTTTAAATACAAGGGGGTTATGAACAGTGAAAATTATTTTAACGTTATTGAAGCAATGGGGAACATTTATTTCACAAAAAATATTGGATTTTCTGCAAGATATAAAAATGCTGAAAATGATAACGGTAATACAATCTATGCAATTTACGGGATAATTATTTCTTTTTGAAAATGATCAAACAATTGACTTGCCTTAAACATCCTGTATCAGTTTAATTCATTTATTACATCAAGAACCGCCCTTGCAAGTGCTTTAAATCTTTCAGGAGATATATCAGCTGCTTTTTCAAGAAAAAAAGCTGCCTTTGCCGTATCCCCTTTTGCGTAATAGGAAAGGCCTGATGCGTAACATAGCAACGCAGCATCACCTCCGCTTGAAAGTGATCTGGTGTAATAATCAAGCGCATTATCAAATTTACCTTCTGAATGGAGGATAAGCCCCTTATAATAAAGTGAAAAATAGTTTTCAGGATCTTCATACAGAATCGCATTGAATATGGATTCAGCTTCGGACGCAGCGCCATTTTCATAAAGCTTTTTGCCTTTCGCGTAAATATCTTCAAGTTTTTCTGATTCATCGATAAAGTCGAGCAACTTTTCCGTAAATAGAGGTATATCAAGCCACTGCGAAAAATATGCGGCAATTATCCTGTTGTTTTCACTGCTGTCTGCTTCCGGTTTCAGCAGGGGGAGACTGTCCCATAATAGCCGGCTGTAGGCCGTTCCGTATTTCATATCCATCATAAACTCTACAATAACCCAGGAGTGTATCAGATACATATTGATATCATCTGTCGTCATTCCGGTCAGCAGCTCTTTAATCTGCTGGATCGTTTTTTCTTCTCCCTGCTGTTTTATCAATTTACTCAGGTGCGAAAAGTATACAGCTTTTCCCGGGGTTGTATTTTTAAAGATGTCAGGTGCAGATGATACTTTGAGTTCTTCCTCAAGATATAGCGCTATCCCCGCCTCAAGCCACTTTGGAGGAGAGGGGATACTGCTTCTTAAAAACTGGTAAAAACAGTTGATTCTGAAATCCCTTCCAGCAACGGCCTCTTCAATTGCCGCAATCTCAAACCTTCCTTTTCTGCCTGCACCAGAAGGGGAGGAATTCTGTAAGGAATTCAGAAAAAGGATAACCGGTTTTCCCTGGGGAAGTCCCCGGTCTTTTAGAAAATTATTCATCTTTGTTTCAGAATCAAAAATAGTTATTCTCATCTTTTCAAAAGAAGAATTATTGCCCGGGAGTCTTAAAAAATCATTGTAGAAATCTATATTTTTATCACACCAGGTAAAAAAGGAAGATGGCAAATCTGAATTGCCGCTGGTATGGAATATGTAATAGCCTGTTTCAGTTTTATTGTCAGGAGTTCCGTCAGGTGATACAGGAAAAGAAGAGAAAAGCGGCACAAAAAAACAAAAAACAACAACAAAAAAGGTAAGTTTTCCAAAATCAGGTAGATACAAAGTTTTCAATTTTTACATTAACCTCTTTAATGTGAATTCCAGCGTATTTTTCAAGACTGCTGATTACATATTGCTGAAAATTATGCACTCTTCCTGAAAGCTGAGTCATATAGGGAACCTGGATGTATAATTTGATATTGTAGCTGCTCATATCTGTTCTTACCTTGACCTTGTTGATTTTTATTGTCTGATCAAACTCATCAGCGCAGTGTATAATCATCTGGGTCAGCGCAGTCTCGGAAATTGTCACAATACCTTTTTGCCGGGAATAGTTAGGTGTTACAATTGTTTTCTCAAAACCTTTTGGAGAATTTCCCAGGTCGAAAAATTTCTTTTTCATAAAAACTTTTACAGTATCATATATAATATGGGAGTAATCTCTCTGAATAACTACGGAAGGAACCGGAATAATGTGTTTTCCTTCAACATTACGTGAGTGTATTGCCTTGTTTATTTCATCCTGGGTCGCAATTTCCTCAATATAAATTATTTTGGAGATACGGGGAAGTTTAAGCCGTTTTGCAATCTTGAAAACCATTCTGTCTGATGTCCCGATTAACAGAATCCGTTTGAATTTTGTTTTTCTAAGTGAATTAATTACCTCTTTTCTATGGTTGATATCATCAAAAAGAGCGGTTTTAATAGCGCCGAGAAAAGCTTTTTCTTTTTTTGCTGATTTTCCTGCTATGACTCCGTTGTCATGTATCAATAATCCATCATCAACAATCAGCTGAATTCCGTATTTCTCGGCAATTAGTTTAGCCCTGAAACTTTTACCAGTTCCGCTTTTACCTACAAGAGCAAAAACCTTGATTCCGCCAAAAAGCCATGCAAGATAGTGGGAAAATTTCATATTATGAATATAACACAAATATTTTTAAAATAAAACAAGTAGATTAAAATGAAAGATTTTTGAAAATATTCTCAATCTCATCCTGACCAAAGATTTTTGAAAGTTTTTTCAATGCAGATTCAGGCAATGGGGATGTTAACAAAGTGAAACCGGGATTTTTATCTTTTTCTGTAAGCTCAAGTTTCAAGGAGAAACAGTGAAGTATATAGCTCTCTGCAGCCTTGCCTGATGAGCCGTATTTTCTGTCCCAGCTCAGGGGATGTCCGTGGATTGCGCATTGTTTTCGAATCTGGTGATACCTTCCTGTTTCCATATCAACAGCTGCCAGTGTCTGTTGTTTTGAATGCAGCAGAGGAACTGCGCGGGTAACTGCTTTTCGCCCGCCAGTTTCAAAAGTTTTGCTTATCGCTATTCCTCTATCAGTGTCATGTGATAAGTAATCAGTCCATTCAGCCGGGGCATCAAGGCACCTGTCAAGAAGTGCGATATATTTTTTTTTAATCTTTTTTTCCCGGAGCAGTTCTGTAATTATTCTTGCCCCCTCAATCGATTTTCCGAAAAGAATAATTCCTGAAGTGTTTTTGTCCAGCCTGTGAAGAGGCGAGGGGGAAAAAGAAAGCGACCGGCCGGTTATTTCTGAATAACGGGATTTAACAATTTCATCAAGCGTAGTTTCTTTTTTCCCGGCTATGCCTTTGTTGCTTCTTCTGCTTCCCTGATGTACAGCAATCCCTGCCGGTTTGTTCACGGCAAGTATCATACTGTTCTCAAAAATTATATCCAGGGAAAACAGATCTTCCTTTTTTACGCTGGAAAGAATCACATCAGGCATGTTTAAGTTATCTATATCCATTTTCAGCAGCGGAAGGAGTGATCTGTGTATTTCAATAGAATCTCCTTTTGAGATGTGTCTGCCGGGATCAGTTTTTTTTGAATTTATCCTGATTCTCCCTTTTCTTATTTCCCTGTAAATTATGCCGAGGGGAAGGGAGGGTAAGATTATCCTTAATATTCTGTCAATTCTTTTGTCCTGGTCATCCGCTCCTGCGCAGGCAATTCTTCTGAAACTGCTTTCCATAAATTATATCTAACCTCTGCTACTTGACAATATATGGTTCTATCATAAGACTATTATCTTATGCAGGAATATACATATTCCGGTTTAAATAATATTTTCCATAATCCGGTATTTCTCTCTGCCATTTTCAGCTGGTTTATTACGCAGTTTATAAAAACTCTGATAATCATGCTGAAGCCTGTACAGATGCCGTTTAGATATTATATCAATATTCTACTTTGGAGAACAGGCGGGATGCCTTCAAGCCATTCAGCAATGGTTTCGGCGCTTGCAACCTCCATAGGCTTTGTGGAAGGATTTAATACATCTCTTTTTATCGCGATATGCGGATATGGAATGCTTGTCGTAAGGGATGCGGTCGGGGTCAGGCGCTCTGCAGGGATGCAGGCCAGAGCGCTTAACAAGATAGGATTTGAGCTTAAGGAAAAATTCGGCATTAATTATAATCCGGTCAAGGAGATAAGCGGTCATTCTTTTTCCGAAGTACTTATAGGGATAATTATAGGTTTTTTTATAGCTCTTGCGTTCAGTGTTCTTTAAAAAATTATGAATAAAATATTTATGATAAACCATCTGCCGCTTCAAAAAAAACTTATGCTTTTTTATATCTCTGCATTCTTGCTGACTCTGATTTTTTTCTGGTTTGCAGTTATTACTGTGGGAACACTTAATATTAAGAACCGGGAAGGCTATCATGTTCTTATTACTGAAGAGACAGATTATACACCTCTGATCTCTGAAAGGCTTGAAAAATCTGGATTCTTCGATGAAGTTGTATCAAAATATAACACCTATCTGGAATACAGTGATTTTGCTGAACTGCAATTAATCAGAATTGACAGGATTGAAAAGAGATTTAATCAAAGCGATCCCAGATTTGACAGTTTTCTGCAGAAAGCAGGTAATTATTTTAAAGCTTATAAGGGTGAAAAAGAATATTCACTTTTTTATCTTAAAAGTGAAGCTGGTTATCAGACGGTAAAGAATGTTGTTGCCTCTTTAATCGGAACAGACAGATTCTGGATTATGCCTGAAGGGGAGAACCCTCTTTTTAATCCTTTTGCAATTATATTATACGCAATAATACTTTTTATATTTATCCACATAGACCCGAAAAATATTTTTTTATACCTGTTTCATTCTGTCCCGTGGTTTTTTGTTATTTTTATAAATGGAAGAGGCTATTTTTTCCCTTCAGTCATAATGCTTTTTGTATTAAGGTATGTTCTTTTTCTGATGAATCAGATTATTAAAAAATATATAAATAACGGAATGGCGAATTTGTCCGGATTTGGATCAGGCAGCGGAAGGGCAATATTAATAGCGGTTTTAATAATAATCTCTTTTATTGTTTCTGCGTTATTGACCGGGGAGATGCGGATTGCGTTTTATACAGTAATTTTTCTTATTTTTTATGAATTATCCTTTATTGCGTCAGTAATACTTTACAGCTTCATAAAAGCGGAAGGATATGTGCATAAAATATTTTACAATGTTTCAATAATGAGGGAATCAAAAAAGAAAACCCTGGTTTCCATGAATATTTATTATATACTTGCAGTGTATATCCTCTCAGCAGCGATAATTCCCCTTTATTTCAGCGACAACAGCATGGGGATACGCTATCCTGTCCCTGTTCATATTGAAAAATACCCAGAAAGCGGAATAACGCTTGAATATTTAAAAAAGATGTCAGACAGGAACAGCTTTAAAGGTAACCTGCCTGATTATCCTGAATATATAAAACACCTTGCCTGGCAGATAAGACTTCCTTATGAGGAAAATTACTCTATTCCGCAGAATAACGAAAATATTAGTATTTCTCATTATTATCCGGAAAAAGATAACTACAGGAAAGAAAAAATCACTGTAAACCAGTTTACAGACAAGTGGTTAATCGATAATATAAATTACGGTAAGGGAAAAGGGCTTACCGGCCTGATGATCAGTGAAGAAGGTTTTATTCAGGCTGCAGCAGGAAGCACTGCTCCGGCTGCCCCGCTACTAATCCCGGCTATTTTCAGTTTTTTATACCCGCTGACATTAATAATAGTGTTGGTTTTAAGAAAAACACAAAAAACTGGTAGCCTGGAAAGAATAAAACTCTTGATTAGAAGGAGAAAACAGCAAGCGGCATGAAATCATTAAAAACTTTTCCAAAAGGTGGTGTTCATCCAGGTGATTTTAAGGATCTGACCAATAGCGAACCTATCAGAAATGCAGCAATCAAAGATAGTTTTATTATACCGATGTCGCAGCATATTGGAGCGCCAAGTGAATGCCTTGTAAAACCAGGTGATGAAGTCAAGGAAGGAATGCTTATAGGTAAAGCTTCTGGTTTTATATCAGCGAATATTCACTCTCCAGCGCCAGGTGTTGTTAAGGAAATAACTGATATTTTCCTTGCAAACGGTATGAAAACAAAAGCTGTTGTGCTTGAACCATCAGGATCTTTTGAACAGCTTGGAAAAAACATTGTTCCCTTTGACTGGAGCAGCATGACTTCCAAAGAGCTTCAGGCAAAAATATTTGATTCCGGAATAGTCGGGCTTGGCGGAGCTACATTTCCTGCCAATGTAAAGTATTTAGTACCGCCGGATGCAAAAGTGGAAGCTCTTGTTATTAACGGTGTGGAATGTGAGCCTTATTTAACTGCTGATCACAGACTGATGCTTGAAAAAAGCGCTGAAATATTCAAAGGACTTGAAATACTTCAAAAAGTATTGAATCCTGAAAAAATATTTATAGGTATTGAAGAAAACAAGCCTGATGCGATTGATATTATGGGAAAACTTTCTCGTGAATCAGGCAGTAATATTGAAGTTGTCCCTTTAAAACTTAAATATCCCCAGGGTGATGAGAAACAGCTATTAAAAGCAATTATAGGCCGGGAAGTACCTTCAGGCAAGCTGCCGATAAATATCGGGGCTGTAGTTTCCAATGTAGGAACTGTATTTGCCATTTACGAAGCTGTAGTTCTCAATAAACCTCTAATGGAAAGGGTTCTGACTGTAACAGGCAGCGGCATCAGTAAGCCTTCAAACCTGAAAGTGAGGATCGGCACAAAAGTCAGGGATCTTGTTGAAGATTGCGGTGGAATATCTGATGATACTGTAAAGCTGATTATGGGCGGCCCGATGATGGGTTTTACAATGTGCAATCTTGATACACCTGTCATAAAAGGGACTTCCGGCATACTTGCACTTACTGAAAAAGAACTTGGTAAAAGTGTTCAGACTGCCTGTATAATGTGCGGCAGATGCGTAAAGGTGTGTCCGATAGGGCTTGTACCAACAAAACTGTATAAAAATATAACACACGGCAGATATCAGGACGCAATGCACCTTAATCTTATGGACTGCAAGGAATGCGGCTGCTGCGCATATGTGTGCCCTGCGAATATTCCTCTTGTTCAGGGGATGAGGCTTGGTAAAAAAATGGCTAATAAAAAGGTGAAATCATGAGCGATGAAAAAGTCTTTCTTGTTGCATCTTCTCCCCAGATCCATCATCAGGATTCAACTTCCCGTATTATGCTTGATGTAATAATCGCATTAACCCCTGCAGCTGTCTGGGGTGTTTATCTGTTTGGCGGCAGAGCTGTATCTGTTATCGCAGTTTCAATAATATCATCAGTTTTAACTGAATATTTATTGTGCCGTGTCATGAAAAAAAACACACTTGGGGATTATACAGCTGTAATTACAGGGTTGCTTATAGGGTTTAATATGCCTCCTGGAGTAGCCCTTTATGTGCCGGTTGTCGCATCAATCTTTGCCATAGCTGTAGTTAAATGGACTTTCGGAGGACTTGGCACAAACCTGATGAATCCGGCGCTGGCAGGACGGGTTTTTGTCTTTTTCTCATGGACCGGGACAATGACAAAATGGAGTTCTCCAGCTACAAACAGTGTTATAGACTCTCTTTCAGGGGCAACTCCTCTTGGATACCTTAAAACTTCGCTTGTAGATATTTCAGGCAAAAGTTCCGGTCCGGTGGAGTTCCTCTCTGCATATCCAAAAAGCAGTTTCAGCCTTTCAATGTCTGACTGGTTTGCATCAGCCTTGGGCGTGAATATTGATCCGGCCTATTTTGATCTTTTTTTCGGTAATATTTCGGGATGTATCGGTGAAGTTTCCGCTTTTCTTCTGATTGCTGGTGCAATATATCTATTTGCCAGAAAAGTAATTACATGGGAAATACCAGCAGCATACCTGATTTCCTTCAGCGTGCTGATCTGGATGTTTGACGGACTCAGGTTCGGAGCAGGTCTTTTCAGCGGAGATGTTTTCTTTCACCTTTTTTCAGGCGGACTGATGCTTGGCGCGTTTTTTATGGCAACAGATATGGCAACTTCTCCGTTAAGCGGAAAAGGGCAGATTGTTTTCGGCATAGGGTGCGGCTTTCTCACATTCCTTATAAGGGTATACGGCTCTTTTCCGGAAGGTGTATCGCTTGCAATTATAATAATGAATATTTTTACCGCAATGATTGACAGGGTAACCATGCCGAAAATTTTCGGTCTTGTGAAAAAAGGGAAAATAAAATGAAAAATATTCTTTTAATCGGTTTAAAATTGACCGCTATCTGCGCGGTTGCATCTTTATCCCTTGCCATGGTAAATGCAGCCACAGCTCCGAGGATCGCGAATTTAAAAATAATTGCGCTTGAGGAAGCACTTTCCGAGATAAACAATGAAGGCAAACCGGGAAGTGAAATATTAATTGACGACAGTACAGTCAAAAGCTATTACCCTGTAAAACTTGAAAACGGGGAAACAGCAAGCTACATCCTTGCACTAATAGGGAACGGTTATGCGGGAGATCTTGCAATTCTTGCGAATTATGAAAAAAACGGCAAACTTATTTCCTGTGTTTTGATGGATAACCAGGAAACTCCAGGACTTGGAAAAGAAGCTGAAAAGAGTGAATATATGGATAAATTTATCGGAACTGGTTCGGATAAACCTCTCCCGGTTAAAAAGAGCCAGCTGCCGCCCGATGAAGCTGATGCGATAGGGGGGGCTACAATGACTTTTACAGGTATCGCGAAAGCACTTGAATATGGTTCTGTATTTGTCAAAAAAATAGGAGTTCAACCGTGATAAAGGAACTGACAAAAGGTATTTTCAAAGAAAATCCAATTTTTATCATTGTTCTGGGGCTTTGCCCGGCTCTTGGTGTTTCAACCAAGGTGATAAATGCGCTTGGAATGGGGGCAGGTGTTATTTTTGTTCTTTTATGTTCAAATATCCTTGTTTCACTGCTCAAGGATTTTATTCCGGACAAGGTGAGAATACCCTCATACATAGTAATTATTGCTTCCTTTGTAACTATAGTTGAAATGGTTATGCAGGCATACTCTCCTGCGCTGTATAAAAATCTGGGAGTATTTGTTCCCCTTATAGTAGTAAACTGTATAATTCTGGGCAGGGCAGAAGCTTTTGCCAATAAAAACAGCATTATCCCTTCAATCTTCGATGCTCTGGGAATGGGTATTGGTTTTACGCTCGGACTGTTATTAATCGCCTTAATAAGGGAAACATTTGCATCAGGAACAATAACACTTTTTAAAATGGGAAGTTTTAACGGGATAATTACAATACCAGGCCTTGTTGATTCTCCGGTAAGAATTATCGGGATGGCTGCGGGAGCTCTTTTGGTTATGGGTTACTTAAAAGCATTTTTTAACTGGTATACAACAAGGAAATAGGGGGAAGATATGTCATATATTGGAATAATAATAACTTATGTATTTATAAGTAATTTTATATTGACGCAGTTTTTAGGAATGTGCCCCTTTATCGGTGTTTCCAAAAACGTAGAATCTGCGGTAGGTATGGGTTTTGCTGTAACATTTGTAATGGGACTGGCCTCCCTTGTTACCTGGGCAATACAGTATTATGTACTTGTACCGTTTAATATTGTTTTTCTGCAGACAATTACCTTTATTCTTGTTATTGCCGCTCTTGTCCAGTTTGTTGAAATGGTTATTCAAAAGATTGCTCCTCCGCTTTATAAAGCGCTGGGGATCTATCTTCCCCTGATTACCACAAACTGCGCTGTACTTGGAATTGCGCTTATTTCTGTAAGAAGCAGCTATAACGCGATTGAAAGTTTTATCGCCGGAATTTCGGGCGGACTTGGTTTTCTTCTCGCGATTCTTATCATGTCGACAATCAGGGAAAAACTTGATTCAGAAGATGTGCCTAAAGTATTCAGGAATATACCAATAGCATTTGTAACTGCAGGGCTTATGGCAATGGCTTTTATGGCATTTGATAAAGTACTGCTTAAAAACCTGATTGGATAAATGGAGTCTGTGATGTTTAATACTATTTTATATGCTTTTATTTCAGTTTCTCTGCTTGGGGCTTTTTTCGGTTTGGGTCTTGCTATCGCTGCCAGGTATCTTTATGTTAAAAAGGATCAGAAACTTACTGATCTTGAAGAAGCTCTTCCAGGCTATAACTGCGGAGCTTGCGGCTATGCTGGCTGCGCAGCCTATGCTGTGGCAATATTGAACGGAGAAGCCGAAGATATAGCTCTTTGCGCTGCAGGAGGAGCAGAGTCTGTACAGAAAATAGCTGACATAATGGATTTGACAGTTGATGTCTCGTCAGAAAAGAAAGTCGCTTTTGTCCACTGCAGAGGGGGGAAAGATACTGCTAAATATGCTTTTGAATATAACGGAATAACAGACTGCAATGCCGCGTACAGCATGTTCCAGGGCAACAAAGTCTGTAAATACGGATGTCTTGGACTGGGAAGCTGTATCAAAGTATGCCCTGTAGATGCTATAAGCAACGACAAAGATGGATTGGTCGTCGTAGACAAGGAAAAATGTATATCATGCGAACTTTGTGTTAAAGTTTGTCCTTCAGGAGTCATGAAGATGATTCCCTATACTGCGGATTATGTAGTCGCATGTAATTCAAAAGATAAGGGAGCAGTAACAAGAAAAGCTTGCACAGTTGGCTGTATTGGATGTAAAATATGCGAGAAGAAATCGCCGGAAGGCGGTTTTAAGGTAGAAAATTTTCTATCTGCAATTGATTACAGTGCAAATGGAGAAAGGAAGAATGGTGCTGATGCATGTCCAACAAAATGCATTGTATCAACTGATAAAATAGCTAAAATTATCCTGAAAAAGGCAGTTTAACATTAAAGCAGAGATTGGATGAATGAAAAAAGTATAATAATAGGTTTTTCCTCAATGAATCTTGCTGATTCTGAGCCTGAAACCGAAGAAAAATATCAAAAAGTTTTTAAACCTTTCCTGAGGGAACTATATAATTTCCCTGAAATCAAGGCAGTACTTCATTTTTCCGGAGTACTGCTTGAATGGTTCAATGATAAACACCCTGAAGTACTTATGCTGCTTGAAGAACTTGTTAAAAAACGAAAACAGGTTGAACTTTTGGGCGGAGGGTTTTATGAGCCCCTCTTTCCAATGCTTTCCGCACAGGAACGGAGCGGACAGCTTGAAGCCTTGACAACTCTTCTTAGAAAAAATTTCGGTAAACGGCCGAGAGGCTGCTGGATACCGGGAAACTATTGGGATAATTCACTTATTCTTCCGGTTAAAAACAGCGGAATGGATTATGTTTTTCTTGATTACGATTGTCTTGATGCAGGAAACAGCAATAATCAAGATCTGTACAGTACTTTCATTACAGAAGAGAGCGGCAAGCTGATTAATGTCTTCCCGGTTCATGCTTCTCTTGCCTCAATTGATGAACCTGACGTAAACAGCTTTATTAAACTGCTGAAAACAAGAGTAAATGGAGATAATTCCATAATATCCCTGATCTTTTCTGAAAAAGATATTGAGAACAAATCTGCAAAATGGTTTGAAGATTTTTTTACACAGCTTCAAAGCGACAGGGAATTTAAAATAACAAGCCCTGCATTATATCTTAAAAAAATACAGAAATTTACCAAAATATATATACAAAACACTGAATACTATAAAAAAACATTTTCCGACTGTTATTATATAAATCTTGTTTACGCAAAAATGATTCATGTGCAGACATTGATTAATCAAATTCGGGGAGATAAATATAAAAAAAAATCTGCTGTTGAATTTCTGTGGGCAGGACAGAACTTTTTTTCCTATAAACATAATTATTTCAGCAGCGATCAAATAGCTGAAAAAAAGAAAAGCAGGGAAAAAACCTATAACAATCTTATTGAATCCGAGATTCTGACACGGCAAAAAGGGGTCTTTATCCCATCGCTTTTTAAAAGTGATTTTGATATGGACGGGTTTGATGAATTCCTTTATCTGGGTGAGGATTACAACACTTTTGTCCATCTGGAGGGGGGTGCGGTTTTTGAACTCGATTCTTTAAAAGAAAAATGGAATTATTGCGATATTGTTAATTATACAGAAAACTGTCACACATTTAAAAAGAGTTTCTGTGATTATATTATTGAAAATGATAAAGAGTGCAAATCAGTGCAGGAATTCATTGACTTTGATATTGCAGGCCTCGCGGAAAAAGAATACACGCTTAACAGTTTTGAGCGGGAACAAAAAACACTATCCCTTGCAGTAAAAGTAAAAAACAGTGAAAAACCTTTATCGTTTAAATTGACAAAACAGTACCGTTTTTTGAAAAAGAAATTTGAGATTACATACAGTATCACCAATACAGGTACTGCAGCAATTAATCACAAAATTGGGGTAAACATTCTTCTATCGCTTCGTTATAACAATGGAGAGAACAGGAAGGATAAGATTAAAAAATCATCCAATACAATACAATTTGAAGACTCATGCTCAAACATAATAATAAAATCAGAAAAAGCTGCGCAAATATTTAATGAAGAAGAATGTAAAAATAGTGTTTACTGCTATACATCTGTAATGCCGGTATGCGATATTGTATCGCTTGAACCGGGAAAGTCATGGGAAAACAGGCTGGAAATTAAAATCTAATCAGACAAAAGAATGTTATCTATCCAGATTCTGGATTCAGGATAAAAACTTTCTGATGATTTTAAAAACTCAAAAAATGAATGTTCCGGTTTATCAAGAAAATAATATGATTGTCCAAGATAAAACGATACCTTGTTTTTAAGCGACTTACGAGCTGTACGAGAAAGGTTAAGAAGGTTTTTTACACTATCCTCCCATCTTTCTTTAAGAAAGTATTTTTCAACTATAACGGATAACCTGAGTTCATCGCCATTTTCTTCATATTTTTCACTGTTTTCCGGCATATCAAGGGTTACAGGCTCAAGTTTTACATGATAATCAATTTTATATTTCAATTTTATTGATTCAATTTTTGCTTTTGTTGAAGCATCTGTTTTTTTACGAAAGATACTGAAATCATCTCTTGTTGTTTTAATTTTCCCGCCTGATTCAAGATAGTTGTTTATTCTAAAGCCAGGCAGCGGTTCTGCTCTTTTAACTGAAAGATTTGAAAGCTTATACTGTCCTGGTGTTAACTCTATTTCTGCGGCGCTTAATGTTGTATTTTCAAATGGAACCAACGGAACGTTCAGATTCTTAAGTAATTCCGCGTCAATTACGCAATAATACCAGGGGACTCCAGGAATTGGGTAATCAGTATAGCTTTTCCGGTATGAGGGTATTATATCAAGAATTGTTGATGAGAGAATATCCTCCCTGCTGAAAATTGGTTCATCATGCCGCAGGACAGCAAGATTCCTTTCCGCTGAATCAGCGTTGAAATCAAGTATAATTGAGTCTTTAGCTGTAACTGCTGTTAGATATCTGACTGAAGCTGCGCTTTCGCCGATCTTTTCCCTGGATTTTACTGAAACAGGTTTTAATGTTATGTTCCGGTAAGGGAGGAAAATGTCAAAAGCGTTACCTTCGGAATTTTTTACGATAACAGCATAATAAAAATCAGTGTTATTTATAACCCTGTCTGAATAATTTTCAACACCAGAAGGAATTTCATCAACAAGATAGGCATCTGAAAAATTATTCCTGTTTATCACTTCTGTATGCCTGTATATTAAATATGTACCTTTTATGTCTCTTGAGTCTTTCCAGGAAATATTTATCAGTGAATTATGCTCAGATGCCTTTAATCTTGAGATAAAAGGGGCAAAAACAAGGGTTTCTTCCCCAAGTACATTAAAAGGATTGAAAACTGCGGACAGCAGCGTAATAAGTATTATTACCTTGTAAAAGTTTATTGAGATAAATACTGAAAATATTGATTTTATTTCTTTCATTATTATTAATTATATCGGCTAATGGTTTTATTACCCATAGTAAAAGGGTTTGACAACTGTAAAAATATATTTAAACTATGTATTATGTTTGTATCTGTAACCTATGATCTATCGTCGGATGACACTTTGAACAAGGTAAGAGAAATCCTTATTTTTTACGGATTTAAGGAAGTTCTTAAAAATGTGTTTGAATCGCAGGCAATCAGGGATAATACGTTGAAAAAATTAAAAAGAGATATTGACAGTGTAACATATCATTTTGACAAGGTTCGATTTTATCAATATCATTAAGAAGAGCTGATAGCAATAACAACACTTGAAAAAAAGAAATGGAAAAGAATGCTGCTTAAATGAGGAAATAAATGTTAATAGATTATCAGGTTCAGTTAAACAAAATTACAAGTGAAATAACTCAATCATGGAGGCATCTTTGACCCTGATGCCAAAAAA